>NZ_JBEAIG010000053.1:0-96828 GCF_040064575.1 Klebsiella sp. CN_Kp106 | reverse complement strand
CATCGCTGAATCCCGCTGACCCGGCGGGCTGTAAGCCGTTGTTCCGTGTCAGTGGGAGCGCATTATAGGGAGTAATTCCGAAGTGACAAGGGGAAATTTCAAAAAACTTTTCGTTCGCTCAACTTTCCATCACCAGGGTGATTTAACGCGCTATTTGCTGGTCATTTGCGCAATTTCCCGCGCAAATCTGCCCACCTGCTGCCAGTCGGTATACACCACTTCTTTAGTGACATCCGTTTCGCCGCCGGTCATCTTCATAATAAGGCGAATCATAAACCGATCGTACCAACGATAGCGTGGATAGCGGAGCGCGCCGGCAAACACCGCGCAGTGCTGCGGCTGCCACGGCGAGTTAAGCAGAAACTTGCGGGTGTAGCTGTTGGTCTGCGGCGTTCGTTTTTCTGGCTTACGCGCGACGAGGTTGACCGAGAAAAAGGCGCCCGGTAGCGCCTGCAGCGACTGAAGATGCGTTTTTACAAACCGTTCTAAGGCGGGATGAAAATGACCATAGCGGATTGATGCGCCGATGACGACACGATCGTATAAGGGCCACTCCACTTCATTGGTGCGGTTGAGATCGATCGTGTCCGCATCAATCCCCTGCTCTTTTAATTCAGATGCCAGATAGGAGGCGATTTCACGCGTCTGTCCGTCGCGGGTAGAAAAGAGAATCAAAGTTTTCACAGGCACTCCTGTTATTCGCGCCAGAAAGTCGGAGTAAATAGCACCAGCAAGGTGAACACTTCCAGACGACCAAACAGCATATTAGCAATCAAGATCCATTTTGCGACAGGGTTCATCGTCGCAAAGTTATCCGCCACCACGCCCAGCCCAGGGCCAAGGTTATTCAGCGTCGCAACGACCGAAGCAAAGGCCGAGAAATCATCCACGCCGGTGGCGATAATCGCCAGCATACTAATGATAAACACCAGCGCATAGGCGGAGAAGAATCCCCAGACGGCTTCCAGGATACGTTCCGGCAGCGCGCGGTTCCCCAGTTTAATACTATATACCGCGTTAGGATGTACCAGCCGTTTAAGCTCACGGTTACCCTGCTTGAAAAGCAGAAGAATACGGATAACCTTCAAACCACCGCCAGTCGACCCGGCACAGCCGCCGATAAAAGCCGAACAGAGGAGGAGGACCGGTAAAAATAGCGGCCAGCGCGCAATGCTGTCGGTCGTGAAGCCCGCCGTTGTCGCCATCGATACAACCTGAAAGAACGCCTGATTCACCGTCATGAGCGCCGAACTGTAGACGTCATGCAGCCACAGCACCAGGGTACATACCACCACCAGCGTGAGCTGCACGCCGATGAACATGCGGAATTCGGGATCGCGCCAGTACACTTTCAGGCTGCGCCCGCTGAGTAATGAAAAGTGCAGGCCGTAGTTACAGCCCGATATCAGCAAGAAAATCGCAATAATGGAGTTAATCGTTGGGCTATTAAAGTAGCCCACGCTGGCGTCATGGGTGGAGAATCCGCCAATCGCAATCGTCGAGAAGCTGTGCCCGATGGCGTCGAACGCCGGCATGCCGGCAAACCACAGCGCCAGCGCACAGGCCACCGTCAGTAAGACATAGATAAGCCACAGCGTTTTCGCCGTCTCAGCAATGCGCGGCCGCATCTTGTTATCTTTCAGCGGCCCGGGCATTTCCGCCCGATACAGCTGCATCCCCCCGACGCCCAGTATCGGCAGTATCGCTACCGCCAGCACGATGATCCCCATCCCGCCAAACCATTGCAGCATCTGACGATAGAAAAGAATGGCGTGGGGTAACGAATCTAACCCAACCAGCGTGGTTGCCCCGGTCGTTGTCAGACCCGAGAAGGATTCAAAGAAGGCATCCGTAATGCTCAGGTTGGGCTGTTCAGAGAAGATAAAGGGCAGCGAACCGACGCTTCCGAGCACCGTCCAGAACAGCACGACGATGAGAAACCCTTCGCGGGATTTCAGTTCACCCTTCTCACGACGGTTGGGCCACCACAGCAGCGAACCGATCGCCAGGGCAACAAAAAAGGTCTGGGTAAACGCCCGCCCCGCACCATCGCGATATATCAGGGCTATTAATCCCGGGAGGATCATTGTCCCCGAAAACAAAATGACCAGCAGTCCAACGATTCGGGTTATCGCGCGAAAATGCATCTCTGGCGCTTCCTTTGATATGCAAAAAAATCAGGTGGGGATTATTCGTCAATCTTCAGTAATTGCAACGAACCGCGACTAAAATCAGCCAGTTTTGCTGAAAATAGCGCCACTTCAGCCTGAGGAAGCGCCACGCGCAGCTGAACAGACGCTTGATATTCGCTTTCGACAATTTTCCCTGAGAACTGAGCCAACAGCGTTTCAATCCCGGCCAACTGCCCGTATTCACACTGCAAAGTATACGCGGTCAGCGGCGTCTTGCGCTGTGTTGTCAGCAGCGCAAGCGCCTGGTGCACACCGCCGCCGTACGCTTTGACCAGGCCGCCGGTGCCCAGCAGAATACCACCGTAGTAGCGCACGACGACAGCGGTTATCTCGCCGACGCCGCTACCCATCAGCTGCGCCAGCATCGGTTTACCCGCCGTCCCCGCCGGTTCGCCATCGTCGGAAAACCCCAGCTGCTGCGAGTCATTCGGAGGCCCGGCGACCCACGCCACGCAGTGGTGACGGGCATCCGGGTGATCCGCCCTGACTGACTCGACAAACGCCTTTGCCGCCGCTACGCCGTCGGTGTGCGCCAACAGCGTGATAAAGCGGCTCTTTTTGATCTCTTCCACAAAGGTGGCCGGCGCGGCCGGTATCAACCAGCTTTCCATTACGCCAGTTTCAGATCGCGCGTCATGTTTTCAATACTGTTTTCGTGGATCACGACGTTGTCTTCAATACGAATACCGCCAAACGGTTTCAGCGCTTCAATTTTCTGCCAGTTGAAGTGTTTGCTGAACTGCCCTTCGCGCCACGGCGCCAGCAGCGATTCAATAAAGTAGATTCCCGGTTCAATCGTCAATACCATCCGCGGCTGCAGTACGCGCGTGCAGCGCAGGTAAGGATATTTTGCCGGCGCGGCCAGATGGGTACCCGAATCATCCTGCATAAAACCCGCGACATCATGAACCTGCAGACCTAAAGGATGACCAATGCCGTGCGGCATAAACGGTCCGGTCAGGTCGTTTTCCACCATTGCTTCTTCGCTCATATCTTTGACTATCTGATGTTTGCGCAGCAGTTTGGCAATACGCTGATGGAACTGGACATGATAATCCACGTAGCTCACGCCCGCCTTCATGGTGCTAATCAGCGCCAGCTGTTCCTCATTAACGTCTTTAATCAGTTGAGCATAGTCACTATCGCCATGCGCCGCCCAGGTACGCGTCAGATCCGCCGCATAGCCGTTATATTCCGCGCCCGCATCAAGCAGGAAGCTGCGCAATTCCGCCGGCGCGCGATGATCCAGCTTCGTGTAATGCAGCACGGAGGCATGTTCGTTCAGCGCCACAATGTTGCTGTACGGTACATCGGTGTCGCGATGGCCGGTCGCGGTCAGATAGGCCTGGTTGATATCAAACTCGCTCATCCCGGAGAGGAACGCTTCATGAGCGGCCTGATGACCGTTAACCGCTGACTTCTGCGCTTCGCGCATGCAGGCCAGCTCATAGTCAGTTTTATAAGAGCGATAGTAGTGCAGATAATCGATCGCCCCTTTCGGGTTGATTTTATCCGCCGCGATATCTAACCCCAACGCACGTTCCGGCACCGGCCCGATATAGGCAATATTGCCGCGCGCGGCGGGCAGTTGGCTGCCGATACCATCCGCTTTCGGCAGGGCAATCACATCCACCTCTTCGGTCCAGAATGAGGTCGGCAGCGGTTCCACGTTATGCCAGTAGTCGACCGGCAGATAGAACCACAGTTTGGGTTTATTGACGCCGTCCACCAGCAGCCAGCAGTTAGGGACCTGCGTAACCGGCACCCAGGCTTTGAACTGGGGATTGACCTTGAACGGATACGGATGATCGTCAAGGAAGACGTTGACCAGTTCACCGGAGTGGATCAGCAGGGCATCCAGCTTAAAGCGGGCCAGAACATCGCGGGTGCGTTCTTGTAAGGTAACGATATGATTTTTATAGAGACCGGCAAGGGATTCCATCATTTATCCTTTGATTTTATGAGATCGTGATGCTTCGCATCTTAGCACAATGACCTCAAACGGGGTGATCTCTACCGGGTGTGATCCGACCAGCATTTATTTAAAGTCTTATTTGCAATTTCTTAACATAAAATCCACACTCCGTCTCATCTGGTATGACCAGATCATATTGCTGGATTCAGGAGACTGACATGCTCTACAAAGGCGACACCCTGTACCTCGACTGGCGGGAAGACGGCATTGCCGAACTGGTATTTGATGCCCCCGGCTCGGTCAACAAGCTCGATACCGCAACCGTAGCCAGCCTCGGTGAAGCGCTGGACGTACTCGAAAAACAAAAAGATCTGCAAGGGCTGCTGCTACGCTCCGAGAAAGCCGCTTTTATTGTCGGCGCGGATATCACCGAATTTCTTTCTCTGTTCCAGGTTCCCGAAGAACAGCTCAGCCAGTGGCTGCATTTCGCTAATAGCGTATTTAATCGCCTGGAAGATTTGCCGGTTCCGACCATCTCCGCCGTCAACGGCTATGCGTTGGGCGGCGGCTGCGAATGCGTGCTGGCGACCGATTATCGCCTGGCGACGCCGGATCTGCGCATTGGTCTGCCGGAAACGAAGCTGGGCATCATGCCGGGCTTTGGCGGCTCGGTGCGGATGCCGCGGATGCTTGGCGCGGACAGCGCGCTGGAAATCATTGCCGCCGGCAAAGACGTTGGCGCCGAACAGGCCTTAAAAATCGGCCTCGTCGATGGCGTGGTTAAGCATGAAAAACTGATCGATGGCGCGGTCGCGATTCTGCGTCAGGCTATTAAAGGCGACCTGGACTGGAAGGCGAAGCGCCAGCCGAAGCTGGAGCCGCTGCATCTGAGTAAAATTGAAGCCGCGATGAGTTTTACCATCGCCAAAGGCATGGTGGCGCAAACCGCCGGGAAGCACTACCCGGCCCCGATTACCGCCGTTAAAACCATCGAAGCCGCCGCCCGCTTTGGCCGCGAAGAAGCGCTGGATCTGGAAAATAAAAGTTTCGTTCCGCTGGCGCATACCAACGAGGCGCGTGCGCTGGTAGGTATCTTCCTTAACGATCAGTACGTCAAAACAAAAGCGAAGAAGCTGACGAAAGATATCGACACGCCAAAACACGCGGCCGTGCTGGGCGCGGGAATTATGGGCGGCGGCATTGCATACCAGTCAGCCTGGAAAGGCGTGCCGGTCGTCATGAAAGATATCAACGACAAATCGCTGACGCTGGGCATGACCGAAGCGGCCAAGCTGCTGAATAAACAGCTTGAGCGCGGCAAAATCGACGGTCTTAAGATGGCTGGCGTCATTTCTACTATTCAGCCAACCCTGGATTACGCCGGCTTTGAACGCGTGGACGTCGTGGTCGAAGCCGTTGTTGAGAATCCGAAAGTGAAAAAAGCGGTGCTGGCGGAAACGGAAGACAAAGTCCGCCCGGATACCGTGCTGGCTTCGAATACCTCCACCATTCCCATCAGCGAGTTGGCCAGCGTACTGAAGCGCCCGGAAAACTTCTGCGGTATGCACTTCTTTAACCCGGTGCACCGGATGCCGCTGGTCGAGATCGTTCGCGGCGAGAAAAGCTCGGACGAAACCATTGCGAAAGTGGTCGCCTGGGCCAGCAAAATGGGCAAAACGCCGATTGTGGTCAACGACTGCCCCGGTTTCTTTGTTAACCGCGTGCTGTTCCCCTACTTCGCCGGTTTCAGCCAGCTGCTGCGCGACGGCGCGGACTTCCGCAAAGTCGATAAAGTGATGGAGAAGCAGTTTGGCTGGCCGATGGGCCCGGCCTATCTGCTGGACGTCGTTGGCATTGATACCGCGCATCACGCGCAGGCGGTCATGGCGGCGGGCTTCCCGCAGCGGATGCAGAAAGATTATCGCGATGCGATCGATGCGCTGTTCGACGCTAACCGTTTCGGCCAGAAAAATGGCCTCGGCTTCTGGCGCTACAAAGAAGACAGTAAAGGTAAGCCGAAGAAGGAAGAGGATACCGCAGTCGATAGCCTGCTGGCGGAAGTCAGCCAGCCGAAGCGTGATTTCAGCGATGAAGAGATTATCGCCCGCATGATGATCCCCATGGTCAACGAAGTGGTGCGCTGTCTCGAAGAGGGCATTATCGCCACCCCGGCAGAAGCCGATATGGCGCTGGTTTATGGCCTGGGCTTCCCTCCGTTCCACGGCGGCGCGTTCCGCTGGCTGGATACGCTCGGTAGCGCAAAATATCTCGATATGGCCCAGCAGTATCAGCATCTCGGCCCGCTATACGACGTGCCGGAAGGATTGCGCAGCAAAGCGCGTCATAACGAACCGTACTATCCACCGGTTGAGCCTGCCCGTGCGCCAGGCGACCTGAAAAAGGCTTAAGGAGTCACAATGGAACAGGTTGTCATTGTCGATGCAGTTCGTACCCCGATGGGCCGTTCAAAGGGCGGCGCCTTTCGCCACGTGCGCGCAGAAGATCTCTCCGCGCACCTGATGCGTAGCCTGCTTTCACGCAACCCATCCCTTGAAGCCAGCACGATTGACGATATTTACTGGGGCTGCGTTCAGCAGACTCTGGAACAGGGCTTCAATATTGCCCGCAACGCGGCGCTGCTGGCGGAAATCCCGCATTCGGTACCCGCCACCACGGTCAATCGGCTGTGCGGTTCTTCCATGCAGGCGCTTCACGACGCGGCACGCATGATCATGACCGGCGACGCCAGCGTATGCCTGATTGGCGGCGTAGAGCATATGGGCCACGTCCCGATGAGCCACGGCGTAGATTTCCATCCGGGCCTGAGCCGTAACGTCGCCAAAGCCGCCGGAATGATGGGGCTGACGGCAGAAATGCTGGCGCGCCTGCACGGCATCAGCCGCGAGATGCAGGACCAGTTTGCGGCTCGCTCCCACGCCCGCGCCTGGGCCGCGACGCAATCCGGCGCATTCAAAGCGGAAATTGTCCCGACCGGCGGTCACGACGCCGACGGCGTGCTGAAGTCTTACAGCTACGACGAAGTGATTCGCCCGGAGACAACGGTTGAAGCGCTGGCCGCGCTTAGACCCGCTTTCGATCCGGTAACCGGAACCGTGACGGCGGGAACCTCATCCGCCCTCTCCGATGGCGCCGCAGCCATGCTGTTAATGAGCGAAAGCCGCGCCCGCGAACTGGGCCTGAAGCCCCGCGCTCGCGTGCGTTCGATGGCTGTCGTCGGCTGCGACCCGTCAATAATGGGCTATGGTCCGGTTCCCGCGTCAAAACTGGCGCTGAAAAAAGCCGGGCTCTCCACCAGCGATATCGATGTGTTCGAAATGAACGAAGCTTTTGCCGCGCAGATCCTGCCGTGCATTAAAGATCTGGGACTGATGGAACAGATCGACGAGAAGATCAACCTCAACGGCGGCGCGATCGCCCTGGGTCATCCGCTCGGCTGTTCCGGCGCGCGCATTAGCACCACATTGATCAATCAGATGGAGCGCAAAGACGCGCAGTTCGGCCTGGCGACGATGTGTATTGGTTTAGGTCAGGGTATCGCGACGGTATTCGAGCGGGTTTAATCAAAGAGTCATCTCAAAGCCATTGGTGCCAGAACAAGGCGGCAAGTGAATGAATCCCGATGAGCTTACATATAGTAAGTGATTCGGGTGAATGAATGCAGCCAACGCAGTTATGGTGACAATGGCGAAGAGAGAGGGTTTAGTTGCCGTTCTTCCCGCCTGTCAGGGGCGGGTTTTTTATTTCCGCTATTCGGTTATTATCACCGGATACGTCACGCTCATTAAGGATAATGAAGAGTCATGAAAATAATCCCCATCATTTTTTTGCTAACGACGTTCCCTGCCGCAGCGCTCGCCAGCGAACAGGATAACGCTCAGGCCTGCCTCTCATGGGGGATCGGTAAAATGGCGCAGGATCCGCAAAGCGAGCGGTTCAAGGATCTGACCGTCACCGATATCACTACCGAACGCTATGATGAGAAGATAGGCAGCCAGCATATCGCGACGCAGCTAGCCGCCACGCTGGAAAAAGAAGGGAACCCGGTAGGGAAAATGCTCTGTTTGCTGGAAAACGAGCGACCGCTGTACGTTTACTTCAGCGATGCCCGGTAACAACAGCATCCGGGCCAAAAGCCCGGATGCCGGCAGAGCGGCTATCAGATAAACGCAAAGGCATCGCCAAACAGGCGATCTTCGCGCGCGCCGCGCTCGTTGCAGAACAGGTCGCGGGCAATTTTCGCCATCTCGAAGCGGCCAGCGATATAGATATCATGCTCGCCCAGCGTACCGTAATCCTGCAGAACCGCCGTGAGTACGGTTCCGGTACGGCCACGCCACTCGGCGTCAGGCTGCTCAACAACGGGTTCGACGCGCAGGCCCGGATGCTGCAGGCTTAACGCTTCGAGCTCGGCCAGGTCATAGAGATGTTTCGCTTCGCGCCCGCCCCAGTAGATGGCGATATCGCGATTCGGATTGCGCGCCAGCGCGGTGAGCAGAATCGAACGCACGTAAGAGAAGCCCGTTCCCCCGGCGATTAAAATCAGAGGACGTTCTTCATCATCGCGCAGCCAGGCTTCGCCATGCGGCATATCGACCTCGATTTGACGCTCTTTCAGGATTCGATCCATCACCGCCATCGCATACAGGTTCAGTTCAGATGCACCGATATGCAGCTCGATAAACTCCTGTTCCGACGGCGTGGAGGCCATCGAGAATGGGCGCTTATCGCGTTCGTCCATCACGACCATCAGATACTGACCGGCACGGAAGGAAAACGCCGCTTCCGGCACTAATCGAACGCGATACACAGTATCGGTAATCGCCTCCACTGAGGTCACTTTACAGCTTAAGGTTGTCATGCGTCCCCTCTGTCGGGTCTATTGTGCAAAACAGCGGCGTAGCCCCGCTTACTGTTATTTGAAGATAGCCAGTTCATCCCAGATGGCGTCGACGCGCGCCGTCACCTCAGGATCTTTCTTGATCGGACGACCCCACTCGCGCTGGGTCTCTCCAGGCCATTTATTTGTGGCATCCAGCCCCATTTTTGAACCCAAACCGGAAACCGGTGAGGCAAAATCCAGATAATCAATTGGCGTATTTTCTACCAGTACCGTATCACGCGCCGGGTCCATACGGGTAGTAATCGCCCAAATCACATCATTCCAGTCGCGCGCGTTGACATCGTCATCGCAGACAATAACGAACTTGGTATACATGAACTGGCGGAGGAACGACCAGACGCCCATCATGACGCGTTTCGCGTGACCGGCGTACTGCTTCTTCATCGTGACGACCGCCAGGCGATAGGAACAGCCTTCAGGCGGCAAATAGAAATCCACGATTTCAGGAAACTGCTTTTGCAGAATGGGGACGAACACTTCGTTCAGCGCAACGCCCAGTACCGCCGGCTCATCCGGCGGGCGCCCGGTATAGGTCGAGTGATAGATGGCATCTTCACGCTGAGTAATGTGGGTAACGGTAAAGACCGGGAAGTTATCCACTTCATTGTAGTAGCCAGTATGGTCGCCATAGGGGCCTTCCGGCGCCATTTCTCCGGCTTCAATATACCCTTCCAGCACGATCTCCGCGCTGGCGGGCACCTCAAGATCGTTAGAGATGCACTTCACGACTTCGGTTTTGGTGCCGCGCAGTAGCCCGGCAAAAGCGTATTCGGAAAGAGTATCCGGAACCGGAGTCACCGCCCCGAGAATGGTTGCCGGATCGGCGCCCAGCGCGACGGAGACCGGGAAACGCTCGCCAGGACGCGCCGCGCACCACTCCTGGAAGTCCAGCGCGCCGCCGCGATGCGATAGCCAGCGCATAATCAGCTTGTTCTTGCCAATCAGCTGCTGGCGATAAATGCCCAGATTCTGCCGCTCTTTATGCGGGCCGCGGGTCACCGTCAGACCCCAGGTGATCAGCGGCGCGGCATCTTCCGGCCAGCAGGTCATGATCGGGATACGAGTCAAATCAACTTCATCACCCTGAATGATTTTTTGCTGGCACGGCGCTCCGCGCAGACGCTTAGTCGGCATATTCAGCACCTGTTTGAACTGCGGCAGCTTATCAAACAGATCGCGGAAGCCTTTTGGGGGTTCCGGCTCTTTCAGGAATGCCAGAAGCTTACCCACTTCCCGCAGAGAACTGACATCCTCCTGCCCCATCCCCAGCGCGACTCGCCGCGGCGTGCCGAAAAGATTACACAGCACCGGCATGGCGTAGCCCTTGGGATTTTCGAATAGCAGCGCCGGACCGCCAGCTCGCAAAGTGCGGTCGGCAATTTCGGTGATTTCCAGGTGAGGATCGACCGGCAGGGAGATCCGTTTCAATTCCCCCTGCTGCTCCAGTAATGTCAGAAATTCGCGTAGATCGTGGTATTTCATGGAGTTGTTATTGACCTCTATACAGGCGGGTGATTATACGGCGTTCGCCGGAGCTATGCTGTATTTTTGTTAAATTAGCGTGAAAGAACGCTGAAATTTAGTTTTCACCCGCAATGATTTCGCGATCGTACCGGGCTTTTGTTATGCTTGCAGCTAGTAGCATTGGAAAGAGTCATTATGCAAGCCTGGTACTTACTTTATTGCAAACGTGGGCAGCTTGAACGAGCCCAGGAACACCTTGAACGGCAGGCCGTCAATTGCCTGATGCCAACGATCGAGCTGGAAAAAATCGTCCGCGGTAAACGCACGACGGTCAGCGAGCCCCTGTTCCCAAATTATCTGTTTATCGAGTTCGACCCGGAAGTGATTCATACCACTACCATCAGCGCCACGCGCGGTGTGAACAGTTTTGTGCGTTTCGGCGCGCTGCCCGCTATCGTGCCATCTGCCGTCATTCATCAGCTTTCCATCTACAAACCGGAAGGTATCACCGATCCTGAAACGCCGCACGAAGGCGACAGCGTGCTGATTACCGATGGCGCTTTTGAGGGTCTGCAGGCTATTTTTACCGAACCGGACGGCGAAGCCCGCTCGATGCTGCTGCTGAATCTGCTTAACAAGCAGGTGCTCCAGAGCGTTAAAAATACTGACTTTTATAAAATCTGACGGCGCTTAAAAACCCACGCCAAAAAGTCTTCTGACGTTAGCATCAGTCACGTCTTCCAGCCATTGCGCCTCCTCCCCACGCCATTGCGCGATGCGGGTCAGAATATGCGGCAGGTAGGCGGGCTCATTGCGGCGAGAAGCGGGTTTTGGCAGCATATCTCGCGGCAACAGGTACGGCGCATCGGTCTCAATCAGCAGGCGCTCTGCCGGAATATCGACCAGCAGCTCTCGCAGCTCCAGCCCCCGACGCTCATCGCATACCCAGCCGGTGATACCAATAAATAAACCGTGCTCCACGCATTCGCGCATCTCTTCGCGGCTACCGGTAAAACAATGCACAACGGCCCCCGGGAGCTTATCAAGCCAGGGCACCAGCAGGGCCAGGAAGCGCTCGTGCGCATCGCGGCAGTGCAGAAATACCGGCATCGACAGCTCCGCGGCCAGCGCCAGCTGAGCGCTAAACGCCGCTTCTTGCTCCTGAGGCGTCGAAAAATTGCGGTTGAAATCCAGCCCGCACTCACCCACCGCAACGACTTCCGGCTCGCGAGCCAGCGCATAGACCGCTGCCGCCGCCGAGTCCGTCCAGCTGCGACTGTCGTGGGGATGAACGCCGGCCGTTGACCAGCACCCGGAATAACGGCGCGCCAGCTGCTGCGCCTGCGCGCTTTCATGCAGGTTGGTTCCCGTCAATAGCATCCCGCTGACGCCCGCCGCCCGGGCCCGGGAAACCACCTCGTCGCGATCGCGGGAAAACTGCGAACTGGTCAGATTTACGCCGATATCAAACATTATCGCTCCCATACGGCAACCGCCCTGACGGGCGGTTGAGCGTTATTCTTCTTTGCCCTGCGCCTCTTCGGCAGCGGCATCCTCATCACGCGTCAGGCGTTTACCGGTGTAGAACCGCGCGAAGAAGACCCCGACCTCAAACAGACAGTACATCGGAATCGCCAGCAGGGTTTGCGAGAACACGTCCGGCGGGGTCAGCAGCATCCCGACAACGAATGCGCCAACCAGTACGTAGGGGCGTTTCTTACGCAGGTCGTCCGGCGTGGTGACGCCCATCCAGCACAGCAGGACTATGGCCACCGGAACCTCGAATGAGACGCCAAAGGCGATAAACAGCGCCATCACAAAGTCGAGGTAGCTGCGAATATCGGTAGAGACCTGTACGCCTTCCGGCGCCGCGTGGGTCAGAAAACCAAACGCCAGCGGGAAAACGACGAAGTAGGCAAAGGCCATGCCGATATAGAACAGCAGCGTACTGGAGACCAGCAGCGGCATAACCAGCCGACGTTCATGCTTATACAGCGCTGGCGCCACAAAGGCCCAGACCTGATACAAAATGACCGGGACCGACAAAATTATCGATACCATAAAGGTCAGCTTGATCGGCGTGAAGAAAGGCGAGGCCACATCCGTGGCGATCATGGTCGCACCGACCGGCATCTGCCGAATCAGCGGCGCGGAAACCAGCTGATAGATATCGTTGGCGAAATAGACTAACGCCAGGAAAATCACCAGAATCGCAAGAATGCTGTTGATCAAGCGCTTGCGCAGCTCAATCAGATGCGTAATTAGCGGTTGAGTATCGTCTACGCCCATTTTTACTGTTTATCACTCGGTACAGGGGAGGAGGAATCGGAAGCCGACACGGCAGCTTTCACTTTCGCTGCCGGGATTTCACTCTGCGAAGCGGGGAGTTCTTCAGACACGGAGTCAGGCGCATGCTCTGGCGCACTGGCCTGATGTTCAGCCGTCGCTGGCGTCACGTCCTTGCGCTGCTCTTCACTCCCTTTTACGACCGGGTTGTGAATGGTATTGGCTTCATCGCTGGCTTTTTCAGGATCGTGGGCGGAGTAGGATCGCTTCATAGATTCAGCCGCTTCACGCAGTTCATCCATTGAAGCTTTTAGCTCGGGCGTCAGGTTGTCCAGGCTGGCCTTTTCCACCTTTTTAAGGCTTTCCTGAAACTCCTGCAGTTTTAATTCCTGGGTAATTTCATTTTGTACGGTAGCCGCAAGCGACCGCAGCGTGCGGATCCAGCTCACCACCGTCTTTACCGCTACCGGTAGTCGCTGTGGCCCCAGAACGATGAGGCCAATCACGAATACCAGCAGCAGCTCACTAAAACCGATATCGAACACGAATTACACCTGCTCTTTGTCGTGGCGTTTAGTCTCGTCTTTCTTTGCATCATCCGGCTTATCAGCAAGGGTCTTCGCCGCGAAATCTGCATCCGGCGCGGAGGATTTTTCCGGTTTCTCTTCGTCGCTCATGGCCTTTTTAAAGCCTTTGATCGACGCCCCTAAATCTGAACCGAGCGAGCTCAGCTTTTTTGTCCCAAAAAGCAGAACCACGATGACGACAACAATGAGTAACTGCCAAATACTGATACCACCCATACACATTCCCCTATGACAGATGATGAATTATTAGGACGCATTATACACATTATGCGCAGTGATAAAGGCGGCCGCCGTCAGTTCGTCTTTCGCCAGCCGATAAGCCAGGTTACGACCCCAGCGGCCATCAGCCAGCCTGGCATCATGCCCCACTCGGGACGATGAATGAATAGCAGCGTACCACTCAGTAATAAAACCGCGCCTATACCGAACAAATAGCGGGACTGACCCTGGCGCACGTGCCGCACCTGGATGTCGCGCACGATGGTATCGACGCTATTCTGCAACTGCTTGCTTTGCTGCAGGCTCTGGTAAACCAGCTCCGGTATTTCCGGCATTCTTTCGATCCAGAACGGCGCTTTTTCTTTAAACGCCCGCACCAGAGCCGGAATGCCCACCTGATCTTTGATCCACGACTCAAGGAACGGTTTCGCCGTTTTCCACAAGTCTAACTGAGGATAGAGCTGGCGACCTACACCTTCTACGTAAAGTAATGTCTTCTGCAGCAGAACCAGCTGCGGCTGCACTTCCATATTGAAACGTCGCGCCGTATTAAACAGGTTCAACAACACGTGGCCAAACGAGATTTCCGCCAGCGGTTTTTCAAAGATAGGCTCGCAGACGGTACGAATAGCAAACTCGAACTCTTCGACGTTGGTATCCGCGGGAACCCAGCCGGAATCAACGTGCAGCTCCGCAACTTTGCGATAATCGCGGTTGAAGAAGGCAATGAAGTTCTCCGCCAGATAGCGCTTATCTTCTTTGTTCAGCGAACCGACAATACCGCAGTCAATACCAATGTACTGCGGATCTTCCGGATGATGACGGCTGACAAAAATATTGCCCGGATGCATGTCGGCATGGAAGAAGCTGTCGCGGAAAACCTGCGTAAAGAAGACCTGCACGCCACGCTCGGCCAGCAGCTTCATGTTAGTCCCTTGCGCTTCCAGCGCGGCGACGTCGGACACCGGGATCCCGTAAATCCGCTCCATCACCATCATGCCTTCGCTACAGTAGTCCGAATAAACTTCCGGGACATAAAGCATTGGGCTCTCGTCGAAGTTGCGGCGAAGCTGGATAGCGTTAGCCGATTCACGCAGCAGGTTGAGCTCATCCAGCAGCGTTTTTTCATATTCGCGAACCACTTCCTGCGGGCGAAGGCGACGGCCGTCCGGTAACAGACGCGGCACCCAGCGGGCAAGACGGTAGATAAGCTTCATATCCGCTTTGATAACCGGCACGATATCCGGGCGGATCACCTTAATGACCACCTCTTTACCGTTCTCTTTCAGACGCGCGGTATGCACCTGGGCAATAGAAGCGGAAGCGAGCGGTTCAACAGAGAAGTCATCAAACCAGGCTTCTACCGGCAGGCCGCCCATGGCTTGCTCAATCTGCTTTTTGGCCTGCAGACCGTCAAAGGGCGCGACGCGATCCTGCAGCATGGCCAGCTGATCGGCAATGTGCGGCGGAAACAGGTCGCGACGGGTCGAGAGCATCTGACCAAACTTGATCCACACCGGCCCCAGTTCTTGTAATGCGAGGCGCAGTCGCTCGCCAAGAGGACGATCTTTATGGCGGTTGGGCATCCAGAACAGCATCCGCCGCCAGATTCGCAGCGGCAGCGTGATACGCATTTTGGGAATGAGCTCATCAAGCCCGTAGCTCAAAAAGGTGTGGACGATAAAATACAGGCGCCGTAATTCTCCTGGCGTCATTTGCCCTCCAGCGTGTCCAGCCGTTTTTCCAGCGCGGCCAGGGTTCGTTCTACCGCAGCGGTTTCCTCTGCAAACCAGGCCAGCTCCAGCGGCCCCGGCGCCAGGCGCCACTCTTCGGTAATCGCTTCCGCGACATAGCGCTGCTGGCGTTGAGCGCCATGCAGAAGAAAGCGAGCGCCGCCGCGGAATACTTTACTAAAGCCTTCCGCAACCACATCACCGGTATACGGGGCAAGCAGTTCAGCCGGATCGAACTCTGCCAGATCGCACAGCGTGACGGTATTTTGCACCACCTGCAGGTCGCCCTGCACTTCAAGATCGCCGCTACGAATCAGCGCGGTAAGCTGCTGGCGATTGCGCAATTGCGGAAGCACGCTAAGGCGGGTACGTACGGTGCAATCAGCCTCACCTTCCCACGCGCCCAGCACGTCCAGCTGACGTTCGCTAAAAACCAGCACCACAGGATCGGAAAGCTCTTGCAGCTCGATGCGCAGCACTTTCCCCAGCAGGCGCTGGCGCGCGGGTTTCAGCGCCCGATCGCGCCAGAGGAAGGTGTTAAGGACCGTCTCAAGACCGGCGGTGACCAGTGGTTTGAAAGGCATAGCGTCCCTCCTGTCAGAACTTATATCCGCGGTGTAGCGCAACGATACCTGCCGTCAGGTTGTAGTAGTCGACGCTTTCAAACCCTGCGTCCTGCATCATGCCTTTCAGCGTGTCCTGATCGGGATGCATTCGAATAGATTCAGCAAGATAACGATAGCTTTCGGCATCTTTAGCAACCAGCTCACCCACGCGCGGCAGGATATGGAAGGAATAGGCATCGTAGGCTTTACTGAGCGGCTCAATAATCGGTTTTGAGAATTCCAGCACCAGCAGGCGGCCGCCCGGCTTTAATACGCGATACATTGAGCGCAGCGCTTTTTCTTTGTCGGTCACGTTACGCAGACCGAAAGAAATCGTAATGCAATCAAAGGTGTTGTCTGCAAAAGGCAGCGCTTCAGCGTTTGCCTGGACGTATTCCACGTTGCCGACAATACCAATGTTACGCAGCTTTTCGCGGCCCATTTTCAGCATAGAGTCGTTGATGTCCGCCAGCATCACGCGGCCGGTTTCACCCACCAGGCGAGAGAATTTCGCCGTCAGATCGCCGGTACCACCAGCCAGATCCAATACGGTTTGCCCGCGGCGGACGCCGCTGCAGTCGATGGTGAAACGCTTCCACAAACGATGAATACCGAACGACATCAGGTCGTTCATTACGTCATATTTTGCGGCCACAGAATGAAATACATGCGCCACCATGTTAGCTTTCTGCTCTTTGGCGACAGTCTGAAAGCCAAAATGCGTCGTTTCTTGTGAATCCTCAACCATCTCAATGCCTGCTTGCTTATCAAGAAAATGTTCGTTGAGTGTAACAGGTTTAGCGCACTTCCCATACGCTTCAACGTGGCCGGGAGCCGCCCCCAAACATGGCAGTAGCCGTAGGATCGGATGAAATATCGTTATCTTCCGGCGGGTTACCCCCCTGCGCAAGGCGGTATTCTTCATCCTGGGCCGTCGCCTGTTCAACTAACTCAGGATTAATCTCACGCTTAACCTCCACGCCCAGCTCACGGAATGATTCCGCCTGTACCAGCAGGTTACCTCGTCCGGAGGCGAGCTTTTTCATCGCCTGGCGGTAGTTATCCTGAGCTTTATCCAGGCCCTGTCCGATGGCGGACATATCATCGACAAACAGGCGCATCTTGTCATACAGCCGCCCCGCTCTTTCGGCAATTTTCTGCGCGTTACGGCTCTGATGCTCATAGCGCCAGAGATTGGCGATAGTCCGCAGCGCCACCAGCAGCGTGGTTGGGCTCACCAGCATGATGTTGTTCTTCAGCGCTTCGCTAATGAGTTCTGGCTGACGATCGATAGCCAGCAGGAAGGCGGGCTCCACCGGGATAAACATCAGAACGTAGTCGAGCGAACGCAGCCCCGGCAGCTGCTGGTAGTCTTTACGCCCCAGCAGGCGCATATGGTTGCGTACCGAAGCGATATGCTCCTGCAGCGCCGCTTCACGGGTGTAATCATCTTCGGCGTTGAAATAGCGCTCATAGGCCACCAGGGTCATCTTGGCATCGATCACCACGTCTTTCCCCTGCGGTAAACGGACAATCACATCGGGCTGCATCCGCGCGCGGTTGTCCGTTTCGATGCTGACCTGGGTCTGATATTCATATCCTTCCCGCAGTCCGGACGCTTCCAGCACGCGGGTCAACACCACCTCGCCCCAGTTGCCCTGGGTTTTGTTATCGCCTTTGAGCGCGCGCGTCAGGTTTAGCGCCTCCTGGGCCATTTGCGCATTCAGCTGCTGAAGATTGCGGATTTCATGGGCCAGAGTATGGCGCTCCCGCGCTTCCTGACCAAAGCTATCCTGCACCTGCCGACGAAAGCCATCCAGCTGTTCGCGAAGCGGCGTCAGCAGGCCGTGCAGGCTCTGGCGATTCTGCTCATCCACCCGCCGGTTGCTGTGCTCAAAAATGCGATTTGCCAGATTCTCAAACTGTTCGCTAAGACGCTGCTCGCTGTTCACCATCTGGCGAATTTTGTCTTCCGCATGCAGCTGAGTGGATTCAAGTCGGGTGGTCACTTCGCGAAGATCGGCTTCCAGCGAGGCGTTGATATCGCGCAGGCTGCGCAGTTCGTTATTGAGCAGTTCACACTCTTCTCGCCAGTGTGACTCCTGCACCAGACGTTGGCGGGCCGCGCTCAGCTCAATATCCAGCTCGCGCCGCTCATCGATAAGATCGGCGCGAATTTGATCGGCGTGCGCTTTGGTCGCCAGCCAGCCGACAATCAGCCCGACGGCCAGCGCCACAACGGCACTAATAATAATTGAGATATCCACAACGCCCCCTGCGGCAACGACTTACGGCACAAAATAGAATTGTGCTGTACAAACGTCCAGTTTGAAAGGGTTTTCCTGCGAGGCGCTACGCAAAAAAGAAGGGCCGGAGAGTCCGACCCCTGGCAGAAGAAAGGGTAACTACAGCAGGCGGCGCGCCGCTTCCACGACAATTTTCACCGCGTGGCTTTCGGTTTGCTTCATGGTTTCCGCGTTCGGAATTTCCTGCTGGGTACGGTTGACGATAACTCCGGCAACCATCCCGGCGCGCAGGCCCTGGCTGGCGCACATCGTCAGCAGCGTGGCGGATTCCATTTCATAGTTCATCACGCCCATCGCCTGCCACTCTTCCATCGAGCCTTTAAAACGGCTAACAACGCGGCCGGAGAAGGTATCGTAACGTTCCTGGCCCGGATAGAAGGTGTCGGAAGAGGCGGTGACACCGATATGGGTGGTCGCGCCGATAGACTTCGCCGCTTCAACCAGCGCGGTAGTACATTCAAAGTCAGCCACCGCCGGGAACTCCATTGGCGCAAAGTGCAGGCTTGCGCCGTCCAGACGGACGGACGCGGTCGTCACCAGAACGTCGCCGACATTAATATGCGGCTGAATGGCGCCGGTGGTGCCGATGCGCAGGAAGGTACGGATGCCCAGCTGGGCCAGCTCTTCCACGGCGATAGAGGTCGATGGGCCGCCGATACCGGTAGAGCAGACAATCACTGCTTTACCATCCAGCTCAGCGCGCCAGGTGGTGAATTCACGGTGAGATGCCAGCTTAACCGGCTTATCCATCAGCGCGGCGATCTTTTCCACACGCTCCGGATCGCCAGGGACGATAGCCAGCGTAGCCCCTTGTAAATCGTTTTTGGTGAGGCCGAGATGAAAAACATCAGACTTGGACATAAAAAACTCCTCTGTGGGTCGAATTATCAGCAGAAGCAAAACGGTACTTTACAGAAGCTGTCGGCTCAATTTTGTGACCACAATCACCATGAATGAAATTCATTGCAATAACTTTCCATAAAATAGTGATATACATCACATTAACAAGCTAAATCGCAGAAGCCTGAACAAAAGATAGCCTGTTTCGGGCACTGTGTTTGATTAACGTCCTGTCCAGAGCAGCTATAGTTATTGATGCGCTAATAAATTGAGGGTACGGAGAATACCATGACGACAATTAAGCAAACCGGCTTTGCACCTGCAGCCACGCCGCACGCCTCAACTGCCGTTCACACATCAGATGAGAACATCGTCTCCGGGGAGACATCCATCCCTTCACAGGGAGACAACATGCCGGCGTTCCATGCTCGCCCGCGCGGCGTCGACGGTCCGCTGCCGGTCGTTATCGTGGTCCAGGAAATTTTCGGCGTGCATGAACATATCCGCGATATCTGCCGCCGTCTGGCAAAGGAGGGGTATCTGGCTATCGCACCGGAGCTCTACTTCCGCCAGGGCGATCCTAATGATTACAGCGACATCCCTTCTCTGTTCCAGGGACTGGTCAAAAAGGTGCCGGATTCTCAGGTGCTGGCCGACCTCGATCACGTGGCCAGTTGGGCCTACCGCCACGGCGGCGATGCCCATCGCTTGCTGATTACCGGCTTCTGCTGGGGCGGGCGTATTACCTGGCTGTACGCTGCACATAATCCGCAGTTAAAAGCCGCCGTCGCCTGGTACGGCAAGCTGGTCGGCGAGAAAACGCTGAATTCGCCGAAGCATCCGGTCGATATTGCCGTCGATCTTAACGCGCCGGTGTTAGGGCTTTATGGCGCGAAAGATGACAGCATCCCGCAGGACACGGTGGAAACGATGCGTCAGGCGCTGCGGGCGGCCAACGCCACGGCGGAAATCGTGGTTTACCCGCACGCCGACCACGCTTTTAATGCCGACTATCGCGCCAGCTATCATGAAGAGTCGGCAAAAGACGGCTGGCAGCGGATGCTGGCCTGGTTTGCGCAGTATGGCGGTAAGCGCGGTTAACGATCAGCTATTGCCGATATGGCGGCTCACCATCCCGGCAATAGTACCGTCCGCTATCCAGGAAGAGAGGCGGCGGCAAATAAATTCATAGTGCTGCGTCGCATTGCGCGGTACGCATATCGCCTGGTGTATCTGGCTAAAGCTGTCGGGCAGAACGCGAAACTGCGGATTCTCCTGCGCGGCTTTCTCCAGAGGCTGGCGAATACCGGCCACCCAATCGCCTTCGCCGTTGATAAACGCCTGAATAGCCTCCTGTGAGGTGGCGTACTGGCGCATCGTCGCATGCTGCAGCGTGCGAATCAGATACAGCTCGTAGGCCGCGCCTTTGCCCACGTTAATTACCACGCCTGCGCGGTCCATCTCCTGAACCGATTGAATCTGGCTCTCTTTTTTCACCATCAGCGAGCTTTCGATAGTGACGTAGGATGGCGTAAAGCGAAGCTTATCTTCCCGCGCCGGGTCGATAGCCAGAAAGGCGATATCCCATTGATCCTGCAGCGCCGCGTCCACTACCTGCCCGGCCGTCGGCCAGGTCACAAACCGCGCTTCGCGCTGGCTCTCTGCAGCCAGTTTCTTTGCCAGCTCGACGGTAATCCCCCCCGGAGACCCATCCGGCAGCAGTGTCGTAAGCACCGGATTACCCAGATTAATGGCAAAACACAAATACCCTTTTTGATCGTGGTGTTCAATCATCTTTCACCTCAGGAGAGTTATCACAGCTTCGGTTCAGGGAACGCTTAACTGTAGTCAAAGACATCCGTCCTGAGCAACAGCCGGGAGCGGGTGGACGTTATCCAGACGCTGCCGCTTCACGCCGAACAGTTCTTCACATTCGGTTTTGCCAGCGAAGAGAAGAAACCAAAAAAGGAGGCCGGGGCCTCCCACAAGTGTGATTTATATTACGCCTGGCGCAGGTTTTGCGCGGCCTTGACCATGTTGGCCAGCGCGGCGCGCGTTTCCGTCCAGCCGCGGGTTTTCAGGCCGCAGTCCGGGTTCACCCACAGGCGCTCTGCCGGGATACGCTGCGCGGCTTTTTCCAGCAGCCCTTCAATCCACTCCACGCTCGGCACGTTCGGGGAGTGAATGTCGTACACGCCCGGCCCGATTTCATTCGGGTAGTCGAACGCTTCGAACGACTCCAGCAGCTCCATATCAGAACGCGAGGTTTCGATGGTAATCACGTCCGCATCCAGCGCGGCGATGGAATCCATGATGTCGTTGAACTCGCAATAGCACATATGGGTGTGGATCTGCGTGTCGTCTTTCGCCACCGCGGCATTGATACGGAAAGCTTCCACCCCCCATGCCAGATACGCATCCCAGTCGCTACGCTTCAGCGGCAGGCCTTCCCGCAGGGCCGGTTCGTCGATCTGGATGATACCGATACCGGCGGCTTCCAGATCCGCCACTTCATCGCGCAGCGCGAGGGCTATCTGTTTCGCAATCGTTTCACGGCTGACGTCCTCACGCGGGAAGGACCAGCAAAGAATGGTCACCGGGCCGGTCAGCATGCCTTTTACCGGTTTGTCGGTCAGGGACTGAGCGTATTTTGCCCACTCGACGGTGATCGCCTCCGGGCGGCTGATATCGCCGATGACCACCGGCGGTTTGACGCAGCGGGAGCCGTAGCTCTGTACCCAGCCGTTCTGCGTGAAAATAAAGCCGTCCAGGTGTTCGCCGAAGTATTCCACCATATCGTTACGCTCGGCTTCACCGTGTACCAGCACGTCCAGCCCCAGTCGCTCCTGCTCAACGATCGCCTGCTTAATGTGTTCGGCGATGCCGGTGCGGTAGCGGTTAGCATCGAGATTGCCCTTTTTGAAGTCCAGGCGCAGGCCGCGGATCTCGGTGGTCTGGGGGAAGGAGCCGATGGTGGTGGTTGGCCAGGCCGGCAGCTTAAAGCGGGCGCGCTGCGCTTCGGCGCGAACTTCGTAGACGCTTTGACGCTGGCTGTCCTGAGCGGTAATGGCCGCCAGACGCTTCTCTACCGCAGCGTTGTGCACGCGGGTTGACTGGCGACGTGCCTGGATCGGCGCGCTCCAGTCAGCAATCGCCGCGGTGTCGCCGCTGTTCAGCGCATCGCGCAGCAGCGCCAGCTCCCGGCATTTTTGCAGGGCGAAGGCAAACCAGCTCTTCACTTCGGCATCGAGCCGCGTTTCCACGTTCAGATCGATCGGGCTGTGCAGCAGGGAGCAGGAAGAGGCTACCCACAGTTCACGTTTGCCGACGATATCTTTAACCTGCGCGTATTTCTCGCTCAGATCGGCGCGCCAGACGTTGCGGCCGTTGATCAGCCCCGCGGAGAGCAGCCAGTCGGCAGGCAGGCGCTTATGCAGTTCGGCGACATCGTCCTGGCCGTGGACCAGATCCACATGCAGGCCCTGTACCGGCAGTGCGGTAATGGTGTCGAGGTTATCGGTAATGCCTTCAAAGTAGGTAGTCAGCAGCAGCTTAAGCTGACCGCTAAGGGCCGCGTAAGCCGGTTTGAAGGCATCCAGCCACGCCTGCGGCAGCTCGAGCACCAGCGCCGGTTCATCAATCTGCACCCACTCAACGCCGCGTTTTGCCAGTTCAGTCAGCACCTGCTGGTAAACAGGCAGAATATCGTGCAGCAGGTTCAGGCGGTCGAACGGCTCGCCTTTCACCTTACCGAGCCACAGATAGGTGACTGGCCCAAGCAGGACGGGCTTCACTTTGTGGCCCAGCGCCAGCGCTTCGTCCACCTCATCCAACAGCTGGTTCCAGCTCAGTTTGAACTGCTGGCCCTTCACAAATTCCGGCACTATGTAGTGGTAGTTAGTGTTAAACCATTTGGTCATTTCCGCCGCCGCGGCCGGTTCGCCGGTCGGCGCGCGGCCGCGGCCTATGCGAAAAAGGGTATCGATATCAACGGAGCCGTCTTTGTTCTGATGACGAGCCGGCACGTTGCCAAGCCACAGGCTGGTGGTCAGAACATGGTCGTACCAGGCGAAATCGCCCACCGGTAGCAGGTCAATGCCCGCCTGCTTCTGCTGTTCCCAGTGGCGAGCGCGCAGTTCGCGGCCAACGGCCAGCAGTTCTTCGCGGCTGGTATTGCCCGCCCAGTAGCTTTCTTGCGCTTTCTTCAGCTCGCGGCGCAGGCCAATGCGAGGGAAACCGAGGGTGTGGTTAATAATTGTCATTTTTTGAGCCTCATAATTGCAATCCGAAAGATTTCGGATTTAGGGAAGGCGGCAAACTTGCTCATCCCCAGGAGCTTACTGAAGTAAGTGACGGGGGTGAGGAAGTGCAGCCAACGCTGCCATAAATTCGAAAGATAAAGGATTTAGACGTCCAGATGTTTACACATCCATAATTGGCAGTTACTGTATATTCCTCAAGCGCAAATTATTCATGCCGAAGTGAAGGACTTTCATGATCGAAATTAAACACCTGAAAACGCTCCAGGCGTTGCGGAATAGCGGCTCTCTGGCAGGCGCGGCGGCGGCCCTGCACCAGACCCAATCCGCCTTGTCCCACCAGTTCAGCGATCTGGAACAGCGCCTCGGCTTCCGTCTGTTTGTACGTAAAAGTCAGCCGCTGCGCTTTACGCCGCAGGGAGAGATCCTGCTGCAGCTGGCCAATCAGGTCCTGCCGCAAATCAGCCGCGCCCTGCAGGATTGCAATGAGCCGCAGCAAACCCGGCTGCGTATCGCCATCGAATGCCATAGCTGTATTCAGTGGCTCACGCCGGCGCTGGAGAGTTTCCGCGCCCGCTGGCCGCATGTGGAGGTGGACTTTCAGTCCGGGGTGATCTTCGACCCGCAGCCGGGCCTGCAGCAGGGCGAGCTGGATCTAGTGATGACCTCCGATATCCTGCCGCGCAGCGGACTGCACTATTCGCCAATGTTTGATTTCGAAGTACGCCTGGTGATGGCGCCGGATCATCCGCTGGCGACAAAGGCGCGCATCGCGCCCGAGGATTTAGCGACTGAAATGCTGCTGATTTATCCGGTCCAGCGCGCACGTCTGGATATCTGGCGTCACTTCCTGCAGCCTGCCGGGATTAGCCCGCAGCTGAAGAGCGTCGACAATACGCTGCTGTTAATTCAGATGGTGGCGGCGCGAATGGGCATCGCCGCCCTGCCGCACTGGGTCGTGGAAAGCTTTGAGCGCCAGGGCCTGGTGGTGACCAAAACCCTGGGCGAGGGACTGTGGAGCCGACTGTACGCCGCGGTGCGCGACGGCGAGCAGCGCCAGCCGGTTACCGAGGCGTTTATTCGCTCAGCGCGGAACCACGCTTGCGATCATTTACCGTTTGTGCGGAGTGCGGAGCGACCCAGCGTCGATGGACCCATAGCGAGGCCAGGATCACCAGAGCGCCAATAATAAAGCTCGGCCAGCGGGGCTGCGTCTGCCAGATGGCCAGGTTTACCAGCAGCCCGGCAGGCACGTGCATATTGTTCATGATGCCGAGCGTACCGGCATCCACCTGGGTGGCGCCGTAGTTCCACATAAAGTAACCAATCCCGGATGCCGCCACGCCAAGAAAGGCCAGGATGCCCCACTGTAGCGAAGTTTCCGGCATTTTCTGCGCGTTACCCAGCATCGACCAGGCAACCGCCGCCACCAGAAACGCCCCGATGTAGAACCAGGCGAAGGCGTTATGCTGCGGCATCGGACGCGTTTCCATCAGGCGCTTGTATCCCACCATGCCAATCGCGAAGCTGATGTTGGAGAGTTGAACCAGGGTCAAACCGGTCCAGAAATGGTTGGTCACCTGGTCATAACGGATGATGCCCGCGCCGATTACCGCCAGCAGCGCGCTGCAGGCGTAGCCCCAGCGCAGGCGACGGCGGCTCATCATATCGTAAATCAGCGTGATATAGAGCGGCGTCAGGACGGTAAACAGCAGAAGCTCCGATACCGTCAGGTACAGATAGGCCTGGAAACTCAGCATATACATAATACCGAGCTGCATCGCCCCCACCAGCATATACAGGCCGATGGTTGACAGGCTCTGCCCGCGGGTGCGCAGGAAGGGCAAAAACACCAGCGCCGCCAGGCCAACGCGCGCCAGCACCGCAAAATAGCTGTCGACGTGGCCTGCCAGGTATTCGCCATACAGGCTAAAGGAAAAGGCCCACAGAATGGTGGTGATAATCAGTAGCGCCACAATGAATGTCTCATAGAGTAAAGAACACGCATTGTAGCGGAGTGATAGGTTGACGACTGCTCATTAATTAAACAATCGTCAATCTTTTTTAGTCAAGATAGAGTTTACGCAGGTAGTGGGGAACGGCGTCATCGACGTTGCTGCCGATCACTTCCAGCTCAGGATGCAGGTCTTTCAGCCGCTGGTGCGCGTTGGCCATAATGCAGCCCTTGCCCGCCATTGACAGCATTTCCGCATCGTTCATACCGTCGCCGAAGGCGATACACTCTTTCAGGCTATAGCCGAGCATTTTCGCCACGGCCTCCAGCGCATGCCCTTTCGACACGCCGCCCGCCATTACTTCGAGGCAGGTAACGGTAGAGAAGCTCACGTTCACCCGATCGCCCCAGCGGGCGTTGATCGCCTGCTCCAGCGGCAGCAGATGCTCATGCTTATCGCAGGTGAAAAAGACTTTGCTGATCCCTTCAGGATCCAGCTCACCCGGCTCGTACAGCTTGTAGTTAAACACCGCCTCTTTGAAGAAGCGCATCTCTTCCGGACGATGGCGATTCATATACCACTCATCTTCGCGATAGACGTTGGTCACAATCGCCGGATCGTTACGCATCATTTCGAACAGGTCGGCGGCGATATCGCGGTCAAGGTTGTGGGCGAAGATCTGCTTCCCTTCGCTATCGTGTACGCGAGCGCCGTTCGAGGTGATCATATAGGATTTAATGCCGAGATTATCGCGAATTTGCCCAACATCGATGTAGTGGCGGCCGGTCGCGAACACGAAGTTGATACCGCGTGCGGTAAGCAGCTTCAGCGTCTCTTTGGCGTAGGGAGTTAAGCAGTGATCGGGAGAAAGCAGCGTGCCATCTAAATCAGACGCAACAACCTGGTACATAAAAATTTTAACCTCTAAGCAGGGCGACGAGCGTTTCGCCGGATTAAGTGTGTCGACCAAAAAAATCGACGATAGCGTTTAGCGCGACCGAGCGCATTGCGTCCTTTTCAAAAAGGATCTCATGGTATGCCCCTTCTATGACAAACGGCTTATCCCCTTCACAGGGATGACCGCCAGCGGCGCGAAGTTCACAGTAGCGATCGTGCATACGGTTATCGACCACCCGCTCTTCTTCCGCCTGGAGCAATAATGTTGGCGTGACGTCTTTCTCCGCACCGGCCAGCACCTCTTCGCCGGCGAGGATCCCCTCGCGCACCCAGTGGAACGTCGGCCCGCCGACCCGCAGCTGCGGCTCATCGGCGTAAAAGCGCAGGTTGCGGCGATAGCGTTGACGGCTGTGCGTCAGTACGTTAACCGCAAAGGGCAGCGCCCGCCAGCGGCCGGTACCGAGGGCATACTCTTCACGAATGCGCTGATGGCCCTCAGCCCAATCGAGAATATGGCGCACCATCCAGTCAGGCAGGCGCATAACGATGCCGAACATCGGCGCACAGAGCGCCATCGCGTCGCAATGCTGGTGGTAGCGCTGCAAAAATAGCGTCGCAATGGCGCCGCCCATGGAGTGGGCCAGTATAAACCGTTTCCGCCAGCGTCCGGGCGCCACCTGCTGCTGCCAGAACGCGGCGAGATCGTCGACGTAATCGCTGAAATTAACGACGTGCCCGCGGTGGGTATCTGAAAGCATGCGTCCGGAGCGCCCCTGGCCGCGATGATCGATAATCATCACGTCAAAACCGCTGCGGAAAAGATCGTAAGCCAGTTCGGCGTACTTAACGTAGCTTTCAATGCGACCCGGACAAATAACCACGACCCGGTCATGACTTTTGGCGCAGAAGCGAACAAAGCGCACCGGAACGTTATCCACGCCCGTAAATTCAGCCTCTTCCCGCTGACGCCAGAAATCGGTCAGTGGCCCCATGGTAAAGGCCGCAAACGCGTTTTCTCGTGTTTCCCAGTCCTTTTGCTGCAAAAACATCGGGCTTACACCCCTGATAACCGCTGAAAATCGTTTTTTTATCGTGCATCACACAATGCTTACACAATAGCGTATTGTGGCATAAAAACAGACAATCAGGGAGTTTCTCATGACGTTCGAGTGGTGGTTTGCCTATCTGCTGACATCTCTTATTCTCAGCCTGTCGCCGGGATCCGGGGCGATAAATACCATGACCACCTCAATCAACCACGGTTATCGCGGCGCGGCGGCTTCTATTGCCGGGCTACAGACCGGGCTCGGCATTCATATCGTGCTGGTGGGCGTTGGCCTGGGTACGCTTTTTTCCCGTTCGCTGTTGGCCTTTGAAATCCTGAAATGGGCGGGCGCCGCTTATCTTATCTGGCTCGGCATTCAGCAGTGGCGAGCCGCGGGTTCTCTCGAGCTGAATACCCTTGCGCAAGCGCAGAGCCGCGGCAAACTCTTTAAGCGCGCGGTGTTCGTCAACCTGACCAACCCAAAAAGCATCGTGTTCCTCGCCGCGCTCTTCCCGCAGTTTATCGTACCGCACCAGCCCCAGGTGATGCAGTACCTCGTGCTCGGCGTCACCACCATCGTGGTCGATATTATCGTGATGATTGGCTACGCCACGCTGGCGCAGCGCATCGCCGCGTGGATCAAAGGGCCCAAACAGATGAAGGCGCTAAACAAGGTTTTTGGATCGCTGTTTATGCTGGTCGGCGCCCTGCTGGCCTCCGCGCGCCACGCCTGATGGATGGAAGCACGCTCGCAAATTATCGTTAGCTTTGCGGGTATAGCGACATCCTCAGCCGAGCAGGCGGGCAAAGAACAAAGATAATTTTTTTGCCCGCTGTTGAACTCGCAGCGCCAGTGCCAGAATGCCGCCAGATTCTCTTCTTCATGGACGAAAACGATGGCGGAAGCGGCAACCCCTCACGATGCGGTATTCAGAACTTTTCTCTCCCGTGTGGAAACCGCACGGGATTTTATCGAGATCCATCTGCCCCCCTCACTCATGCAAATTTGCAAACTGGATACCCTACGCCTTGAGTCAGGAAGCTTTATTGAAGATGATCTGCGCCCCTTCTACAGCGATATCCTCTATTCTCTGGAAACGACCAGTGGTTGCGGCTATGTTCACGTTCTGATTGAACATCAAAGTTCGCCAGATAAATTAATGGCGTTTCGTTTAATGCGCTATGCCATCGCTGCTATGCAGCGGCACATAGAAGAAGGGCATAAAACGCTACCTCTGGTGATCCCGATTCTTTTTTATCAGGGACGGCGAAGCCCCTATCCCTGGTCGCTGGACTGGCTGGAGAACTTTGCCGATCCGGATACTGCGCGCCAGATTTACTCCACCGCCTTTCCGCTGGTGGACATCACCGTTATTCCCGATGACGAAATCATGGAGCACCGGAGTATGGCGGCCCTGACGCTGGTACAAAAGCATATATGGCAGCGCGATATGGCCGAGCTCGTCGACAAGCTCACCAGCCTGCTGTTGCTGGAACAGATGAGCAGACAACAAATTACCGTACTGATAAAATATATGGCCCAGGCGGGAGAAGAGCAGGATGTTCGGCCGCTATTATATGAGCTGGCACAGCGGGTGCCGCAACATGGAGGTGTACTGATGACTCTGGCAGAAAAGTGGCTTGAGGAAGGTATGCAGAAGGGCATTAAGGAAGGCATAAAAGAGGGCAAACGCGCTGCGCTTCTTAACGTCGCAAAGGCCATGCTCGAGCGGGGCATTGATGCTACTGCGGTTATGGAAATGACCGGTCTGACGTCCGACGATTTGCAGCAGCTGCGTCATTAATATCCGGCCCGCCCATAACCCTTGGGCGGGCCGCAGAACGCTTAGCGCGAAATAATCAGGTGAATACCAAACCCGGCAAACAGAGTACCGGCAATGCCGTCGATCCACTTCGCCATCCGCTGATAGCCGCGGCGCATGCCCGGTAGGGCGAACAGGCTGGCGACCACCGTAAACCAGGCCAGCGTCTCCAGAACAATCAGCAGGAAAATCCCCCAGCGCGCGCCGGAACTGACGCTGTCGCCGACAAACAGCGAGAACACGGAGCCAAAATAGATAATCGCTTTTGGGTTAGCCAGATTGGTCAGCAGCCCTTTCAGGAAGCTCCGGCCGCTGCGCGCCAGTTCGACCTGAGGCTCTACCGCCGCTGCCGCTTCGCTTTTTTTCAGCGCGCCGCGCAGCATCTGGAAACCCATCCAGCACAGATACAGGCCGCCGCCGACCATAATAATGGTATGCAGCCAGGCCATCTTCTCGATAATCAGGTTCAGGCCGAGCAGCGCTACGCCCGCCCATACCATTACTCCGCAGGTGATCCCCAGCACGCCCATCATCGCCTCTTTGCGGGAGCGGCTAACGGCGGTTTGTGAAACAAAGAAGAAGTCCGGGCCAGGACTCATCAGCGCAATGATATGCACCAGCGCCACGGTGAAAAAAAGCGTCAACATAATTAACTCGCAGGGAAATAGTCAGGACGAAAACTATATTTACACTTTTTCGTCTGGCTGACTACTCATCATCGCCATCCACGTGCGCGCGAATCAGGGCCATAAACTCTTTACCAAAACGCTCGAGCTTACGCGTGCCAACGCCGTTGACGCTGAGCATCTCCCCGGCCGTCAGCGGCGTTTGCTCGGCCATTTCAATTAGCGTCGCATCGTTAAACACCACGTAGGGCGGGATATTCTCTTCGTCGGCAATCGCCTTACGCAGTTTGCGCAGCTTGGCGAACAGCTTGCGATCGTAATTACCGCCAAAGGATTTCTGCATCGCTTTCGGCTTCAGCGCCACAATACGCGGCACGGCAAGCTGTAGCGTCACGTCGCCGCGCAGGACCGGACGCGCGGCCTCGGTAAGCTGTAGTGCAGAGTGCTGGGCTATATTCTGCGTAACCAGGCCTAAATGAATAAGTTGACGGATCACGCTGACCCAATGCTCGTGGCTCTGTTCGCGCCCAATGCCGTAGACCGGCAGCTTGTCGTGCCCCATATCGCGAATACGCTGGTTATTGGCGCCGCGCAGCACTTCCACCACGTAGCCCATACCAAAGCGCTGATTGACGCGGTAAATCGTCGACAGCGCCTTACGCGCGTCCATTAAACCGTCGTACTGTTTCGGCGGATCGAGGCAGATATCGCAGTTGCCGCAGGGCTCCTGGCGCCCCTCGCCAAAGTAGTTGAGCAGCACCAGACGACGGCAGGTTTGCGCTTCGGCAAAGGCCCCCATCGCGTTGAGCTTATGGCGTTCAATGTCCTGCAGCGGCCCGGCGGGTTTCTCCTCAAGGCAGCGTCGGAGCCACGCCATATCCGCCGGATCGTAAAACAGCATCGCCTCGGCAGGCAGCCCATCGCGCCCGGCGCGGCCGGTCTCCTGGTAATAGGATTCAATATTGCGGGGGATATCGAAATGCACCACAAAACGGACGTTCGGTTTGTTGATACCCATACCGAAGGCTACCGTCGCCACCACGATTTGCAGGTCGTCGCGCTGGAATTTCTCCTGCACGTCGGCGCGGATATGGTTTTCCAGCCCGGCGTGATAGGCCGCGGCGCTGATGCCGCGGCTTTGCAGGCGAGCGGCGGTGTCTTCCACTTTTGAGCGGCTATTGCAGTAGATAATGCCCGACTTACCGCGCTGATCCTGCACGTAGCGCATCAGCTGATCCAGCGGCTTAAACTTCTCCATCAGCATATAGCGGATGTTGGGTCGGTCGAAGCTGCTGACCTGAATGAGCGGGTCGTTTAGATCCAGCAGGCGAACAATGTCGCGACGCGTCGTGTCATCGGCGGTAGCGGTCAGCGCCATAAACGGGATTTGCGGTATCCGCTGGCGCAGCTGCCCTAACGCGGCGTATTCCGGACGGAAATCGTGCCCCCACTGGGAAATACAGTGCGCCTCGTCTACCGCCACCATCGACAGATTCCAGTGCGTAAGATGCTCAAGGAAGTTATCCAGCATCAGGCGCTCCGGGGCGATATACAGCAGGCGAATCTGCCCGCTGCGGCAGCCGGCCATCACCTCCTGCTGCTGCTCCCGGCTCTGGGTTGAGTTCAGGCATGCCGCCGCCACGCCGTTAGCCAGCAGCTGATCGACCTGGTCCTTCATCAAGGAAATAAGCGGCGACACCACGACGGTGAGACCGCCCAGTACCAGCGCCGGAACCTGATAACACAGCGACTTGCCGCCGCCGGTTGGCATCACCACCAGGCAATCGCGCCCGGCCAACGCCGTATCAATGATAGTTTCCTGGCCCGGGCGAAACTGCTGGTAGCCGAAGGTCTCTTGTAAAACCTGCTTAGCCAGCGATTCCTGATTCAATACTTCCGCCTGCGCCACGTTGACCCCATATGCCTGAAAAGAAAACAGGCGCTATTTTCAGCGCCTGGGAGCCAGAGTGCAACGATTAAAACAGATCGTTGAGCATCAGCCCGACGCCGACGCGGGTCTGATTGAAGTTATAATCGATGAGCGACTCGCCATAACCGCTATAGACCTGAGTATAGACGCGCACGTGTTTGGTGATCGGATAGCTCACCCCAAGCTCGGCGCCGCCGTAGCCGGTATTCCAGTTATATTGCCCCTGGGCGCTGAGGATGGCGTCGCCCAGCTGATAGCCCACTTTCAGCCGGTAATACCCCATATATTTGGTGATATCCGGATTATCGTCGGTGCTGCCAATCACGTACCAGGGCTTCACCTCAACCAGCCAGTTGCCGTTTTGCGCCATCAGCCGGGTATAGAGGCGGTTCCAGCTGCGGGAGGTGGGATCGGAACGGCCGTTAGAGTCGTGGTTATAACCCATCTCAACGTCGCGCAGCGTCCAGCCGGCGAACGAGTAATCGGTCGCAAACCCGAGGAACAGCTGCGGCTCATAGTTGGTTTCGCGAAACGGCGCGGACTCTTTGCTGTTGGAGAGCTGCCACCAGGATTTTTGCGTATAAGAAGCGCCCAGCAGCGAATTCTCGCCGAGGATCCCTCGCCACAGCGGAAACGCCAGGCTGAGCTGGAACTTCACTTCATCTTTACGCGCATTTTCGGCCCAGTCGTAGCTACGAATCGCTTCTTTATTGAGATCGCTGGTCCACGTATAGAGCAGATAGTTGCTCTCGTAGGGATAGAGCAGGAACGGATTATCATGGTCCTGTAACAGGTTGGCGATAATGCTCCCGCGAACGACCGGAGCGTCGTGGACCTGTTTATTCACCGGCGCGTCCTGCGCCAGAACGCCGGCCGGAAGCGCAACAAGCGCCAGCAGGCAGGCCAAAGAGATACGCATCGCTGTTCTCCTGGATGGATATTTATTATTTCTGTTTAACCCAGGCAGCATTCTACCTATTTATGCGGCATCTGACCTGTTATCCGTTCTTAAAGTAGAAATCAATATTTTAGAAGCATAAAATCAACATTTCATTAACTTATGGAAGTGTTGTTATGTCTGAACTGACCGCCGCCGCCGCCCTGAAGCTGGTGGGAGAGATCTTCGTCTACCATATGCCGTTTAATCGTGCCTTAGGGCTGGAGCTGGAGCGCTACGAAAAGGAGTTTGCCCAGCTGAGTTTCAACAATCAGCCGATGATGGTGGGCAACTGGGCGCAGAGCATTTTACATGGCGGCGTGATCGCCTCAGCGCTGGACGTCGCTGCGGGGCTGGTATGCGTCGGCAGCACGCTGACTCGCCACGACACCATCAATGAAGAAGAGCTGCGCCAGCGCCTGTCGCGGATGGGCACTATCGATCTGCGCGTCGACTACCTGCGTCCGGGCCGCGGGGAACGCTTTACCGCCACCAGCAGCCTGCTGCGAGCCGGTAATAAAGTGGCGGTGGCCCGCGTCGAGCTGCATAACGAAGAGCAGGTGTATATCGCCAGCGCCACGGCGACGTATATGGTGGGTTGATCGGCCTAAATCGAGTAACATCTCTCTCTTTGGCAATGGATTTGTACCGATGGACGCTAAACAAACGCGGGTGGGGATTCTTCTGGCCCTGGCCGCCTATTTTATCTGGGGTATCGCGCCGGCGTACTTCAAGCTTATCTACTATGTTCCCGCCGATGAAATTCTGACTCACCGCGTGATCTGGTCCTTCTTCTTCATGGTCGCGCTGATCAGCATCAGCCGTCAGTGGCCGCAGGTCAAAAGGCTGCTGAAAACGCCGAAAAAGGTGTTCCTGCTGGCGCTCTCTGCGGTGCTGGTGGGCGGCAACTGGCTGCTGTTTATCTGGGCGGTGAATAACCATCATATGCTGGAAGCCAGCCTGGGCTATTTTATCAATCCGCTGGTGAATATTCTGCTGGGGATGATCTTCCTCGGGGAGCGCTTTCGCCGGATGCAGTGGCTGGCGGTGCTGCTGGCCGCCTGCGGCGTGCTGGTACAGCTCTGGACCTTCGGCTCGCTGCCGATTATCGCGCTGGGCCTGGCGTTCAGCTTCGCTTTTTACGGCCTGCTGCGTAAAAAGATCGCCGTGGATGCGCAAACCGGGATGCTGTTTGAGACGCTCTGGCTGCTGCCGGTCGCCGCGATTTATCTGTTTGGTATTGCCGATAGCCCGACCAGCCACATGGGGCAGAATCCGTGGTCGCTGAACCTGCTGCTGATGGCGGCGGGCGTGGTCACCACCATCCCGCTGCTGTGCTTTACCGGCGCGGCAACCCGCCTGCGCCTCTCCACGCTGGGATTTTTCCAGTATATCGGCCCGACGCTGATGTTCCTGCTGGCGGTAACCTTCTACGGCGAAGTGCCGGGCGCGGATAAAATGGTAACCTTCGCCTTTATCTGGGTGGCGCTGGCGATTTTCGTGATGGATGCGGTTTACACAATACGCCGTACGCGTAGGGCATAAAGCCAAGCTGGTACGCAAAAAAGGAGCCGAAGCTCCTTTTTTTACAGCCAGTTTTTACGCTTAAAGTACAGATACGGCGCCAGGCCGGCGAGCATCATAAAGACAATCGCGCCGGGATAGCCAAAGCTCCAGTGCAGCTCGGGCATAAACTCAAAGTTCATCCCATAGCTGGAAGCCACCAGCGTCGGCGGCAGGAACACCACGGAGACCACCGAGAAGATCTTGATGATGCGGTTCTGCTCAATGTTGATAAAACCCATCGCCGCCTGCATCAGGAAGTTAACCTTCTGGAACAGCGACTCGTTGTGCGGCAGCAGGGATTCGATGTCGCGCAGGATCTCACGCGCCTGCTCCAGCTGACCGGCCGGAAGGCGGGCTTTGCGCACGAGGAAGTTCAGCGCGCGCTGGGTATCCATCAGACACAGGCGGACTTTCCATCCGATATCTTCCTGCTCCGCCAGCGTCGAGAGCGCCTCATCGTAATCATCGCCCTGACGACCTTCCATGATCACCCGGCTGAGCTTTTCCAGGTCGCTATAGATGTTTTCAATTTCATCCGCCAGCTGCTCGATTTTGGTTTCGAACAGGTCCAGCAGCAGCTCGTAAGCGTTGCCGTCCACCATCGACTGGCTGCGGGCGCGCATGCGATACAGGCGGAAAGCGGGCAGCTCCCGTTCGCGCAGGGTGAACAGACGCCCTTCGCGGATAGTAAACGCGACGGTAGAGTTACCGGCGTGATCCTCTGCATCTTCAAAAAAGAAAAATGAGTGGATATGCAGGCCGTCTTCATCCTCAAAGAAACGCGCTGACGCTTCGATGTCTTCCAGCTCCGGGCGCGTCGCCAGGTTCTGACCCAATTCCGTTTGCACGCGGCTTCGTTCATCGTCGTCAGGCTCGACCAGATCGACCCACACCGAACTGGCGAGGTGCTTGATCTCGTCGGCTTCCAGACGTGTTAAACGATTGTTTTCCAGTTGAAATGCGCTCAGCATGACCGGGACTCCCAATGCAAAAAATTATCGGACAGTTCGGTGGGCACACAGAAACAATTTGGGTTTCAGACCATTAAGCCTGACTCAGAGCGACGGGAATAGAACGGGTCGCCGACAACCGCTAAGGCTATCAGCATAAGAGGATAGCCTTAGGAGTTGTTCCTGATGGGCAGGAAATTGAGCCAGCATCTACTGGGTGTGTCCAAGGCGAATGTCCTCTTAGCGTAATCGTGCGCGCATGTTACGCCAGCGCAAAAACGGCGTCAACACGCAACGGAACGCTAAAGAGCAAATCAAGCTCCTTAACGTATAAAGGTAGCAGAATATTACAAAATAATGATACTTTTCTTACTGTTACACTGTTTCAAGCCGGGCATACGCCGCGACCAGCCATTTAATCCCCTGCCCCTGAAACGCAACCTGCAGGCGGCTGTGTTCGCCGCTGCCTTCGAGGTTCACGATCGTGCCTTCGCCAAACTTGGCATGGCGCACGCGCTGGCCCAGCTTATAGCCGGTGTCGTTTTCCGCCATCGGCGTCCCCATCCGCTGATGGCTGACCGGACGGCTCACCGTGGCGCGCAGCCGCACCTCTTCCACGCACGACTCCGGCAGCTCGCCGATAAAACGCGACGGACGGTGATAAACCTCTTTGCCATACAGGCGACGGGTTTCCGCATAGGTCAGCGTGAGCTTCTGCATCGCACGGGTGACGCCGACGTAGGCCAGACGGCGTTCTTCTTCCAGGCGGCCGCCCTCATCAAGCGCCATCTGGCTCGGGAACATCCCCTCTTCCACGCCGACGATAAAGACCTGCGGGAACTCCAGCCCTTTCGCCGAGTGCAGGGTCATCAGCTGTACCGCATCCTGCCAGGTATCCGCCTGCCCTTCTCCCGCTTCCAGCGCCGCATGCGAGAGGAACGCCTGCAGCGGCATCAAATCTTCATCTTCTTCGTTGTAGCTGAACTGGCGCGTTGCCGTCACCAGCTCCTCTAAGTTTTCAATGCGCGTCTGGCCTTTCTCGCCTTTCTCCTGCTCGTACATCATGCGCAGGCCGGAGTCTTTAATCACCCGATCGGTCTGCACGTGCAGCGGCATATCGGCGGTTTCCTGCGCCAGGGCGTCAATGAGCTCCATAAAACGCTGCAGGGCGCTGGCGGCGCGTCCGGCAAGCACTTTATCTTTTAACAGCTCGCGACAGGCCTGCCACAGCGTCAGCTGACGGTCGCGCGAGGTCTGGCGCACCACGTCCAGCGTGCGATCGCCGATACCGCGCGTCGGGGTATTCACCACGCGCTCAAAGGCCGCGTCGTCATTACGATTGGCGATCAGGCGCAGATAGGAGAGCGCATCTTTGATCTCCTGGCGTTCGAAGAAGCGCATGCCGCCATAAATACGATACGGCATGCTGGCCTGCAGCAGCGCCTCTTCCAGCACGCGCGACTGGGCGTTGCTGCGATACAGAATCGCGCACTGCTCCAGCGCCCCGCCGTTTTCCTGCCAGGTTTTGATGCGGTTGACGACAAAGCGCGCCTCATCAAGATCGTTAAACGCGCAGTAGAGCGAAATCGGCTCGCCGTCGGCGCCGTCGGTCCACAGCTTTTTCCCCAGGCGCCCGCTGTTGTTTTCAATCAGGGCGTTGGCCGCGCTGAGGATATTGCTGGTCGAGCGATAGTTTTGCTCGAGGCGGATAGTTTCCGCGCCGGGGAAATCGTTGAGGAAGCGCTGGATGTTCTCCACCTGCGCGCCGCGCCAGCCGTAAATGGACTGATCGTCATCGCCGACGATCATCACCTTGCCGGTATCACCCGCCAGCAGGCGGATCCACGCGTACTGAATGTTGTTGGTATCCTGAAATTCGTCCACCAGGATATTGGTAAAGCGCTCGCGGTAGTGCTGAAGAATGTGCGGCTTGTTGAGCCACAGTTCGTGGGCGCGCAGCAGCAGTTCGGCGAAATCCACCAGCCCCGCCCGATCGCAGGCCTCCTGGTAGGCCTGATAAACCTTCTGCCAGGTCTGCTCAACCGGGTTACCGTAGCTCTGTATATGGTGCGGGCGCAGCCCTTCATCTTTCTGGCCGTTGATGTACCACATCGCCTGACGCGGCGGCCACTGCTTCTCATCGAGATTCATCGCCTTAATCAGACGCTTGAGCAGGCGCAGCTGGTCTTCGCTGTCGAGGATCTGGAAGTCCTGCGGCAGGTTGGCGTCAAGGTGATGAGCGCGCAGCAGCCGGTGCGCCAATCCGTGGAAAGTGCCAACCCACATACCGCCCTGGGTGGTACCCATCAGTTGGCCAATACGATGGCGCATTTCCGCCGCCGCTTTATTGGTAAAGGTCACCGCCATAATGGAGTAAGGGGAACAGTGCTCAACGCTCAGCAGCCAGGCGATGCGGTGTACCAGTACGCGCGTCTTACCGCTGCCCGCGCCTGCCAGAACCAGCATGTTAGTACGTGATGCCGCAACGGCTTCACGCTGTTTGTCATTAAGGCTGTCGAGCAGATAAGAAACGTCCATTGGCACCGCCGGAAATGAGACGCCCGGCAACGTTCAGTCCACCGGGCTACTGTTAATTTATACAGAACTACTGACGATTATATCAGCGAGGTCAGAGATGCCAACCGTGAAATTTCGATGTGCGGTAACAGGCGGCTGTCGGCGGTGCGCATCAGGTCTGCGCCCTTCGGTTTGATCCAACAGGCCTGCATGCCGCAGCGAATGGAGCCCGCCACGTCGGTCGTCAGATCGTCCCCGACGTGCAGAATCTGCCCCAGCGGCAGCGCCAGCCGCTCGGCTGCGAGATGATACATATCGGCAAAAGGCTTAGAGCGCCCGTCCGGACCGGCGCGCAGCACGAAGCGGAAGTAGTCGCTCAGGCCAAAAAGCTCCGGCTGGGCATTACCGTTGGTAATGGCCACCAGCGGCCACTTTTCCGCCAGCTGCGCCAGCGTATCGTGCGTTTCCTGCGGGACATCGATCAGGCTGCGCCAGTGGGCGAAGTTCGCCATCGCTTCCTCGGCCCCCGTTTTCGCCAGCGCCGCAGAAAGCCCGGCGTTGATCATCCCCAGCTCCAGCGCGCGGCGGCGCCACTCGGTGACATCGTGGTAAATTTCCGGCTCTGACTCCAGCAGCGTCTGGCGCAGCCGGTTGAGTTCGCTGGCGTCAAATTGACTCAGCGACGGGTGGTAGCTGCGCACAAAGCTCAGCGACTCATGCAGCGTTCGGTCAATCACCGGACGGTTGTCATAAAGGGTATCGTCCAGGTCAAATGTCAGTGCTGAAATCTGGCCCAGAGGTCGGTAAAAACGCATTATTTCCCCCGTTTGGCGCGCGGATGCGCCGCATCGTACACCGACGCAAGGTGTTGAAAATCAAGATGGGTATAAATTTGAGTGGTGGACAGATTCGCATGACCCAGCAGCTCCTGCACCCCGCGCAGATCGCCGCTCGACTCCAGCATATGGGTCGCGAAAGAGTGGCGCAGCTTATGCGGATGCACGTGGCTGTTGAGGCCCTGCTTAATGCCCCATTCGGCAAAGCGCTTTTGCACGTTACGCGCGGAAATTCGCTTACCCAGCTTTGATAAGAACAGGGCGTCTTCATCAGCGCCGAACAGGCCGCGCAGGTCGAGCCAGTGCTCAATCCACACCACCGCGTTGCGGCCAATCGGCAGGCGGCGCTCTTTGCTGCCTTTGCCCATCACCCACACCTCGCCGGATTCCAGATCGAGGTGCTTAATGTCGAGATTCACCAGCTCCGAGAGACGCAGTCCCGCGCCGTACATCACTTCCAGCATCGCCCTGTCGCGTACCGCCAGCGGATCGTTAAGATCGATATCCAGCAGTCGGTTAACGTCGTCGACGTCGATATTTTTTGGTAAATGGCGCGGTGTTTTCGGCGCCGAAATCCCCTTCGCCGGATTCGCGGCCAGTTCGCCCTGGCTCACCAGCCAGTCAAAGAAGCTACGTAAGGCGGAGAGACGTAAAGCCAGGCTGGCTGGCCCCAGCCCCTGGCGACGGCTGCGCACCGCCAGGCTACGGACCTGGGCAGCATCGCACTGCTGCCAGCTTTTCAGCCCGGCGCTATCCGCCAGCGCGATAAGCGTCTCAAGCTGGCGGCGGTAGTTCAGCAGCGTTATCGGGCTCAGCTGACGCTCCACGCCGAGATAGCGTAAAAAGCGTTCTACGGGCGTAAACAGCGGCGAGTCGGTCATGCGCGCTCGATCCAGCGCTCCAGCAACCCCGGGAGCATCGACGCAATTTCCTGCAAAAGCTGCGTTCCCTGACCTTGCTGATAGTGCTGAGGGTCGCGACTGCTGAACAGCATCACGCCGGGCGCTTCATCTCCCCCCAGCAGCGACATCGCCACCGAACCCACGGCTTTTGCTTCCGGCAGCACCACCAGCAGTTCCGGGCCGTTTAATGGGCCAAGATAATGGCGCTGTTGCCCAAGACGCTGAATGCGAATCGGCTCAAACGCCTGACGGCTTATCGCCAGATGAGTGAATTTGGAGGGCGCGCCGAGCCGCCAGCTGTCGGGAAACAGGCGCACCGTGGCGCCCGCCAGGCCCAGCTCGCGCGCCCAGCGATGAAAGCGGTTCAGCATTTCATCAAGGCTATCGGCCGCCGCCAGCCGCGTCTGGAGATCAAACAGGCGCTGAAACAGGCTTTCGTTAGCCGTCGCCTGGGCCATCAGCAGCGTCATATTCTCTTCCAGCACGTTGATATGGTTCCGCGCCCGCGCCATGTGCCATTCCACCAGCGAGACCGAACCACGTACCGGATGCGGCACCGACATATGCTCCACCAGCGCCGCATTACGAATAAAGAATTCAGGATGTTGCAACAGATAGTCCACCACTGCGCGATCGTTCAGCTCGCTGGCGAGTTCCTGCTGTTCTTCCCCGACTTGTTTCATAAATGAATAAATCCGTCATAGACATGTGCCGCCGGGCCAGTCATATACAGCGGTTGGCCCGGACCTTTCCAGGCGATATCAAGACGCCCACCGGGTAATTCCACGCGGACCTCCTCGCCCAGTAACCCCTGCTGGATACCGACTGCCGCCGCCGCGCAGGCGCCGCTGCCGCAGGCCTGCGTTTCACCCGCGCCGCGTTCATACACGCGCAGGCGAATATGGGAGCGGCTGACCACCTGCATAAAGCCGATGTTCGCCCGCTCCGGGAAGCGCTCGTGGTTTTCCATCACCGGGCCGAGCGTTTCCACCGTCGCGGTTTCCACATCATCGACCTGGATAACGCAGTGCGGGTTGCCCATCGACACCACGCCGCACAATACTGTCTGTTCAGCGGCGCGCATGATATAGGTCTTTTCCGCTTTGTTGGCGCGGAACGGCACCTGCGACGGTTCGAAGTTTGGCTCACCCATATTCACGCGCACCAGATCGTCTTCCGTTACGCTTAATACCATACGGCCGTTCGAGGTACTGACGCGGATGTCACGTTTATTGGTCAGGCCTTTCAGCCGCACAAAGCGGGCGAAACAGCGCGCGCCGTTGCCGCATTGCGCCACCTCGCTACCGTCGGCATTGAAGATGCGATAGTGGAAGTCGAGCTCCGGATCGTAGGGCGGCTCAACCACCAGCAGCTGATCGAAGCCCACGCCAAGATGCCGATCCGCCAGACGACGAATCAGTTCCGGTGAGAAAAAAACATTCTGAGTTACCGCGTCAACAACCATAAAGTCATTGCCAAGGCCATGCATTTTAGAGAACTGCATCATCTACTCCAGCAGCGCGGAACTGTCAGTAATTCACCTGGGTCGGACCACCGCTATCACCGCGATCGTTACGATCCGGCGTAGAGCTCTGGATACCGCTATCAACCGGTTTAGTCGGCGGAGGCGCCGTTTTATCCGCTGGCGGGAAATAGAGCGGCCCTTTCAGACCACAGCCGGTGAGGCTGAGGACCGCAAATAAAACGGCAAGCGCTGGGAAAACGTTTTTCATGGATAGTAGCCCGTAATTCATTCTTTCTGTTTTCTATCATCGCAGGAGAAGACGTAAAAGCAAGCGTTTAGGGCAGCTTTATGACATCTGAAAAGCGGCTTTCCACCAGGGTTACAGCGCAAACGCGTTGGTAGATATACGCTGAGTATTCATTTTAGCAGGGTCACTGCCAGCATTTTTTTAGCACCTGTATCGACTGCACAATATCCGCTTCCATCACGCCGGCAAATCCCAGCACCACGCCGTAATGATGGCGGCTTTCAGGCGTACCGGGGATCCACAATGCGCTCAGCGGCGTAATTTCCACGCCTGCCGCCTGGGCCTGGCTAACGAGACGGGTTTCTGTTTCAGCATCATCCAGCGTAATCGCCGCATGTAGCCCCGAGGCCACTTCCGGCATCACGCCAATATGGCTCAGATGCTGATTCCACTCGGCCAGCAGCAGATCGCGACGGCTTTTACTAATTCTGCGCATTCGCCGGATATGAGGCTGGAAATGCCCCTCCGAAATAAAGCTCGCCATCACCTGCTGGTCGTTCATTGGCGGCTGGCGGGTGGATAGCGTACGCAGCAGGTTCAGCGGTTCCACCAGCTGTTGCGGAACCACCATGTAGCCCAGGCGTAGCGCGGGATACATCACTTTGGAAAACGAACCGATATAAATCACCCGATGGCGGTTATCCAGCGCGGCGAGCGGCATCAGCGGCGTGCCGTTATAGCGATACTCGCCGTCGTAATCATCCTCCATAATCCACGCCTGATGCTTTCTGGCCCACTCCAGCAGCGTCATCCGCCGCGATAGCGAGAGCGTCGCGCCCGTCGGGTACTGGCATGACGGGCTCACGTAGACCATCCGGGCGTCGGGATAATCCGTCAACTGCGCCGTCTGAAGCCCCTCATCATCAACGTTAATCGCTTTAATATTCAAACCAAGGCAGGAGAATACGCCCGCCGCCGCCCAGTGACAGGGGTTTTCCATAATGACGTCCTGCCCGACGCGCAGCAGCAGCGCGGAACAGAGCATTATCGCCTGTTGTGCGCCAAGGGTAATAATCACCTGAGCCGGATCGCACTTCAGGCCGCGCGAGGTATGCAGATAGCTGGCGATAAGCTCGCGCAGCTGTAAATCGCCCGCCGGAACGCCGTAACCCATTTGCGCAATGGGTCGCCGCCGCCAGAAGCGGTTTTGCAGGCGCGACCAGGTATCAAACGGGAAATGGTCAATCGCGGGCATGCCGATGCGAAAAGCCTTCGGCGGGCCATCGTGCACAAAATGGCGATTAAACCGCGCCGTCAGCGGCAGGCGCGAGTCGACGCGTAAGGCAGGAATTTCAGGGACGTCGGGGCCTTCGTCAACCTCCTGCCCGCGATAACGTATATAGGTGCCGTCGCCCTGTCGGGTTTCAATTAAATCATCGGCATATAAACGCTCGTAGACCGAGACCACCGTATTGCGAGAAACCCCCAGCAGCCGCGCCAGCTCACGCGTCGCGGGTAGTTTAGCCCCGTGAAGACCGGGCGTATTCACCATCTTCTCTCTCAGGGCGCGATAAAGCTGCTCGCTACGCTTTCTGCCAGCATCCAGCTTTATACCCGTTAAATCAAAAGGCAGAGCAACCGACAAATTGGCACCTTAATATCGTGGGTTTTTGGTCCTGTTATACATCCAATATGACAATTAGCATAGGCGCATTAATACTCATGATGAAAGCGACGCCTTTCATCGCTCTCTGAACCCTGAATGATTGAGCCTACTATGTCAGCATCAGAAATCACGATTTTTGCCGCTAAAAAAATCATTACGATGTGCCCGAACCGCCCGGAGACCACCCATGTCGCGGTGCGCGGCGACCGTATTTTAGGCACCGGCACGCTTGAAGAACTCACCGGCTTTGGCGAATACCAGCTGGACGAGACCTTTGCCGATAAAGTGTTAATGCCCGGCCTGATTGAAGCCCACTCGCACGTCACCGGCGGCGGTATGTGGCAATTCCCCTATGTGGGTTACTACGATCGCCCGGACCATACCGGTAAAGTCTGGAAAGGCTGCCGCTCTTTTGACGACGTCGTCAGCGCGCTGCAGGCGGTGGAACGTGAGATGACCGATCCGCACGCGCCGCTGATCGCATGGGGCGTTGATCCCATTTATTTCGGCAGCGAAAAGCTGGGCCGCGAACATCTGGACCGCGTCTCAACCACCCGTCCGGTCGCGGTTATCCATATGAGCATCCACCTGATGGGCGCCAATACCGCCGCGCTGCACGACTGCGGAATATTTGACGACTGCCAGATCGAAGGCGTGGTGAAAAATCAGGACGGTACGCTGCACGGCGAGCTGGTGGAGTTCGCCGCCATGGGGCCAATCCTGAATAAATATGGTTTCTGGGACGAACTCACCACCGAAATCGCCATCGCCAATTTCGGCCAGGAAGCGTTTCGCGCAGGCTGCACCAGCGCAGCCGATATGGGTCTGACCGATTTCAGCAATCCCGAGCTGATGACCAACTACATCCGCATGACCCGTGAAGAGGACTTCCCGATTCGTCTGCTGGTGGCCTACGGTCCTCCTTTCGTCAAAAAACCCTTCCAGGAAGCGCTGGATTTCGCCCCGGACGTCATGCGTCACGGGCACGAAAAAATGCACTTCGGCCCGATGAAAATCTTCCTCGACGGCTCTATCCAGGGTGGGTCAGGACGGATGCTGGAGCCCTTCTATTATCTGGATGGCCACAACGGCGCGTGGAACGCCACGCCGGAAGAGGTGGAGCAGCAGGTCTACGACATCATGTCCCGCGGCTACCAGGTTCACTGCCACTGTAACGGCGACGAGGCCTCGGAAGCGTTCATTAAAGCCGTCGAGAAAACCCTGAATCGTATTCCTGCAGTGAACCACCGCGCGGTGATGCAGCACGCGCAGATGCTGCGTGAAGATCAGTTCAAACGCATCAAAGAGATGGGTATGGGCGTGAACTTTTTCAGCAACCACATCTATTACTGGGGCGATCAGCACTACAGCAAAACCATGGGCCCGGAGCGCGCAATGCGTATGGACGCCTGCGGCAGCGCGGTGCGCCACGGTATTCCTTTCGCCTTCCACAGCGATTGCGGCATCACCCCCATCAACCCACTGTTCACCGGCTGGTGCGCGGTGAACCGCCTGACGGCATCCGGGCGCGTACTGGGCGAAGCGGAAAAAATCTCCGTCGATCAAGCGCTGCACGCGATGACCCTCGGCGCGGCATGGACCATGAAAATGGACCATCTGATCGGCAGCATCGAATGCGGTAAATATGCCGACTTCACCGTGCTGGAAGAGGATCCGCAGGCCATCGAGCCGGTTCAGCTTAAAGATGTGAAGGTCTGGGGCACCGTGCTGGGCGGTAAGAAACAGCAAATCCAGTAATCCTGTTGCGAACATTATCCACCCGGCGGCGACGTCGGGCGGATAGCTATTGCACAAAATCATTCACATTGCATCAAGGCGGCACCTGAGAGAATCCTCGGTCACTTATTACAGTAAGCGACCGGGGTGAACGCAGGCAGCCAGCACAGAGGCAGCTTGAAGGATGATGTGTAGATTGCCTGAAATTAACCACAGAACACGATCATGACGACAAATTCAGTAATTAACTCTCCCGGCATGTCGCGCAACGCGGCCGCCGATACGGCGATGAAATGGTTGCCGCTGCTGGTGCTGTGCCTCGCTCAGCTTTCGACATCCGGCGATAATGCCACGCTGAGCATCGCTACCGGCGCGCTGGTCAAAGACCTGCACGCGTCAATGGATCTCATCAGCATCGCCAACGCGATGTATTCGCTGGCCGCGGGCTCTCTGATGGTCGCCGCCGGGATGGCCGGACTTATCGTCGGCTGGAAGAAAACCTTCCGCATCGGCTGCGCGCTGCTGTTTCTTGCCGAGCTGACCGCTTATTTCTCACCGAACATGCTGGTCTTCACCTACGGCGCCCGTCTGCTTTCCGGTATTGGCGGAAGCTTTATGATCCCTTCGGTGCTGGGGCTTATCGCCAGTAACTATAAAGGCCGCCAGCAGGCGATCGCCTTTGGCGCTATCGGCGCAGCTAGCGGCGTCTCCTTCGCCGCCGGCCCGCTGATTTGCGGCCTGCTGGTTGACCACCTCGGCTGGCGCGCCGCGTTTGCCGCTATCGCCGGCCTGTGCATCGTGATCTTCAGCGGCTCTTTCCTCGTCCCTACGCCGGCAAAACCTGAACGCAAAGTGGTGTTCGATCTGCCGGGCGTCGTCCTGACGGTTATCGGCCTGTTCAGCGTGATCCTCGGCTTCCTGAAAGTCTCGAGCTGGGGTCTGTTTACGCCGTTTAACGCGCCGTTCACCGTCATGGGTCTTAGCCCGGCGCCGTTCCTCGTCCTGTTTGGCCTGATCGTGCTGGCGATTATGCTGAAGTGGGAGCGCCATCGCGAAGCCACCACCGGCAGCGCGCTGATCCCGCTGTCGTTCCTCGCAACGCCGCAGGTGCGTAACGGTCTCTATCTGACGGCGTTTATCTTCCTTGCCTACGGTTCCGGTATTTTTGTGACCGTGAGCTTTGTACAGGTGGTTGCCGGGCTGAACGGTATTGAAACCGGCTTGCTCATTCTGCCGTTTGCGCTGGGCGTCGTGGTCTTTTCGCTGGGGCTGCCGATCGTCTGGAAAAACGCGAATCCGAAACGGATGTGCCAGAGCGCGCTGCTCATCGGCACGCTGGGCTCCGTGTTGTGCATCTTCGGCTTCGGCCCGTCCGATTTCAGCATGATCGTGCCGATAGGGATGTGTCTGATTGGCATCAGTATGGGCATCGTTTCCGCCTATTCCAGCTATATTGTTACCAGCGCTCTGCCGGCGCGCGATGCGCAGCAGTCCGGCGGCGTGCAGGCGACTTCGCGTAACGTCGGCCAGGCAATCGGCGTGGCAGTTTGCGGTATGGTGATGCTGACGGCGGTCACCATGACGGTACAGGATATGGCCAGCCACGACGCTTCGCTAAGCCAGGATACACAGCAGAAGGTGGCAAATCTTTCCGTTATTCCTTATCTCAGCGATACGGGTTTCTCAACGCTGATGCTGGACCAGGGCGTGAATCAGAAGGATGTAACGGAACTCAACCAGGTCTATAAAACCGCCCGCCTGAAAGCCACGCGAGCGGGGATGGTCGCCACCGCGGTCATGACGCTGCTGTTTTTATTCGGGACGCGCAATCTTCCCGTCCGCGCCAGGGGTTCTGATGACGCAGCAGGAGAAGAGCCGCGTGCGAAGAAGTCGAAAATCTGAGTTAAGCTCGAAAGATAACTAACAATAACGCGCCCCTCCCGCGAGGAAGGGCGCGTTTTGTCGTTTCTATCAAAAAGGAACACGCTGTGACCACCAACCCTACACCGACAAACTGGTTACCTTTGGTTGTCTTATGCTGCGCACAGTTTCTGGCTTCCGCCGATAACGTGACGTTAAGTATCGCCACGCAGGCGCTAATGAACGATCTGCACGCCACGCTTGGGCAGGTCAGTACAGCGAATACCATGTATCCGTTGGTTGCGGGCACGTTTATGGTGGCAGGCGGAATGCTGGGGTGTATCTGGGGTTGGCGGATGCTGTTTCGCATCGGCTGCCTGATTTTTATCCTCGCCGAAGCCTGCGCCTTTTTTTCGCCATCGATCGCGCTCTTTACCTGGGGCGCGCGTCTGACCGCCGGGATAGGCGGTAGCCTGATGATCCCCGCCGTTTTTGCCCTGATCTCTGCCCTGTATCAGCAGCGACGACGGGTTGCCGCCTTTGGCGCGCTGGGTGCCTCCAGCGGCATTTCATTCGCCTGTGGTCCAATTGTATGCGGATATTTGCTGGACCACGTCGGCTGGCGCATCGCGTTTGCCTCACTTGGCCTGCTGGCGCTGCTTATCCTGCTCTGCTCCGTCATCATCCCGGCATCAGAAAACAAACGCGCCGCTATCGCCTTCGATACCCTGGGCTTTCTGTTAGGCACCCTGGGGCTGTTCCTGACGATTTTCGGTATTCTGCGCATCCCGGTCTGGGGGCTGGTTATGCCCTTCGACCCGGCAGTGAGCGTTCTCGGCCTGAGCCCCGCCCCTTTCGTTATTCTCTGCGGCCTGATGGTGCTGATGATGATGCTGCGCTGGGAACGTCATTTTGAAGCCACCACCGGCCACGCTCTGCTCCCCGCGGTTTTCCTGAAAACCCGCCTGGTGCGCCACGGGCTCTATCTCACCGGTTGGATATTTTTTGCCTACAGTTCGGCTATTTTTACCGTGGTGAGTTTTGCGCAGATTGTTAAAAGCGTATCGGCGATGGAAACAGGGCTGCTGATACTCCCTTTTGCGATATGTCTCGCCGCCTGTTCGCTGGGCCTGCCGCTGTTTATTCAGCAGCGAAACCCTCGCCGCCAGTGCCAGATGGGGCTGACGGCGGGAATCGCCGGCGCTCTGGTCGCCGCCGCGGCGCTGCACGTAACGGGGTTTACCCCTGTACTGATGGCGTCAGGGCTTTGTTTAATCGGCGCGGGGATGGGCACCATCGCGGCCAATGCCCCGATACTGGTTACCACTGGCGCAGGGAATCGGCACGCCGAACAGTCCGGCGGCGTTCAGGCCGCCTCGCGCGATATCGGGCAGGCATTAGGAATGGCGTTAATCAGTACCGTCATGCTCACGGTGTTGACCTTCCTGATGAAATATCAGGTACAGCACGACCCGGCAATGGGCCTGGCCGCCCGACAGGCCATCGGCCATCTCACGTTTATCCCCTGGACGAGCGATCGGACTTTCCATCAGCTTATCCAGACACAAAACCTGGCGCCCGGCGATCTCTCTGGCCTTCTTCAGCATTATCAACAGAGCCGGATGCTGAGCGCGCGTTACGGGCTGCTGGCGATGGCGATCGTGACGTCTCTACTGCTGATCCGCCTTCGCCATCTGCCGAAGTCATCGTAGATTGCGCTATACTGCCGCCACGATCAAAAAAGCGGGAAAGAACCATGAACGACAGTGAATTCCATCGCCTGGCCGATACCCTGTGGATGACCATCGAAGAGCGTCTCGACGACTGGGATGGCGACAGCGATATCGACTGCGAAATCAACGGCGGCGTGCTGACTATCAGCTTTGAAAACGGCAGCAAAATTATTATCAACCGCCAGGAGCCGCTGCACCAGGTGTGGCTGGCGACAAAACAAGGCGGCTACCATTTCGACCTGAAAGGCGACGAGTGGGTATGCGACCGCAGCGGCGAAACCTTCTGGGATCTGCTGGAACAGGCGGCGACCGCGCAGGCCGGTGAAGCGGTGAGTTTTCGCTAAACGCGCGTGATTCGAGTTCCCCGGATTGCGGCTAACGCCGTATCCGGGCGACAAAACCCATATCACCCCGAAGCCCGGGCAAGCGAAGCGCCCCCGGGAAATTTACCTGCGCCGAATGACAGGTCTACGCGGCGGGTCATGAGTAGTGCTGCAACATCGATGATGTCGCGGAATCCTCACCTGCAGCAAGGGTCGCCGCGGCAATCACCTGGCTGCGGAACGGGATCACCTGTTCGCGGCCGTCGACGTCGACGATTTGATAAAACTGCGGCAGGTTAAAGTTGATAAAGCTGGAGCCGTAGGTAAAGCGGTCATGCGACGAAGAGTAGAAGCGGCTGACGTCGCGTACCAGCTCTTCTTTGCTACCTTCGCAGTGGTGATACACCTCGGCGCGGTTGCTCTCATCAAGGATATAGATGTTAAATCCGTTATCGTTATCCGCATCTTCAAAGAAGAACTGAATAATCCCTTCGCTGGCAAAACCATCCACCACCTGCGGCAGCCTGACGTGGTTGGTTTCCACCTGCACCGACAGGCCGTGCAGTTTGTTATGCGAAATCGCGCCGTAGAATTCGATGGCGTTTTCCAGCTTCTGTACCGAGACGTTAAGACGCTCGAAGAAGAGTCCCCAGGTCTGCCCGGAAACGCGTAGCGCTTTAAAACGGCCGGTATCCTGGCGGGTGCTGGAAAGACGCAGCTCAACGCATTCAGACACCAGCTGCTGCACGCGAGTGCGGATCAGGCCGCGCAGATGCTGGCTATAGCAGAAAACTTCCACGCTATCCGGCGGCGCGGCGTCCTGGTGCATCTTGCCAAGAATGGTTTTCAGCGCTTCGATCATCGCCTGCTCGCCGTTAAAGTGCAGCGTGCGCACCTCGTTCCACGAGTTGCGATACAGCAGATCGATGCTGCCAATCAGGCACTTTTGCTCTTCGCCGAAGCTGAAAACATCCAGCTTGCGGAAGTCGAAATGCACCACCTGATTGCGGAAGGCCGCCGTCGGGTCATATTCGAGGTTGACGATAATCGCCAGGTGGCGAATTTCGCAGGGGCTATACAGCGCTTTCGGCGTCGGAGACGGCAGGCGCAGCGGGAAGTGATGCGCCACATCGGCCACCATCTCCTGCAGTTTCGCCAGGTCGACAATCCCGTTGCCCTTAATAAACAGGCGTGTGCGTGACGTCAGCAGGCCGTTAAACCAGGCCCAGGCCACCAGCTTATTAAGATAACGGTTATATTCCAGCGGCTGATGGCTGATGATCGATTCCATGTCCGGCGCGCGGTTATAGACATACCAGCCGGTACGGTTGGCACGGCCCGGCGGCACGTGGATGAAAGTCAGATTCGGCTCAGACAGATCCGGCGAAATTTGCGGGTTTACCAGGGTCACTTTCCCCGGCAGCGCTTCAAAGGCGGCGTACAGCTTACGCGTCAGCACGCCAATATCCTGCGGGCTGGCGGAAACGCTCAGGTTATTACGGCGCGCAAAGCGAATCAGGTTGCGATAGCTCTGCATCATCGCATCAAGCAGTTCGTTGTGCGCTTTACGGACTTCGTCAATCTTCCAGTTGGCCCGGTTATCGAGCATCATCAGACGCTTTTCATCCCAGCCCCACTCTTTCACCAGGTGGCTGACGACTTCACGGCGCCAGCCGACGCAGGCGCGCTCGCGGCTCAGCTTCTCACACACTTTTAAATAGAAACATCGACGCACCAGATCGAGGCGCGTTTCATCTTCGATGGCCTGCAGATAGAGCGTGACGCGCTCCAGCATCATGCAGTAAGGGTCAAGGCCAAACGAGACGATTTCACCATCATGCAGGCGCTGCTTGATATCTTTCGCCAGCAGACGGTTGTTGGGGTACTCCCAGGAGTACGCTTCCAGCAGCAGCGTCTTCAGCACGGCCTTATAGGGCGAGTCGATACTTTTATACAGCTGCCACAGGCTGGCGCCAAAGTACTCTTCTGCCGAGAGGGAGCTCAGGCCGCCGAGATCCAGCCATTCGTTCGGCGTCAGCACGCCCTGCGCGTAGAGGCTCATCACGTAATCGTCGTAATGCTCTTCTTCATCGCACGGCACCATATTCCACAGAATACGTTTCCCGGCAAGGCGCACCGCGGTACGGTAAAACTCATCCAGCAGCAGGATGTGTTGAGTTGAGCCGCAGTCTTCACCGCCCAGGCTGCCGCTTTCGTTATGGCGGAAGCGGTTTTCGTCGATCAGGAAGAAGCTGACCTCAACGCCCAGCGACGCGGCCCAGCTCTCGAGCAGGCTACATTTGCGCTGCAGCAGCTGGCGCTCTTCGCTATCCAGCCATGATTGGTGGCAAACCCAGATATCCAGGTCGGAAGAGCAGCTTTGGCCGACGGAAGAGGTACTGCCCATAGAGTAAAGGCCGGTGATCGGCAGCTCGCCTTTCGGCGGCTCTTTGGCCAGCATTCCACGGTTGAGTTCGAGTTCATCAAGATAGTGACGTTGGGTTTCATCAGGCGTGTAGAGGCAAATGCCACGGGGAACGTTACCGTCAAGGTAACCCGGCATCAGCGGATGATGATAATGTAGTAATGTCGGCAGTAGACTGTAAACCTGCTGGAAAGCGGGTCCCATGGCAGCAAGGGCGCGATCCACGCGCAATTGGTTGATGGCATCCAGTCTCTGTTTCAGTGTCTCAATATAGAGGTACAAGACATATCGCCTGATGTTCAAAAACCCGACGTACAATAGTACGGAGAGTTTCAGTATTTCAACAAAAACCGTCACCATTCGTCGTCGGTGTGGTTGTGATGAACTGCTGACTGACAAATGGTTTAAAACGTGATCAATCTAACACCTTGCTGATTGACCGTAAAGAAAGATGAGCTACATACAAGTGTAGCACCCTTTACTACGTGTAAATTCTTCACTACGTTTGCGGCAACCCGCAAACGCATGAAAGGCTAAAAAAATGGCCGCGACCCTTAACCCCACAAAACTAACATCCCTAAGACAACAATGTTAGGATGGTTAGTGGTCGACTATGACGGTAACAAGCATGTTAGACAAAGTTTTGAGAATTGCCACACGGCAAAGCCCGCTTGCGCTATGGCAGGCACATTATGTGAAAGAGCGCCTGGAGACCTGTCATCCTGGGCTTTCCGTTGAGCTGGTGCCTATGGTCACCCGCGGCGACGTGATCCTTGATACGCCCCTTGCAAAAGTGGGCGGTAAGGGCCTCTTTGTGAAAGAGTTAGAGCTGGCCATGCTGGAAGGTCGCGCCGACATTGCCGTTCATTCTATGAAGGACGTGCCGGTGGAGTTTCCCGAAGGGCTGGGGCTGGTGACCATCTGTGAACGCGAAGATCCGCGCGATGCCTTTGTCTCGAATCACTACGCTTCCATTGATGAACTCCCCCACGGCAGCATCGTTGGCACCTCAAGTTTACGCCGTCAGTGTCAGCTGGCCGCCGCGCGGCCGGATCTCACGATCCGCTCCCTGCGCGGCAACGTTGGCACGCGTCTGGGCAAGCTTGATAGCGGCGAGTACGACGCCATTATTCTGGCCGCCGCAGGGCTTAAGCGCCTGAACCTTGAGGCGCGTATTCGTCAACCGCTGTCCCCGGAGCAATCTCTGCCCGCCGTCGGCCAGGGCGCGGTCGGCATTGAGTGTCGCCTTGACGACGAATGGACCAAAACGCTGCTGGCCCCGCTGAATCATACGGAAACGGCCATCCGCGTCCGCGCTGAACGGGCGATGAACACCCGGCTTGAAGGCGGCTGTCAGGTACCTATCGGCAGCTATGCCGAACTGATCGACGGTGAGCTATGGCTGCGCGCGCTGGTTGGCGCGCCGGATGGCTCACACACGGTACGCGGCGAGCGGCGCGGTCGCCCGGAAGATGCCGAAACGCTGGGCGTCGCCCTTGCCGAAGAACTTCTGGATAACGGCGCTCGCGACATTCTCGCCGTCGTCTACGCAGGAGAAGCGCCTCAATGAGCATTCTGGTTACCCGTCCGCTGCCGCAAGGCGAAGAGTTAGTCAGCCGCCTGCGCGCGCTGGGACGCGTGGCCTGGAGCTTTCCGCTCATTGAGTTTACCCCGGGCCGTCAGCTCCCTGAGCTGGGCGGCCAGCTGGCAAGCCTCGCCGCAGGCGATTTGCTCTTCGCGCTATCTCAGCATGCCGTCGAGTTTGCCCACGCTCGCCTCCAGCAGCAGGGGCTGCGCTGGCCCACGGCGCCCGACTATTTTGCCATTGGCCGCACCACCGCGCTGGCCCTGCATAAGGTCAGTAATCGACAAGTTCGCTACCCGTTAGATCGGGAAATCAGCGAAGTCTTGCTACAATTACCTGAATTACAAAACATTGCGGGGAAAAAAGCGCTCATCCTGCGCGGCAACGGCGGGCGGGAATTACTCGGCGACACGCTTCGCGAACGCGGTGCTGATGTCACTTTTTGTGAATGTTATCAACGTAGTGCAAGGCACTACGATGGCGCAGAAGAAGCAATGCGCTGGCAGTCTCGCGGGGTTTCGACGCTGGTCATCACCAGCGGCGAGATGCTGCAGCAGCTCTGGACGCTAATACCACAGTGGTATCGCGAACGTTGGCTCCTGAGCTGTCGCATTTTCGTTGTCAGTGAACGTCTGGCCGAGCAGGCCAGGGAATTGGGCTGGCAGGATATCCAGGTTGCCGATAGCGCCGACAACGATGCGCTGCTACGCGCATTACAATAACTCTCAACATTGGAAGCCATAATGACGGAACAACAGAATCAATCCGCCGTGGTTGAAGAGACCAGGGAGGCCGTGGAAACGACGCCACAGCCAGAGAAGAATGTCGAAAAGAAAAACGGCGGCAGTAAAACCAGCCTCGCCCTGAGCGCAATAGCTATCGCTATCGCCCTCGCCGCTGGCGTAGGCCTTTATGGTCTGACGAAGACTCAGGCAACCCGCCAGAGCGAAGCCAGCGCCGGGCTATCCAGCCAGATCGCCGCGCTGCAAAAAGCGCAGGAGAGCCAAAAAAGCGAGCTTGAAGGCATCATCAAGCAGCAGGCCGATCAGCTGACGGAAGCGCAGCGTCAGCAGGATTCTCTGGCGAAGAAGCTGGAAGAAGTGCAGGAGAAGGTCGCGGTCATTTCCGGCAGCGATGCAAAAACCTGGCTGCTCGCGCAGGCTGATTTCCTCGTAAAACTGGCCGGACGTAAGCTGTGGAGCGATCAGGACGTGACGACCGCCGCCGCGCTGCTGAAAAGCGCTGATGCCAGCCTCGCCAATATGAACGATCCGAGCCTGATTTCCGCCCGTCGCGCCATTACCGACGATATTGCTTCGCTTTCCGCCGTGAGTCAGGTCGACTACGACGGCATCATTCTGAAAGTGAACCAGCTCGCCAACCAGATCGATAATTTACGCCTGGCGGACAACAACGACGATGACACCCCGATGGATTCCGATAGCGATGAGCTATCCAGCTCCATTAGCGAGTGGCGGGTAAACCTGCAAAAAAGCTGGCAGAACTTTATGGACAGCTTTATTACCGTTCGCCGCCGCGATGAGACCGCCGTGCCGCTGCTGGCGCCAAACCAGGACGTTTATCTGCGCGAAAACATCCGCTCCCGTCTGCTGGTCGCGGCGCAGGCGGTTCCGCGTCATCAGGAAGAAACCTACAAACAGGCTCTGGATAACGTCTCGACGTGGGTTCGTGCTTACTACGACACTGAAGATGCCACCACCAAAGCCTTCCTTGAGGACGTGGATAAGCTCAGCCAGCAAAGCATCACCATGAACGTACCGGAGAGCCTGCAGAGCCAGGCGCTGCTTGAGAAACTGATGCAAACGCGGGTACGTAATCTGATGGCGCAGCCGGCTGAAACCCAGGCCAGCGCCCCGGCTCCCGCGCCGGCACCTGCTGCCCACGCGCCAACGCCTGCGCCACAAGGAGAGTAACGCATGTTGAAAATTCTCTTACTCTTCGCGCTGCTGCTTGCCGGGATCGTGGTCGGTCCGATGATCGCGGGTCATCAGGGCTACGTCCTGATCCAGACCGATAATTACAACATTGAAACCAGCGTCACCGGGTTAGCGATCATCATGATCCTCACCATGGTGGTGCTGTTTGCCATTGAGTGGCTGCTGCGGCGCATTTTCCGCACCGGCGCGCATACCCGCGGCTGGTTCGTGGGCCGCAAGCGTCGCCGCGCGCGTAAGCAAACCGAGCAGGCGCTGCTGAAGCTGGCGGAGGGCGATTATCAGCAGGTTGAGAAGCTGATGGCGAAAAATGCCGATCACGCTGAGCAGCCCGTTGTGAACTACCTGCTGGCGGCAGAAGCCGCCCAGCAGCGTGGCGATGAAGCCCGCGCCAACCAGCATCTGGAGCGCGCGACAGAGCTCGCCGGCGACGACCTGATACCTGTCGAAATCACCCGCGTACGCCTGCAGCTGGCGCGTAATGAAAACCACGCCGCCCGCCACGGCATCGACAAGCTGCTGGAGATCACGCCGCGTCATCCGGAGGTCCTGCGCCTCGCCGAGCAGGCCTACATTCGTACCGGCGCCTGGAATTCGCTGCTGGATATTCTTCCATCAATGGCGAAAGCCAACGTCAGCGATGAGGAGCACCGTGCCGAACTGGAACAGCTGGCGTGGATTGGCCTGATGGATAAAACGCTGGCCGATGGCGGCAGCGAAGGTCTGCGCGACTGGTGGAAAAGCCAGAACCGAAAAACCCGCAGCCAGGTGGCGCTACAGGTGGCAATGGCTAATCGCCTTATCGAAAGCGACGACCATGATACCGCGCAGCAGATTATTATCGAAGGTCTGAAAAAGCACTACGACGATCGTCTGGTGATGCCGATCCCGCGGCTGAAAACGAATAATCCGGAACAGCTGGAAAAGGTGCTGCGCCAGCAGATCAAAACGGTCGGCGACCGTCCGCTGCTGTGGAGTACGCTGGGGCAATCGCTCATGCGTCACGGCGAGTGGCAGGAAGCCAGCATCGCGTTCCGCGCAGCGCTCAAGCAGCGCCCGGATGCGTTTGACTACGCGTGGCTGGCCGATACACTTGATCGCCTGCATCAGCCGGAAGAAGCGGCGACGATGCGTCGCGACGGCCTGCTGTTAACCCTGCAAAACAACCCGCAGCAGTAATGCCCTTCTCGCCTCCATCGGGGGCGAGAATCTCTTCTCTTCCCGCCTGAGCGTTTCTCTATCCCTGAAAAGAAAAAAACGCCTGCTCTGAAACCAGGGCAGGCGTTAAAACAGGTCTGTTTGACAACAAATTGGGTGCTTCACTCAACGTAGTGTCCATGGTGTTTGATGAGGCTATATGCTTCATCCTTCACGCTGTCTCTTCGTTGGCTGCACACGCTCACCCCAGTCACTTACCTTTGTAAGCTCCGGGGGATTCCCGTGCTGGCCGTCTCGACACATCATGAATGATTTAGCATATAAAATGCGACATCTGTCAGTGGACGATAAGCACCGTAAAACGGCTCTGCATCATTCCTGAGTTTATGAGGCACTAAGGCGAACATAAGAGATGGAATGAGCATCTACCCGTTTATTATCGCACAGGATCGGTAGAAAATGCATCTATCCGCACAAGGAATTGGGACTATTCTGGACAATAAATCGCATGATGATTAGCGAGATATTTTTTGCGATATCAGGGAGATAGGAACGTTTTTGCAAAAGCGGAAAACAAAAAACCCCGCCGAAGCGGGGTTCAAAATTGGTCGGCGAGAGAGGATTCGAACCTCCGACCCACTGGTCCCAAACCAGTTGCGCTACCAAGCTGCGCTACTCGCCGATGTACTGCTTTTTTGAATTTTTAGTTCAATTCTTTATAAAGTCGTGGTGCGAGGGGGGGGACTTGAACCCCCACGTCCGTAAGAACACTAACACCTGAAGCTAGCGCGTCTACCAATTCCGCCACCTTCGCAATATCACAACTTTCTAAATAATGGGGTGGCTAATGGGATTCGAACCCACGACAACTGGAATCACAATCCAGGGCTCTACCAACTGAGCTATAGCCACCACTGCAAATCTTTTACGCGGTATTGAAACCACCGCAGCTCCAGCACCGGGTAAATGGTGCGCCCGACAGGATTCGAACCTGAGACCTCTGCCTCCGGAGGGCAGCGCTCTATCCAGCTGAGCTACGGGCGCTTAGCGCCGTTGCGGGGTCGGATAATACGGACTTCCTACCCCGCTGTCTAGTGCCTTTTTAAAGAAAATTATTGTTTGCTCATGCTTTGTGCGTTTTGTTGCTTATTGCGCCACATTATCAACATTTCCGCGTCGGCCAAGGCCAAATACCTTATAAATAAGCGTCACGGCGGCGAGGAAAATCATTCCGACAAAGAGCGACATACGCGTATCGTCGTTAAATCCCATCCCTATCAGCACGCAAATCAGGAACGCCATGGTCAAATAGTTCGCCCACGGGAACAGCAGCGAGCGAAACGGATGGCTGGCCATCGCTTCTTTATGCACGAGACGAAAACGCAGCTGGCTAATCAGAATCACAAACCACGGCACCATCCCCGGCAGCACGCTGGCGCTGTAAACGTAGACGAAAACTCGCTGTGGATTAGGGATAATGTAGTTCAGGCACGAGCCGACCAGCAGAATCAGGATCGACAGCGCCACGCCCGCTGACGGCACGCCGTTGCGCGAGACTTTGGCGATGGCCGCGGGCAGCTGACGGTTTTTTGCCAGCGCGTAGAGCATGCGGCCGCAGCTGTACATACCGCTGTTACAGCCGGAAAGCGCCGCCGTGAGCACCACAAAGTTAATAATGCCCGCCGCCGCGGTGATGCCGATTTTGGCAAAGGTCAGTACGAACGGACTGCCGTTGGAGCCAATTTGATCCCACGGGAAAATAGTGACGATCACAAAAATCGCCCCTACATAGAAAATCAGGATTCGCCACAGTACCTTGCCAACCGCGCTACGCAGCGTAACCTGCGGGTTCTTCGCTTCACCGGCGGTAATCCCGATAAGCTCGACGCCCTGATAAGACGCGACCACGATGCACAGCGCCGTCAGGAAGCCCTTCCAGCCGCCGGCGAAGAAGCCACCGTGCTCGGTCAGATTGCCAAAGCCAATGGCGTGCCCGCCGTTGCCAAAGCCAAAGAAAATAACGCCCAGCCCCACCACGATCATCACAATAATGGTGGTGACCTTAATCATGGCAAACCAGAATTCAATTTCGCCGTACAGCCGTACCGCCGCGAGGTTCGCCAGCGCCACCAGCCCGACGGCAATCAGCGCCGGTATCCACTGCGCCATATCCGGGAACCAGAACTGCACATAAACCCCGATAGCCGTAATCTCCGATATCCCGACCGCCATCCACATAAACCAGTAGGACCAGGCGGTGAGATAGCCGAAAAATGGGCTCATATAGCGGTGTGCGTAAACGGCGAACGATCCGGTTACCGGTTCGAGGAACAGCATTTCGCCCATCGAACGCATGATGAAGAAGACAAAGAGCCCGGCGATAATATACGCCAGCAGAACTGAAGGTCCGGCCCACTTCAGCGTACTGGCCGCGCCCATAAATAACCCGACGCCAATTGTCCCACCAAGAGCGATTAGCTCAATGTGCCGCGCCTCCAGTCCCCGCTGAAGTTCCGCTTTTTTCTCAGTCATATAGCCTCTTGTGTTTGCCCTGCTCCGGGTTTAAGCGCATCCCAACAGGGATGTGTCTATGCCGGTTATTTTTATTGAATGAATAGCCCTGCCTGCGCGACGGTAAACTGACCGTCGCGTTTTAAGCATGCGAATGGTTAATGAATTTGAGGGAAATGGCAAATAAAGTATCAGGCGAGTGAAGACATTACACAGAATACCCAGGTAAACCCGCCCGCTTGCAGTGGAATGTCACAGCTTATTGGTGTAATGCCAGCGTAAATAGCGCAGCAGGCGCGCCTGCCTTTTTATGCGGCTCGGCTGCGAAACCAGGCGATAGAACCACTCCAGACCCAGGTCCTGCCAGAACTTCGGCGCCCGCTGAACGTGGCCGGTAAAAACATCGTAGGTGCCGCCCACGCCCATATACAGCGCCTGCGGATAAACGTCCCGACAGTCGCGCATCAGGATCTCCTGACGCGGCGAGCCCATCGCCACCGTGACGATCTTCGCCCCGCTATCGCGGATACGCTCAAATAGCGCCTGACGCTGGTCAGCGGCAAAATAGCCATCCTGGCTTCCAACGATATTCACGTTCCAGCGCTGGCGAAGCTGCTGCTCCGTCTGCGCCAGCACCTCGGGCTTGCCGCCGATCAGAAATACCGGCGTTCCCTGAGCGCCTGCGCGCGCCATCAGGGCTTCCCATAAATCGGCTCCGGCGACGCGCGAGACCTGAGCCTGAGGGTATTTTTTACGTAATGAACGTACTACGCTGATGCCATCAGCGTATTTGAATTCTGCCGCTTCAATCAGCGCCCGGACCTCGGGGCTGTCTTCTACCGCCAGCATCTTCTCTGCATTAATCGCCACCAGCGTTCCCGTGCGGATCTCACCATCGGCGTACAGATAATCCAGAGCGTGTTGCATATCGCGCCAACCAATGAGTTGTAGCCCTCTCAGCAGGTACAACGGCGCGGATGTGGTCTCAGTCATGTACACCCTTATCAGACTTGAGGTTGCGTCAGCGGTTTGGCCCGCCGGTGAATCAGCCCCACGCTATCCAGGAACCAGTACAGCAGTTTTGCCGCCAGCAGGCAGATCCCAAAGATAACGAGGAAAAAAACCACGCGAGAGCCAAATGAATCCAGCCCTTCACGCGCCAGCACGATCATGTTGAAGATAGCGCCAAAACAGAAACTGTGCAGAATCGCCGCTTTATAGCGGTTCGTTTCCCGGTTGCCAAGCTCGTACAGCCAGTCAAACCATTTAATAATCAGCCCAACCGCCACCGCGCCCAGCGGGACGAACCAGACGCCGCCCATCACCACCAGCGAGCCAATCAGGGTCGGCGAAATCGCCAGACCAGAATGATTATTCAATACTTCCCAGGTGAAATAGTTCGCGGTATTGAGCACCATTGTCGGACGACCGTGCCACAACCAGCTGGGGATAAAGACGTAAAAATCCCGGATGATTGGCGCCAGCCCCTGGAACTCAATCTTGTCGTAATTTTGCAGCAGCAGGGCCAGATTCTCCCACGGCGAGAAGGTGTCGCGGGTCAGATAGAGGAAAGTATAAAACGCCTCATCGCCGCTGACGTTCATGCCATAGCGCTTCAGGGCCAGCCAGAACATACCGACGATGCCCAGCACGCCCGCCGCCGCCAGCATCCACAGGCTAATCCAGCCGCGAATGATGCCGATAAACAGGAAGATGGCAAACGCGATAATGATATTCGCCCGGGTGCCGCCAACGATGGCGTAGGTCAGCAGGCCAAAGGCGACGGTGCTGACAAGGAAGAATATCCACGCTTTATAATCCTGACGCAGAAAATAGACCACCAGCATTGCCGGGATGAAAAAGTAGAAGAAGCGCTTTAGCGCCACGCCGGAGACTTCGCTGGAGAAGATCTGGCTATAGGAGTTGAGCTTGAATAACAGGAAGCCGTTATGCGCAAAGAAGATGCCGACGCAAAGCAGCGCCAGCCCCAGCAAAATGCCCCAGGTGAGGTGGGTCTCTACGCGATTCATCGTAAACAGCGGACGATGCGGATGACCGTGCGTCGCCGACCGTAGCCGCGTTTTATAAGTCACGTAATAAACCGCATAAAAGCAGACGGAAACCAGCAGGGTTTGCAGCAGAATTTCCGGCGGGGCGACCGCGACGTCAAAGCGGAACACCAGAATACTGGTCAGCGGGAAGCCAAAGAAAAACGTCAGCAGATACAGCAGCGAGAAAAAGACGTTGAAGTTGAAGCGTACGCGACGAAATTCAAAGTACGTGGCGGTGGCGATAAATAGCGTCGACAGCAGCCAGACCAGCAGCAGCCCGCTAAATTGCATTAATGTCATGCGTCCACCCCCGCAGCAATTCGCAACGCTCGTCGCCAGCCCGTCAGGTAATTCGGCCGGAAGAAGGCGATTTGATTTTTATCCACGCCGGCCAGCTGGCGCTGCGCTTCACGCACAACGCTCACGTCCAGCGCATCGCTGGTAAAGAGTACCGGAATATGCTGCTCCGACATATCCTGCCAGAAGGGGTTCTCCCGGTTCAGCACGCAGGGGATCCCCGCCTGAATCAGCAGGCACAGCGTGCCGATACCCTGCTGGCGGGCAAACAGGAAGTAGCCAAGATCGCAGCGGCGGAGCAGGGCAAGGTAGTCATCAAACGCCAGCTTGTCGCTCAATACCTGGAAATGCTGCGGGCTGAACAGCGCCGCGCCGGCCGCGCGGACTTCGTTGATGTAGTCGCCATTATTTGCCGGATAACCCATCGGCACGACAACGTTAACCGTATCGCCAAACTGCTGGCGAATCGCACGCAGCGCCGCGATATGCTCGTTGCTACGGTCGCCGGAATTACCCACCAGGATAGTCAGCGTGTCGCCGCGCGGCGCGCTATCGGCGAGCGAATTCAGCGCCGGATCCATGCGGGTCGGAAAGTAAAGCAGCTCTCCCGCTACGCCAGAATGGCGAGCGGCGAACCAACTCAGATCGCCCCGGGTCGCAAACACACGACCTACCCGGCCCTGCGCCAGGCGCCGCAGGGGATAAAACAGGCGAAACTTCAGGCTGGAGGAGTTCTCGTACAGATCCGCTCCCCAGATATGCCAGTTAAACTGCGCCGGGCGGATCCCGCCGCTGAGCAACGCCAGCCACAGGCCGGTATTAAACTGGCCGTGAAAGAAAAAGCGCTGCTGCCGGTTCGCCTTTGCCAGCGCGATAACCGCCTTTGCCAGCGACTTTTTCCCCGGATAGCAGCGAATGGAGAGTGCGGGATAAGCGGCGCAAATTTCTGTCGCATCACCGACAACCATAAACAGGCGAGCCTGTTCGTCATCCACGGCCAGCTCATCATTAAAGAACCGCAGCACGGTCTGGTTGTGGTGCGGGATATCCGATCCCAGTACATGTATCAGTGCTGTCATGCCCGTTTACGCCAAAGTAAAAACACGCCGCTGCAGAGGGCGAAATAAACAATATAGGTAGCCATATACGCCTGCGCCGCGCCGATTGCGCCGTGCGCCGGGATAAGCCAGTGCGAGAATGCGGTCAACAGCGTGAACTGGCTGATTTCCGTCAGAATATAAAAACGCAGCGAGGCTTTGGCGATCACCAGATAGCCATAAACATAAGCCCCGACCTTTAACACATCGCCCACCAGCTGCCAGGCAAACAGATCGCGCATCGCCGTAAAGCGGTCGGAAAAAAGTAGCCAGATAGCGAAATCACGCAGCAGCCACACCGTTAAGCTCGCTGCCGCCACCGCCGGGAGGACAAATTTTAACGATTTGCCAATCTCGCGGGTGATATCCGCTTTCGCCGTCAGACGGGACAGCGTTGGTAAAAGATAAACGCTAAATGACGCGGTAATAAACTGCAAATAGGCGTCGGAGATGCTGCTCACCCCTTGCCAGATCCCCACCGCGTCCCAGCCATAGTGGGCCGCCAGCAGGTTACGCATCATCACGTAGGCGACCGGCAGCGTCACCGAGGTAATCAGCGCCATCAGGGTAAATTTCGACAGCTGCCCCGCCAGGCCGTTGTCCCAGCGCGGGCGCAGCGCGCTTAGCGGAATATTGCCGCGACGCCACAGTACGATAGCAGCCGGCACCACCACCAGCGCCGGCACCAGCGCCAGCCCCAGCAATGCGCCCTGATAGCCGCCAAAACGGTAGCAGGCATAGTACGCCGCCACGCCAATCAGGCTTCCGGCGATAAGCGACAGCGCATTACCCGCCGCATCGCGAAAGCCTTTCATCAGCGCTAACAGGAAATTCGCCCAGGCAATCCCCATCTGCACCAGCGCCACCAGCCGTACCAGATTCTGGTAATGTTGATGACCGAATAGCCCCTGGCTTATTGGCGCGGCCGCCAGCAGGAAGATCAGCGCCAGCAGGGTGGAGAAACCGAGTACCATCGCTGAAGCGGTGCCAACGACGTTGTTCAACTGCCGGCGATCGTCATGATGCTGCGCCACCAGCTTCGTGACGCCGTTGAATATCCCGGCCCCCGCCAGCACGCCAAGCACGGTCACCAGCTGGCGGAAGTTACCCGCCTGCCCCACGCCAGCCGGGCCGAACGACACGGCCAGCAGTTTTACCACCAGCAGACCGGCGCCGATTTTGACCAGCGTGGACGCCGCGGTCCACAGAGACGCTTTTGCCAGCGACATATCAGGAGAAATAGCTCAGCAGCGAGTTAATCACCGTGCGCTGGTTAACGTTCGACAAATTGTAGAATAACGGCAGGCGCAGCAGGCGTTCGCTCTCCTGGGTCGTGTAGCGATCCGTCCCGTGGAACTCGCCGAAGTTCTCCCCGGCCGGGCAGCTGTGCAGCGGGATATAGTGGAATACCGCCAGAATTTCCGCCTCTTTCAGCCAGGCGATCAGCTTGCTGCGATCGTCAATATCGCGCAGCTTGATATAGAACATATGCGCATTTTGCCCGCAGTCGGCAGGCACGATGGGCAGATCGATACGCCCGGCGCGCGCCAGCGGCAGCAGGGCGTCGTAGTAGTTCTGCCACAGCGCCAGACGCTGCTGGTTAATCCGCTCCGCCGCTTCCAGCTGCGCCCACAGATAGGCCGCCTGTAAATCGGACATCAGGTAGCTGGAGCCGATATCGCGCCAGGTATATTTATCCACCAGGCCACGGAAAAATTGGCTGCGGTTGGTGCCTTTTTCACGAATGATCTCCGCGCGCTCTATCAGCGTGCGATCGTTAATCAGCGTTGCGCCGCCTTCACCGCCCGCGGTGTAGTTTTTGGTTTCATGGAAGCTGAAGCAGCCAATATGGCCGATAGTGCCGAGCGCCCGGCCTTTATAGGTCGACATCACGCCCTGAGCAGCATCCTCCACCACAAACAGATTATGCTTGCTGGCGATAGCCATAATGGTGTCCATCTCGCAGGCCACGCCGGCGTAGTGGACCGGTACAATCGCGCGGGTTTTCTCGGTGATGGCCGCTTCAATCAGCGTTTCATCGATATTCATGGTATCGCGACGAATATCAACGAAGACGATTTTCGCGCCGCGCAGCACAAAGGCGTTGGCGGTGGAGACGAAGGTATAGCTCGGCATAATCACTTCATCGCCCGGCTGAATATCCAGCAGCAGCGCGGCCATTTCCAGCGAAGCGGTGCAGGATGGCGTCAGCAGCGCTTTCGCGGTGCCGAAACGCTGCTCCATCCACTGCTGGCAGCGGCGGGTAAAACCGCCATCGCCGCACAGCTTGCCGCTCCCCATCGCGGACTGCATATAATCAAGCTCGGTACCCACCACCGGCGGCGCGTTAAATGGAATCATCATGTCACCTGTATAACCAGTACGCGGTGCTTTCGACATTGGCACCGCTAAGAATGTAACGTTTAAGCGCGGCGGTGTTGCCCATCTGGGTCGCCACCCGCAGCGTCGTCAGCTCGCGCAGCGCGGCCCAGCGCTGCGCCGCCTGCATTAATTCCGCTCCGGCGCCGCGTCCGGCCAGCAGGCCAATCCTCGCCTCGCGCTCGCTGAGCTGGCGCAGGGAGACAAACGCGCGGATATCGCCGTCAGGGGCGCGAAGCACCAGACACTGGTGATCGAAGGTTCCGCGCACCGCATTTTCAATCCACTGGGCATAGAAACGACCGCTGGCATCGTCGGCGTACCAGGGGGCGCGAAAACGGCTCTGCGCAAAGGCCAGCGCCGCCAGTTCGCGCAGCCGGGGGATATCCACCTCGGTCGCCGGCTCGGCGCCGATATCATCAGAAGCCGCGGGCGAAAGCGCAAGATCGACCTCGCCCTCCACCAGCCGGAAGCCTAATGCCTGCAGCGCATCCAGGCGCGCGGCATCATCCGCCGCGACTTTCGCCTGCACCCGCGACCATCCCGCCAGCGCTTGCACCGTCAGCGGCGGCGCATCGTCGCCAAAGCGGAGAATGGCGCTACTGACGCCGAAGAAGCGGTTTTCCCACTCAAGGGGCTCAATACTGGCGCGGGCGGGCATAAAATAGATCTGTTAAGTTTTGGTCACGATGAAAGCGCGCGAAGCTGCGAACACTTTCATCTTTTACCAGACGCCCTCTCACCGCCACACCCCTTTGGTATCGACGATAAACTGCTGGCTAACGCTATCCCCGCCAACCGCTTTAAATTCTTTATGATCGACCAGCATCACCAGCACATCGGCGCTCGCCAGCGCCTCGTCCAGCGACGCCAGAGCGCACAGTCCGTCGAGCTTTTTCGGCAGCTGATGAATATTTGGCTCAACGACCAGGGTTTCGCCGCCGTGCCAGCGGGCGATCTGCGCGGCAATGGCCATGGCCGGGCTTTCGCGCAGGTCATCAATATTCGGCTTAAACGCGAGGCCAAAACAGGCGATTTTTAGCTCGCTGGCGCGTTTGTTGCTGGCGGCGAGGCAGTCGGCGACCCGCGCTTTGACCTGATCAATCACCCATTCTGGTTTGTGGTCGTTGACTTCACGCGCGGTCCGGATAAGCCGCGCCTGCTGCGGGTTTTGCGCCACGATAAACCACGGGTCGACCGCGATGCAGTGGCCGCCAACGCCCGGCCCCGGCTGGAGGATATTGACGCGCGGATGACGATTCGCCAGACGAATCAGTTCCCAGACGTTGATCCCCTGATCGGCGCAAATTAGCGAAAGTTCATTGGCAAAAGCGATATTAACGTCGCGGAAGCTGTTTTCAGTCAGCTTGCACATTTCGGCGGTGCGCGAGTTGGTCACCACGCATTCGCCTTCGAGGAAAATTTTATACAGCTCGCTGGCGCGGGCTGAGCAAACCGGCGACATGCCGCCAATCACGCGATCGTTTTTAATCAGCTCAACCATCACCTGCCCCGGCAACACGCGCTCCGGACAGTAGGCGATATTGACGTCCGCCGCTTCGCCAACCTGCTGCGGGAAGCTCAGATCGGGGCGCATTTCCGCCAGCCAGCCCGCCATCTGCTCGGTTGACCCCACCGGCGAGGTGGACTCAAGGATAACCAACGACCCTTTCTTCAGCGTCGGTGCGATAGATTTCGCCGCCGACTCGACGAAAACCATATCCGGTTCATGCAGGTCTTTAAACGGCGTCGGCACCGCAATCAGGTAAGCGTCGGCTTCTACCGGCGCGGTAGTGGCGCTCAGGTAGCCCTGCTCGACCGCTGTTTTGACGACGCTCGCCAGATCCGGCTCCACGATATGAATTTCACCACGGTTAATGGTCTCCACGGCGTGTTGATTGATATCAACGCCGACCACCCGCTTTTGCCGGGAGGCGAACGCGGCAGCGGTTGGCAGGCCAATATATCCAAGGCCAATCACTGAAATGGTAGAAAAATTCATAGCGTTACCTGATTATTTTTAAGTGCAGACAAAATACGATGACACGCATGTCCATCGCCATACGGGTTATGCGCCCGGCTCATGGCCTGATACGCGGACTCATCTTGCAGCAGGCGCGTGACCTCATTGACGATGCGCTGGCTATCGGTACCCACCAGGCACACGGTGCCCGCGCTGACCGCCTCCGGGCGCTCGGTCATTTCACGCATCACCAGCACCGGTTTCCCGAGCGAGGGCGCCTCTTCCTGGATACCGCCGGAATCGGTCAGGATCAACCACGCGCGGTTCATCAGCCAGACAAACGGCAAATAATCCTGCGGCTCAATAAGTATGACGTTCTCAACGTGGCCGAGAATGCGCTTCACCGGTTCGCTGACGTTCGGATTCAAATGCACCGGATAGACGATCTGTACGTCCGGATTGTTCGCGGCGATCTCCGCCAGCGCATGGCAGATTTGCTCGAAACCGCGGCCAAAGCTTTCCCGACGGTGTCCGGTGACCAGAATCATCTTCTTGCCGTTGGCGAGGAAGGGATAACGCTGAGTCAGCTCGTTGTGCAGGGCTTCATCGCTCAACACCCGGTCGCGCACCCAGAATAGCGCGTCAATAACCGTATTACCGGTTACCGTGATCCGATTGTCGGCGATGTTTTCCCGCAGCAGGTTCTGCCTTGAGGTTTCCGTCGGCGCAAAGTGGTACGTCGCCAGATGCCCGGTCAACGTACGGTTCCCCTCCTCCGGCCACGGCGAGCTCAGATCGCCCGTGCGCAGCCCGGCTTCCACGTGTCCTACCGGGATCCGCTGATAGAAAGCGGCCAGACTTGCCGCCATCGTCGTGGTGGTATCGCCATGCACCAGCACCACGTCTGGTTTAAACGACTCCAGCACCGGCTTTAAACCTTCAAGGATGCGACAGGTAATCTCCGTCAATCCCTGACCCGGCTGCATAATGTTAAGGTCGTATTCCGGAACAATAGAAAAAAGTTTCAACACCTGATCGAGCATCTCCCGATGCTGCGCGGTCACGCAAACTTTCGCCTCAAAATGAGGATCCTTTGCCAGCGCATGAACCAGAGGCGCCATCTTGATAGCTTCTGGTCTCGTGCCAAATACCGTTAGTACTTTCACATCGATTCTCTTCGATTAGGTGATAAAGGCTGAATGTCCTTCACCACAGGCCGCATTCACTTGACACGGCGACGCGATAACGCAACGCCTGCGCCGATGAGCGCGCCCACAATCCCCCACATCACCATCAGAAACACGCGGCGCGGGCTATCGCGTTTTACCGGTTCTTCAGGCGTTCGCAAATACCTGTAAGTCTGAAAACGCGGGTCCAGGGTCGGCCCCACGTTCAACGTCGTTAACATGGCGCGGCTTTGGTCATAATCAAGATCGTACTGCGGCCCCACCGCCTGCAGATTTTCCAGCCGGGCCTGCAGCATTGGACGCCCCAGTAAAAACAGCTCGGAATCCGGCAGCTGGTCTGGTGGAATATCGGTTTCGCTGCGGGAGATGTTGTGCTGCTGCGCGACTTTCAGCGCCTGTTCCACGCTGTGCATGCGGCGATTGAAAATCTCTCGCGCCACCTCTTCCTGGCGCTTCACCTGCGCTTTCATCTGTACGGTACGCGCGGCCCAGGCGCCTTTGAGCTCATCATTCAGATGCCCTGCCGCACGCTGGCTGGCGAAAGCCACATACTGGCGCAGCAGATTGTTGGCATCAGGCGCGGTTTCTGCCGTCAGCTTCACGCTATCGTTGATGCTTTTTAGCGCATCGCCGGGCATGAACTGGATATCGTTAATCAGGTCATCCAACAGCGCGGCATCGGCGCGAGCGTTACCCGACTGGCGCTGCTTGTAGTAGTCCGTTTGCAACCAGAAGTCGCGGCGGGTATCCCACGACGCCTGCTGCATGATGAACTCTTTATATGCTTCGTCCATGACCGAAGGCTGATCGACAGAGACGAGATTGGCCTTGATATCGAGATTGCGTAAGAACTGCTGTTGTGAATAGTATCCCCCCAGCATGTTCACCGTCGGTCGGTCGGTAATCGCCGTCGCGCTCCACTCCTGACGAGCAAAAAAGGTATAAACCAGAACAATCAGTGCAAAGAGCACTGCGATACCTGCTATCCAGCTTTTTCCGGCCCATAAGGCGCGAAACAGCCCGCGAATATCCAGCTCGTTCTCAACGTTCACTGTTTGTGCTCCCGGTAATGGTTGAGTCATCACGTCCCCAGATTGACTTGGTTAATTTGGATTATTGCCGCTGTGTCGCCGTATTCTGCGTCTAATGCGCTTAACCATGCGCGCCACTTTCCAGGCGCGTTTAATGCAGTAGCCATAAAGAAAGAAGGCTAACAAAAAGAGTATTAACATCACCCATTCAGGAACAATGCGGGTGTATTCCGCCACCACGCCAACCAGGGCCAGCAGCGCGGCGGCCAGGGTGATCAGCACAAACGCCTGACGGGAAGTAAACCCGGCGCGCATGATTAAATGATGAATATGCTGACGGTCCGGGGAGAATGGGCTCATCCCTTTGCGCAGGCGACGGTACATAATCGCCACCATATCCATCAACGGAATAGCGATAATCCACAGCGCCGTGACCGGGCTGATAGGATGCGTTTTTCCCTGCGTGGTCTCCAGCAGGATCCAGATGATAGTGAAGCCAATCATGGTGCTGCCGGCATCACCCATAAAGACCTTATAGCGACGACCAAGCGCACCGAGGTTAAGTAAAATATAGGGCAAAATGGCGGCGATCATCGCAAAACACCACATCGCCAGGCTGTACTGGCCATCAAACCACAGGATAATGCCCGTTGCCGCGAAAGAGACTGACGACAGACCGCCAAGCAGCCCATCGATACCATCAACCATATTGAAGGCATTGATCGCCGCCCAGACGGCGAACAGCGTGAGGAAGAAGCCAAAAGGGCCGAGCACCAGCTCCCATGAGCCGAATATAAAACCGAGGCTACTAAGATGAAGATTACCCACCATCATCATAATGACGGCGATAGCGGCTTGAATAACCGCGCGAATTTTTACGCTGATATCAAAGCGGTCGTCCAGCGCACCGACCAGCACGAGCACCCCGGCACATCCCAGGTATAACCGAGCGTGGGGAATGTAATAATCGGCGATAGCAAACGTAAAACAAATACCTGCGAAAACTGAAATACCACCGACTAACGGAATCAAACCCTGATGCCGTTTGCGATAGTTAGGTTTATCCACCAGCCCAACTCTTTTTGCCGCCTTGCGAGCGATAAATATAAACAGGGTGGTGAATAAGAAAATACTGATTAATTCAGTAATAGCAGTGAGTAAATTCACAACGCATGTGCTCTCAGCATAGTTAATCCGGGAAGTATAACGATGATGCCTCAACTCCAGAAGGGGCAAAGCAGAACATTACAAATTTATTGTAGAAATTTTAGACTGTTAAAGCCGTCTCTGCCTGCCATCATCCTGCGCATATCATACGTTAAGACCCATTTTGTTTTCCCTTCCTGGATCATACAAACCCGGAAAACAAAACGCCACGCAATAGCGTGGCGTTCTCTGGCGTTTTTAGCTTACGAGCGCTTCATCATGTCGAAGAAGTCATCGTTAGTTTTAGTCATCGCCAGTTTATTGATGAGGAATTCCATCGCGTCGATCTCACCCATCGGGTGAATGATTTTACGCAGGATCCACATCTTCTGCAGCTCTTCCTGAGTGGTGAGCAGCTCTTCTTTACGGGTACCGGAACGGTTGTAGTCGATAGCCGGGAAGACGCGTTTTTCTGCGATCTTACGAGAGAGGTGAAGCTCCATGTTACCGGTGCCTTTAAACTCTTCGTAGATAACTTCGTCCATTTTAGAACCAGTATCGATCAGCGCCGTAGCGATAATCGTCAGGCTGCCGCCCTCTTCCACGTTACGCGCGGCACCGAAGAAACGCTTCGGACGATGCAGGGCGTTGGCGTCCACACCACCGGTCAACACTTTACCGGAAGCCGGGACGACGGTGTTGTAGGCACGCGCCAGACGGGTAATGGAGTCGAGCAGGATGATAACGTCTTTCTTATGCTCAACCAGACGCTTCGCTTTCTCGATAACCATCTCGGCAACCTGAACGTGGCGAGATGCCGGCTCGTCAAAGGTAGAAGCGACAACTTCACCTTTAACCAGACGCTGCATCTCGGTCACTTCTTCCGGACGTTCGTCGATCAGCAGTACCATCAGAACGCAATCAGGATGGTTGTACGCAATGCTCTGCGCGATGTTCTGCAGCAGCATGGTTTTACCGGCCTTCGGCGGCGCAACAATCAGACCACGCTGGCCGCGGCCGATCGGCGATGCCAGATCCAGGACGCGAGCGGTTAAGTCTTCCGTTGAGCCGTTACCACGCTCCATACGCAGACGTGAATTTGCGTGCAGAGGGGTTAAGTTCTCGAACAGAATCTTGTTACGCGCGTTTTCCGGCTTATCGTAGTTAACTTCGTTAACTTTCAACAACGCAAAGTAACGCTCACCCTCTTTAGGAGGACGAATCTTACCGGAAATGGTGTCACCAGTGCGGAGGTTGAAGCGGCGGATTTGGCTGGGGGATACGTAGATGTCGTCGGGACCGGCGAGGTAGGAGCTGTCTGCTGAACGGAGGAAACCAAATCCATCCTGCAGTATCTCCAGTACGCCATCGCCAAAGATATCCTCGCCACTCTTCGAATGCTGCTTGAGGATGGCAAAAATAATATCCTGCTTACGCATACGGGCCAGGTTTTCCAGCCCCATATTTTCGCCGAGAGTAATCAGCTCAGAAACCGGCGTATTCTTTAATTCGGTAAGATTCATAATGGTGTGGGTTCTTAAACTCGGGGTAATTCTCGAACTTAATGTTGTGAATGGTATGGCAGGAACATCCATGCCTGTTAACGGCCTTCATCTCGTGTCTGTACGTTGCCTGGTCACAGGAAAGAACGCAGAACTGAAACGACTAAACGGAATGAGTGATAAGCCCGGATTATAAGCCTCACGCGCATTTTTGCGGGACGCTTTGGGTAAAACAAGATTCAAACAAAGGTATGTTTAAAACGAAGTCTGAGATTAACTTAGCACGACTCTCGCCGGGCGTCCAGAGATCCGCAAAAAATTGGACGCTGGACGCCGGGAGAACAAGCCGCTTACGCCAGGTTGGCGTCGAGGAACTCTTTCAGCTGTCCTTTGGACAGCGCGCCAACTTTGGTCGCTGCCACTTCGCCATTTTTGAACAGCAGCAGGGTCGGGATGCCGCGAATGCCGTATTTCGGCGCAGTACCCGGGTTCTGATCGATGTTCAGTTTCGCAATGGTCAGTTTGCCCTGATACTCTTCAGCGATCTCATCCAGAATCGGGGCGATCATTTTGCACGGACCACACCACTCTGCCCAGAAATCGACGAGGGTTAGCCCGTCAGCCTTGAGTACGTCCGTGTCAAAACTGTCGTCAGTCAGGTGAATAATTTTATCGCTCATATTTAACTCCACAGGAATAAGCCTGGTGTGTTGGTGTCGCGGCCATCAACGACGTGTCGATGCTACGTTATGCACGCTGTTCTTCAGAATGCCTCTTTTATCTCTCTGCATCACAATGCCCATCATGAACTTTGCCCCGCAAAAGATAAAGCAACCAGCGTTCAAACCGGCTTATCGCAGATTTGTCACCCTCGCCTCGCTTAGTAGTCTAAGCTTTCGAAGATTCGTTCAGTTGCCGCAGACGCACCTTGAATAATTTCATACATAGCCAACGAAAGGTTGACGTTATTTCACCGGATACGCTTTCTTAATGCAATAGTTAGCTGATATTCTACCACACTATGAGCAAAACACATTTAACAGAACAGAAGTTTTCCGACTTCGCCCTGCACCCGGCAGTGATTGAAGCCCTTGAAAAGAAAGGGTTTCATAATTGTACACCCATTCAGGCACTCGCCCTCCCGCTTACGCTGGAAGGTCGCGATGTCGCCGGGCAGGCGCAAACCGGTACCGGTAAAACGATGGCGTTTCTGACGTCAACGTTTCATTATCTTCTCACTCACCCGGCGATCGCTGACCGCCAGGTCAACCAGCCGCGCGCGCTGATCATGGCGCCGACGCGTGAACTGGCGGTTCAGATCCACGCTGACGCCGAACCGCTGGCGCAGGCTACCGGTCTGAAACTCGGCCTGGCTTACGGCGGCGACGGCTACGATAAGCAGCTGAAAGTGCTGGAAAGCGGCGTGGATATTCTGATCGGTACCACCGGTCGCCTTATCGACTACGCCAAACAGAACCATATTAACCTCGGCGCCATTCAGGTTGTCGTGCTTGACGAAGCCGATCGCATGTACGATCTCGGCTTTATTAAAGATATCCGTTGGCTGTTCCGCCGTATGCCGCCAGCGAATCAGCGCCTGAACATGCTGTTCTCTGCCACCCTTTCTTATCGCGTCCGTGAACTGGCGTTCGAACAAATGAACAACGCCGAGTACGTCGAAGTTGAGCCTGAGCAGAAAACGGGCCACCGTATTAAAGAAGAGCTGTTCTATCCTTCCAACGAAGAAAAAATGCGCCTGCTGCAGACGCTGCTGGAAGAAGAGTGGCCGGATCGCGCGATTATTTTCGCCAACACCAAACATCGATGTGAAGATATCTGGGGTCACCTGGCGGCGGACGGCCATCGCGTTGGTCTGTTAACCGGCGACGTTGCGCAGAAAAAACGCCTGCGCATTCTCGATGAATTTACCCGCGGCGATATCGACATTCTGGTCGCAACCGACGTTGCCGCCCGCGGTCTGCATATTCCGGCCGTTACGCACGTCTTTAACTACGACCTGCCGGACGATTGCGAAGACTACGTTCACCGTATTGGCCGTACCGGCCGCGCTGGCGCCAGCGGTCACTCCATCAGCCTGGCCTGTGAAGAGTACGCGCTGAATCTGCCGGCAATTGAAACCTATATCGGTCATTCAATTCCGGTCAGCAAATACAATTCGGACGCGCTGATGACTGAACTGCCCAGACCTCTACGTCTTACGCGCCCGCGCCCAGGCAACGGCCCGCGTCGTAACGGTCCGCCACGTAATCGTCGTCGTTCAGGTTAAAGCACTATGCCATACACAAAATCATTCAAGTTGCATCAAGGCCGCAGGAAAGCGAATCGCGGCAAGCTGACGCTGGTAAGTGATTCGGGTAAGAGAACGCAGCCAACACAGAGGCAACTTGAAGGATGAAGTGTATGAGCTCCACCTCGCTCTATGCCGCTATCGATCTTGGCTCCAATAGTTTTCATATGTTGGTTGTACGCGAGGTTGCCGGAAGCATCCAGACCCTGAGTCGTATCAAACGCAAAGTCCGTCTGGCCGCTGGACTCAGCGGCGACAATACGCTCTCGGCGGAAGCCATGGAGCGCGGCTGGCAATGTTTACGCCTGTTTGCCGAGCGTTTGCAGGATATCCCCCCGACGCAAATCCGCGTGGTCGCCACAGCGACGCTGCGCCTGGCGGTTAACGCCGGTGAGTTTCTGGAGAAAGCGCGGGAAATTCTCGGCTGCGCGGTTCAGGTTATCAGCGGTGAAGAGGAAGCGCGCCTGATTTATCAGGGCGTTGCGCATACAACAGGCGGCGCAGATCAGCGTCTGGTCGTGGATATTGGCGGCGCCAGCACCGAACTGGTTACCGGTACCGGTGCGCAAACCACCTCGCTTTTCAGCCTGTCCATGGGCTGCGTGACCTGGCTGGAACGCTACTTTGCCGATCGCAGCCTGACCAAAGAGAACTTTGACCAGGCCGAAACCGCCGCGCGTGAAGTTTTGCGTCCCGTCGCCGATGTGCTGCGCTATCACGGCTGGAAAGTGTGCGTCGGGGCGTCCGGTACGGTTCAGGCGTTACAGGAAATCATGATGGCGCAGGGGATGGATGAACGCATCACCTTAGCCAAGCTACAGCAGCTCAAACAGCGCGCCATTCAGTGCGGTCGTCTGGAAGAGCTGGAGATCGAAGGCCTGACGCTTGAACGGGCGCTCGTCTTTCCCAGCGGGCTGGCGATTCTTATGGCCATCTTCAGCGAGCTGAATATTCAGTGTATGACGCTCGCCGGCGGCGCGCTGCGTGAAGGTCTGGTCTACGGCATGCTGCACCTGTCGATCGATCAGGATATTCGCAGTCGTACCTTACGCAATATTCAGCGCCGGTTTCTGGTTGATACTGAACAGGCACAGCGCGTTGCCCAACTGGCCGCCCATTTCGTTCATCAGGTGGAAAACAGCTGGGAAATTGAGCCGCTATGCTTCGATTTGCTGCAAAGTGCCTGCCAGCTGCATGAAATTGGTCTGAGCGTGGAGTACAAGCAGGCCCCCCTGCACGCCGCCTGGCTGGTGCGCAATCTTGACCTGCCCGGCTTTACCCCCGCACAAAAGAAGCTGCTGGCGACGCTGCTGTTAAACCAAACCAACGCCGTCGACCTTTCATCCATTCATCAACAAAACGCGGTGCCTCCGAGAGTCGCGGAGCATATGTGCCGTCTGCTGCGTCTGGCGATTCTGTTTGCCAGCCGCCGACGCGACGATCTGCTGCCGATGCTTACGCTGGCTGCCGAAGATGAAAATTTGACGTTAACGCTGCCGCAGGGCTGGCTGGAGAATCATCCGCTGGGCCGGGAAATGGTCGAACAGGAGTGCCAGTGGCAGAGCTACGTTCACTGGCCGCTGCGGCTTAACGAGCAGTAGTCGGCTACGATCCGCTCTCGCATAAAGCGATGGCGGGTTTTATACACCGGCCATGCCAAAGCGCTTATTGCAGCTTCACTCTGAAATCAAAATTAAAGTAATTGCTCAGGCAGAATGCGGTTCCGTACTCAAGCACCTCTCCCTGAGCATTGCGGCTTTTCAGCGTAATTTTCATCAATGGCACGCCTTGCGGCAGGTCGAGCAAATTCAACTCTTCCGCCGAAGGAATATGCACCGTCAGTGAGTAATCCTGAAGATCGGGATAAATATCATTTTCCGCCCAGTGCGCGTACAGCGAACCTTCAAGTAGATCCGGGCGGGGTAAGAAACGCTCGGGGATAAACATGGTTTCGAGAGACACCGGGAGGGCATCGACCAGACGGACGCGTTTGATTTTCGCCACCCGATCGCCGACCGCGATCTCCAGCTCACGGGCCAGAAAATCATCCGCCGCCAGCTTTTCCCTCACCAGCCATCGGTTGGACACCGTGCCTGAATTTTGTAGCTGGGCAGAAAATCCGCCGCTGGCAAGGTTATAGCTTACCGGCAGATTCACCTCGGTCCCTTTTCCGTGGCGTTTAATAACCAGCCCGGCCTCCAGCAGCGCATCAAGCGCCTTCACGACCGTCACGCGCGATAGCTCAAGCGTCTGCGACATTTTGCGTTCGGAAGGCAGGATGCTGCCGTGCGTCAGCAACCGCTCGGTCATTGCCGCTTCAATAGCTTGTTTAAGTTGAATATAAAGCGGCGCGGGAGCCTCTGTATTCAGACGCCCTTTTATATACTCAAGCAGCGATTGCGGCATAATGTCGTAGTCTTCCGGAATTCAGTGGCAGTGGATTTATCATAGTGGATCCATACTGGAATCAATAGCCCCCTCATAACGTCTCCCCACCCTTTTTTAGCTTCTCACTTTTCTTTCAGAATGCGTCTTCGATCACAGCGTGGCCACAAAGGACTTTAACTGGACTTAATCTGGATCTACTTTTAGTATAACTTTTATTCATTTCTTCCAGGGAGCCGATGATGTTTGCTATTCACCCTACCTATACCACCGAAAACCGCATCCTCGGCTGCCTTTATGGGCAAGCCATCGGTGATGCGATGGGTATGCCTTCCGAACTGTGGCCTAAGCGCCGAATTATCAACCATTTTGGCTGGATTGAGCGCTTCCTCCCCGGACCGAAAGAGAATATTGCGGCCTGCGAATTTCGCGCCGCTGAGTTCACCGATGATACCCATCAGTGCATCGCACTCATGGATGCCCTGAATGAAACCAACGGCGTGACCGATCCACTGGTCATCGCCAGGCATATTCTGCTGTGGGCCAGACGCTGTCAGGCCTTTGAAAAAAATATTCTTGGCCCGACCTCGAAGGCTTCCCTGATCGCGCTTGAACAGGGGCAGCCGCTGGAGGAGATCGCGGCCAACGGCGTAACCAACGGCGCGGCAATGCGCGTGGCGCCGATGGGCTGTCTACTGCCCACCGGGGATAGAACGTTTTTCATTGAGCAAGTGCGGCTATCCTGCCTGCCGACGCATAAATCAGACATCGCTATCGCCGGCGCGGTGGTCATTGCATGGGCGATCGGCCGCGCCATTGAAGGGGCCGAATGGCCGTTAATCAAAACGGAGCTGGCGTCGCTCGCCAATGAGACGCAGCGCCATTATGAGTCCACTTTTAGTCCACTGCTGGGAAACCGTATCCACCTGGCGCTGGAAACGATCGCCGGGGAGACTGACCATCTGACGGGTATTGAACGGATTTATGAGGACATCGGCGCCGGTATGGATATTATCGAGTCCGTCCCCGCAGCGATTGCTCTGGTTGAGCTGGCAAAAACGCAGCCTATGAAATGCGCTATGCTGGCAGCCAATTTAGGCGGCGACACCGACACCATTGGCGCGATGGCCACCGCCATCTGCGGCGCGCTTCATGGCATAGAGGCTTTTCCTGAAGAACATATACAACGGATTAAGCAGGCCAACAGCATCGACTTCGCGCCTTACGCACAGCGGCTTGCAGGCTACCGCTTCGCATAATTCACAGAGGGTATCACTATGGACAGCAAAGCTTCATACGATGGAAATATCCAGGCGGCAGATCCCGGAATGGCAGAATTAGGGATCGGTCTGGTCCCCCCGGTCCACCAGACCCAGAAACCGGTCCAGCTGTTTTTCGTCTGGTGCGCCGCGAATATTGGCATTCTTGGCGTCGTTTACGGCGCGGTGATAGTGTCGTTCGGCCTCTCATTCTGGCAGGCGATTCTTGCCGCCGTGGCGGGCGTCGCCTCCTTTGCGCTGGTCGGCATCACCAGTATCGCCGGGAAAATTGGTCGTACGACGACGCTAACCCTCTCCCGCGTCATTTTTGGCAAACGCGGTAATATCGCCCCCACCAGCTTCTGTTGGGTGAATCTGATGGGCTGGGAAGCAGTCAATATCATTACCGGCACGCTCACCCTCGTCGCGCTGTTTGCCGCCATGGGTTTTGAAGAGAGTCTGACCACCACCGCGCTGTCGCTTTTCTTGTTTGGCGGGCTGACCGTACTGGTCAGCGTGCTCGGGCAAAACGCCGTGCTGATGATGCAAAAATGGATCACCCGGATCTTTGGCGCCATGACGCTGCTGGTGGTGATCTATTTACTCTTCACCGCGGACTGGCAGGCCATCCTCGCGCTGCCTTCAGGCAGCTGGCTGACCGGCTTTCTGCCTGCCGTGTCTATTATTGCCGCAGGCACCGGCATCAGCTGGGCTATCGCCGGCGCCGACTATAGTCGCGATCAGCGCCCTGACTCCGGGGAAAAGCCTATTTTTCTCGCCGTGGTCAGCGGCGCCGCCCTCCCGCTGCTGTTGCTGATGCTCACCGGAATACTGCTTACCGCGCAGATCCCCGATCTGGCCTCCAGCGAGAACCCCATTTCAGCGATCGGTAAACTGCTGCCTTCGTGGATGGCAATCCCCTATCTGGCCGCGGCTACCGCCGGGGTCGTGACCATCGCCGTGTTGAGCCTCTATTCCGCCAGCCTTAACCTGTTAAGCATGGGGATTAAGCTACAGCAGCGTTCCGCCGTGGCCCTCGACGCCGTGCTGGTGCTGGGGATTGCCCTCTACGTGCTGTTTGTCTCGAAAGATTTTCTCGGGCCGTTCATCGCGTTTTTGATTTTCTGCGGCGTATTTCTGGCCGCCTGGGCCGCCATCTTTATGGTCGATTTTTATCGGCTGCGCCGCCGTGCCGGATATCCTGAAGCTGATTTATTCAGGGAGAGCGGCGCAAACCGTACCGCGCTGGGCTGCTGGATTGTCGGTGCGCTGGCAGGATTGATGGTCTCTAAAACCGGTTTTATCGACGGACCTTTCGCGGTCGGTATTTTCGCGGACTCCAGCCTCGGGTTATTCGTCTCTTTTATTCTGAGCCTGGCGCTGTATCTCGCCTTCGGAACGAGAAAGGGGGCCTGCCGTGACAATCAGCGCTGACCTGCTATCGCCTCAGCGGCCGATCGTGGTTATCGGCGCCGCTTTTGGCGACATTATTCTCCATCTCGATGCGCTGCCGCCAAGCGGTAGCGATGTCTCCGCCCGCGACGGCGGACGGCAGATTGGCGGCTGTGCGTTCAACGTCGCCCGCGCGCTCTCGCGCCTCGAACTGTTTCCCATTAACGCCATACCGGTAGGCAATGGCGATTGGGGGCAGGCCGTTGCGCAAAAAATGGCGCTGGAAAACTTGCCCGTCCTCTTGCGCCATCCCACCCACGATAACGGCTGGTGTCTGGCTCTTGTCGAAGCCAGCAAAGAGCGGACGTTTATCACCATTGAGGGCTGCGAACAGCACTGGACTGATGAACTATTAGCGCAAATACCGCTGCCGAAGGAGGCGATTATTTACGTCTCGGGATACGAACTGGCCAGCGAAGCGCTGCGCCAGTGGATCCTTGCCCAGACGGAAGATAAAACGCTGTTCGTCGATTTTGGCCCGCGTCTGTGCGACCTGGATATTCACTTTATCCAGGCGCTGCTGCGCAAACGCCCCCTGCTCACCCTGAATCGCGATGAACTCAGCGTGCTGTGCGCGCGTTTATACGATTTGGATAGCGCGACCCTTGATGCCGCCTCACGGCTCGCCAGCGACTGGCATATTCGGGCGATCTGTCGGTTTGATAAGGATGGCGCATGGGTGGTTGAACCTGACGCAGCACCGCAGCATATTCCGGCCTGCCGCGTGAAGGTCCACGACACGATTGCCGCAGGAGACAGCCACTGTGCCGGTACGATCGCCGGGCTGGCCTGCGGGATGGATCTGCAGCCGGCAACGCGGCTGGGCAATGAAGTGGCGGCCATTGTCGTCAGTCAACCCGGTTCAGACGGCGCGCCCGGTCGCAAAGCGCTACGTCAGTTCCAGATTCAACAGCAAAACAGCCGCTAGCCGCTATTTACGCGCTTTCGCCAGCATCGCCCGGATGTTGGCGACGTTCGCCTGGCCTTTATGCATGCGCTCTTCCGGCGAAATCACTTTGCGCTCCTGCTCCCAAATCAGGTCGTCCTGCGGCAGTTCCAGCAGGAAACGGCTCGGCTCCGGCCGCACCAGCTCGCCGTACTGACGGCGCTCTTTGCACAGGGTAAAAGTCAGCTCTTTCTGCGCACGGGTGATACCCACGTAGGCAAGACGGCGCTCTTCATCGACGTTGTCTTCATCAATGCTGCTCTGGTGCGGCAGCAGCCCCTCTTCCATACCAACCAGGTAGACGTAGGGGAACTCCAGCCCCTTTGACGCGTGAAGCGTCATCAGCTGCACCTGATCCGTCTCCTCATCCGACTCGCCGCGCTCCATCATATCGCGCAGGGTAAAGCGGGTAACGACCTGAGTGAGCGTCATCGGTTCATCGATCTCGCTGCCTTCGAGCATTTCGGTCATCCACGTGAACAGCGTATTGACGTTTTTCATCCGCATTTCGGCGGCTTTCGGGCTGGGCGAGGTCTCATAGAGCCAGGATTCATAATCCACGCCGCGGATCAGATCGCGGACGGCGGCAATCGGTTCACGCTCTGAAAGCTGCTGGATCTCCCGCAGCCAGTGGGTAAAGCGGGTCAAAGACTCATAGCCGCGTCCGTTCAGGGTCTGGGTCAGGCCCATATCGAAGCTGGCGGTAAACATGCTTTTATTGCGCCCCATCGCCCATTCACCCAGCTTTTTCAGCGTCGCCGAACCAATTTCACGCTTTGGCGTATTGACGATGCGCATGAAAGCGCTGTCATCATCGGGATTAGTCAGCACGCGCAGATAGGCCAGCAGGTCTTTAATTTCCGGGCGGGAAAAGAACGACGTGCCGCCGGAAATTTTGTACGGGATGCGGTTCTGCATCAGCATCTTTTCAAAAACCCGCGACTGATGGTTGCCGCGATACAGAATCGCGTAGTCCTTATAGGCAGTTTTATTAATAAAGTGATGCGCGATCAGTTCACCGGCAACGCGCTCCGCCTCATGGTCTTCGTTATTGGCAGAGAGCACCTTCAGCTCTACGCCATAGCCCAGTTCGGAAAACAGACGCTTCTCGAAAACGTGTGGGTTATTGGCAATCAGGATGTTAGCCGCCTTCAGGATGCGCCCGGAAGAACGGTAGTTTTGCTCCAGCTTGATCACCTGCAGCGCCGGGAAATCCTGGCTTAGCAGGACCAGGTTCTGCGGCCGCGCGCCGCGCCAGGAGTAGATCGACTGATCGTCATCGCCGACCACGGTAAAGCGCGCCCGCTGTCCCACCAGCAGTTTCACCAGCTCGTACTGGCTGGTGTTGGTGTCCTGGTATTCATCCACCAGCAGATAGCGAATCTTATTCTGCCAGCGCTCCCGCACCTCTTCGTTGCGCTGCAGCAGCAGCGTTGGCAGCAGGATCAGATCGTCAAAGTCGAGTACGTTGCAGGCTTTCATGTGCGCGTCGTACAGCCCGTAGCAGTGAGCAAAGATCCGATCCCGCTCCCCTTTCGCCCCAGCGGCGGCCTGAGCAGGGGTTTGCAGATCGTTTTTCCAGTTGGAGATCGTCGAGATCAGCTGCTGAAGCACCACTTTATCGTCTTCGATCAGCCCTTCGGTGAGCTCTTTTAACAGCGCCACCTGGTCGGTATCGTCGAACAGCGAGAAGTTTGATTTCATCCCTAACGCGGCGTATTCGCGTTTGATGATATCCAGCCCCAGCGTGTGGAAAGTGGAAATCATCAGGCCGCGCGCCTCTTTGCGTCCCAGCGTTTGCCCGACGCGCTCTTTCATTTCGCGCGCCGCCTTGTTGGTAAAGGTGACCGCCGCGATATGACGCGCCTGATAGCCGCAGCCGCGGATCAGGTGGGCGATTTTATTGGTAATCACGCGGGTCTTACCGGAACCGGCACCCGCCAGCACCAGGCACGGTCCGGTAACGAATTCGACGGCTTGTTGTTGGCCAGGATTTAAACGCATGGGAGTCTTTTGCTCAATCTTCGAACGGGGTGGGGATTGTAGCAGAAAGAGGGGCACAGAGAGCAACAGGCTGCCCATTCAGGCAGCCTGGAAATCGGTCAATCAGGATGCGGCCGCGGCAAGCGGCGTATAGCCGTTACGCTGTGCGCTTTTGATCCAGCTGTATGAACCCATTACCGCGATCGCCGTCAGCAGGACATACTCAAGCGACATGGCGTAAACGCCCTGTACCGCGTAGATAACCACGCTAATCACGTCGATAACCACCCACAGCAGCCAGTTTTCGACGAATTTACGCGTCATCAGCATCATAGCCGCAATCGACAACACCAGCATGGTGGAATCCCAGAACGGGAAGGCGTCGGGCTGGAGGTCGGGCATCGCGACCTGCATACCGAACGTTTGCAGCAGAGCAATCATGATACGAGTGAGCGTCGCGAACACCGGATCGATAAACAGCGTCATCAGCACAATCGCCACCGCGCAGACGCCGCCCAGCGCCAGCGTTTGCTGACGGGAAAGCCAGCGTACCTTGAGCGCGGCCTCCTGCGCCTCGTTTTGCCGGCTCCACGCGTACCAGCCGTAAATATTGGCAGCGAAGAAAAAGACCTGCAGCAGCAGGCTGGCATAGAGCTGGATCTGGAAAAAGATCGCCGCAAACAGCGTGACGTTAATCAGGCCAAACAGATAGTTGATGATTTTTTCCCGGCTGGCGCACCAGATGCACAGCAGGCCGAATACGGTACCGATAGCCTCAATCCACGATAGCGCATAGCCGCCTTCGCCGAGAGGAATGTTGACCATCACATTGTTAATGCTAAAAAAGTCCATCACAAACCTCCTTGCTGGCTAGCGGAATAAATGGCGCGCAGCGCCAGGGTAATTTGCCGTTCTTCGCCCTGCTGGCACAGCGCCTCCTGCTGGACATAATCATTGATGCTGCTATCCAGGCAACCGTTGTGGGCAACAACCACGTTGAGTAATGATGCCGTACGTAGGCCGCGCAGCGCGCCGATAGTCATCAGAGCGGCGCTCTCCATATCCGCGCCCAGAACGCCTCGCGCCGACCACTGCGCATCCAGTTCCGCCTCACGATCGGTATAGAAACTGTCGTGGCTGCGCACCAGCCCGCACGCGGCGGGGATGTTCATTTGCCGCGCCTGCGCCACCAGTTCCCAGGTCAGCAGCGGGTCGGCGCAGGCCGGATAGCCCGCCGGCGCATAGGTTCGGCTGGTACCATCATCCATCACCGCAGCGTGAGCGATAATCACATCGCCGAGCGCAAGATTATCCTGCAATGCGCCGCAGCTGCCGATACGAATCAGGGTTGTTACGCCAATCTGGCGCAGCTCTTCAATGGCGATCGCCGTGGAGGGTCCGCCGATTCCGGTGGAGAGCACCAAAATCTCGATGCCCTGATACCAGCCGCGCGCGGCGCGAAACTCCCGGTTCTGACCGAGCAGCTGTGGATTATCAAGAAACTTGACGATGCGGTCGACCCGCTGCGGGTCGCCCGGCAGCAGCGCGTACCGCGCGCCGGTCATCTCTTTGCTTAACTGGATATGGGGTTGCAGCGACATTCTCCCGCCTCCTTACTCTTGCGGTTATCCGATATCAGCCTCCTGCTTCAGTTTTTCAGGAGCTAACAACACAATGCGTTCACCATCGGTATCAATAATCTGTAGCGCTTTCAGGTCATGCAAAATACGGTTAATGCTGCGGGTCGTCGCCGCGAACTCCTGACTGAGATTCTGCTTATCCAGCAAGATTTCATTCGCGCCATCCTGTTGATAACGCAGCCATAGCGCCTGACACACCCGCTGATGCAGCGAGTAGAGATTGTCGCTGCTGGCCTTTTTCGACAGCTGATAATATTGCTGGCTAAAGAAGCGCAGCATCCGCTGGTTAAAGTGGTTATCCAGCGCCAGCCAGCGGCAGAAATGTTCCTGCGACAGGCTCAGGAGCTGCACATGGTCCACCGCCACCACCGAGCAGATGTAATGACGCGACTCAAAGATCTCGAGTTCGCCCACCATGTCGCCTTTACGGTAGCGGGCCTGACGGTAGCGGCGCCCGTCTTCAGCCTCATAGAAAACGTCCACCTCACCGGCGATAATCAGCGAAAAACGCTGGCACACTTCCCCCTGTCGGCAGATAAAATCACCGCGCGGAATGTCTTCGAAGCGCCAGCGCCGCATGATCTCCAGAGGACAATATTTCAGTAATTCATAGAGCAGCGGATCGCGCACAATCTCGCTCAGCCCGGAAAGCCAGCCGACTGAAAATTCAGGTTTTTTCATTGTATCCATGTTATCTCGCTCCACGACGATAAGGACAGGACGGCTGTCCCCGGCCAGAAGGAAAACGCCGAAGAAAAGTGTTGCCCATCTCCCGCTTCCGTCTATCAGGCGAGACACCTGTCCCGCGATGGCGAAGAGTATAGGTCCGCGACCAAAGCGGGTGGTAAAGTAACGGGATATCTTTGAGACGTGAGAACAAAATAATGGCAAAGAGCGCAGCGGCCCTGCACATCCTGGTTAAAGAAGAGAAGCTGGCGCAAGAGATCCTCGCCAAACTGGAACGTGGCGTGAGCTTCGATCATCTGGCAAAACGCTATTCAAAGTGCCCCTCCGGGCGCAACGGCGGCGATCTCGGGGAGTTTAATCAAGGAGTCATGGTCGGGCCGTTCGATAAGGCAGTCTTTAGCTGCCCGCTGCTCAAACCTTACGGGCCGGTCAAAACCAAGTTTGGCTACCACATCATTAAGGTGCTGTATCGCCGCTAGCCCATGCTACTATTGCGCCCTGATTCATCCCCTATTCAATCAAGGTACGATCATGGCAAAAACGGCAGCAGCACTGCATATCCTGGTTAAAGAAGAGCAGCTGGCACTGGATCTTCTGGAGCAAATTAAAAACGGCGCCGATTTCGGTAAACTGGCGAAGAAGCACTCGATCTGCCCGTCAGGCAAACGCGGCGGCGACTTAGGTGAATTCCGCCAGGGCCAGATGGTGCCGGCGTTTGATAAAGTCGTCTTCTCCTGCCCGGTGCTGGAGCCGACCGGCCCGCTGCACACCCAGTTTGGTTATCACATCATCAAGGTGCTGTACCGCAATTAAAAAAACCGGTGTCTTTGAATTGCACCGGTTTTTTATCTCACAGCTTTCCCCTAAGGATTTCAGCTTGCAGGAAGGCGGCAAGTGAGTACAGCCCCAGGAGCATAGATAACTATGTGACTGGGGTGTACGAACGCAACCAACGCATCTGCAAGTTGAAAGACGACGGGGAATTAGCCCGCTACCGCAATGCGTTTCATGTCGGTCATATAGCCGCGCAGTTTCTTACCAACCTGCTCGATAGCGTGGCTGCGAATGGCTTCGTTCACGTCGCGCAGCTGAGCGTTGTCTACCGCGCCTTCGGCAATCGCTTTGCCCAGGTCGCCGGTCTGCAGGGTGGTCATGAACTCTTTCAGCAGCGGTACGCAGGCGTAAGAGAACAGGTAGTTACCGTATTCAGCGGTATCGGAGATAACCACGTTCATTTCGTACAGACGCTTACGAGCGATGGTGTTGGCGATCAGCGGCAGCTCGTGCAGTGATTCGTAGTAAGCGGACTCTTCGATGATGCCGGAATCCACCATGGTTTCAAACGCCAGCTCAACGCCCGCTTTCACCATTGCGATCATCAGAACGCCTTTATCGAAGTACTCCTGCTCGCCAATTTTACCTTCAAACTGCGGTGCGGTTTCGAACGCGGTTTTGCCGGTCTCTTCACGCCAGGTCAGCAGTTTTTTATCGTCGTTGGCCCAGTCAGCCATCATGCCGGAGGAGAATTCACCGGAGATGATGTCATCCATATGCTTCTGGAACAGCGGCGCCATAATCTCTTTCAGCTGTTCGGACAGCGCGTAAGCACGCAGCTTAGCCGGGTTAGACAGACGATCCATCATCAGGGTGATACCGCCCTGCTTCAGCGCTTCGGTGATGGTTTCCCAGCCGAACTGAATCAGTTTTTCGGCGTATGCCGGGTCGGTACCCTCTTCCACCAGCTTATCGAAGCACAGCAGAGAACCGGCCTGCAGCATACCGCAGAGGATGGTCTGCTCGCCCATCAGGTCGGATTTCACTTCGGCAACGAAGGACGATTCCAGCACGCCCGCACGGTGACCGCCGGTCGCCGCAGCCCAGGCTTTAGCAATGGCCATACCTTCGCCTTTCGGATCGTTTTCCGGGTGAACCGCGATCAGGGTCGGAACGCCGAAACCGCGTTTGTACTCTTCACGTACTTCGGTACCCGGGCACTTCGGCGCCACCATCACGACGGTGATATCTTTACGGATCTGCTCGCCAACTTCCACGATGTTGAAGCCGTGAGAGTAGCCCAGCGCCGCGCCGTCTTTCATCAGCGGCTGAACGGAACGTACAACGTCAGAGTGCTGTTTGTCCGGCGTCAGGTTAACCACCAGATCGGCCTGCGGGATCAGCTCTTCGTAGGTACCCACCTTGAAGCCGTTTTCGGTTGCTTTGCGCCATGATGCGCGCTTTTCGGCAATCGCTTCTTTACGCAGCGCGTAGGAGATATCCAGACCGGAGTCGCGCATGTTCAGACCCTGGTTCAGGCCCTGAGCGCCACAGCCGACGATGACCACTTTTTTACCCTGAAGGTAGCTTGCGCCATCGGCGAATTCGTCGCGACCCATAAAGCGACATTTGCCCAGCTGCGCCAGCTGCTGGCGCAGGTTCAGTGTATTAAAGTAGTTAGCCATGGTGATACCTCGTGATGTTGTGTGTCTTATTTTGTTCGGTTCGCCTTTCAGCGAGAATGTACCCACATTACAACAGGAAATTTATTGCGGAAATTGATATATTCACAACATCACGTTGCAATTTCTGCAATGTAAAATCGTGGAGTGTCGCCGGTGGATTTACGCGATCTGAAAACCTTCCTGCATCTGGCTGAAAGCCGCCATTTTGGCCGCAGCGCGCGGGCGATGCACGTCAGCCCCTCCACGCTTTCCCGACAAATTCAGCGCCTGGAAGAAGACCTCGGGCAGCCGCTGTTTGTCCGCGATAACCGCACGGTAACGCTTACCGAAGCGGGAGAAGAGCTACGAACGTTTGCCCAGCAGACGCTGTTGCAGTATCAGCAGCTGCGCCACACTATCGATCAGCAAGGTCCGTCGCTGTCGGGCGAACTGCATATCTTCTGTTCGGTGACGGCCGCTTATAGCCATCTGCCGCCGATTCTCGATCGGTTCCGCGCCGAGCATCCCTCGGTGGAAATAAAGCTCACCACCGGCGATGCCGCTGATGCGATGGAAAAAGTGGTGACGGGTGAGGCCGATCTGGCGATTGCCGGGAAACCGGAAACGCTGCCCGGCGCGGTGGCTTTTTCCATGCTGGAGAATCTGGCGGTGGTGCTGATCGCCCCGGCGCTGCCTTGTCCGGTTCGTAACCAGGTCTCAGTGGAGAAGCCTGACTGGGCAACGGTACCCTTTATTATGGCCGACCAGGGCCCCGTGCGTCGCCGCATTGAGCTATGGTTTCGCCGCCATAAAATCAGTAATCCGTCAATTTACGCCACGGTGGGCGGGCATGAAGCCATGGTCTCCATGGTGGCGCTCGGCTGCGGCGTCGCGCTGCTGCCGGAGGTGGTGCTGGAAAACAGCCCTGAGCCAGTGCGCAATCGCGTGATGATTCTGGAGCGTAGCGACGAGAAAACCCCGTTTGAGCTTGGCGTCTGCGCGCCAAAAAAGCGGCTGCATGAGCCGCTGATTAATGCGTTCTGGAATTTGCTGCCTGGCCACTAATGCCGGGCCTGCTCAGGCCTACAGCCCGACCGCAGGCCTGACAAGCACAGCGCTTCTTAACCGGCGAGGAAGAACCTGAACGCTGGATTATTGCTTTCATCGTGGCAATCGTAGCCCAGCTCATGCAAGCGGGTTTCGAAGTCAGGCTCGTGATCGCCCAGTTCGAATGCCGCCAGCACGCGGCCGTAATCGGTACCGTGACTGCGATAGTGGAACAGAGAGATGTTCCAGTGGGTGCCCAGCGTATGCAGGAACTTCAGCAGCGCGCCGGGTGATTCCGGAAACTCGAAGCTGAATAAACGCTCCTGCAGCGGCTGCGACGGACGCCCGCCCACCATATAGCGCACGTGAAGCTTGGCCATTTCATCGTCGGAGAGATCCACTACGCTGTAGCCACCGTCGTGCAGCAGGTTGAGGATCTCTTTCCGCTCTTCCAGCCCCCGGCTCAGGCGCACGCCGACAAAAATGCAGGCATTTTTCGCATCCGCGAAGCGGTAGTTGAACTCGGTCACCGAACGGCCGCCCAGCAGCTGGCAGAACTTGAGGAAGCTGCCCTTCTCTTCCGGAATGGTGACCGCCAGCAGCGCTTCGCGCTGTTCTCCCAGTTCGCAGCGTTCGGAAACGTAGCGCAGGCCGTGGAAGTTGACGTTCGCGCCGGAAAGCACGTGCGCCAGGCGTTCGCCGCGAATATTATGCTGAGCGATATATTTTTTCATCCCCGCCAGCGCCAGCGCCCCGGAAGGTTCTGCTACCGCACGCACATCTTCAAACAGGTCTTTCATCGCCGCGCAGATGGCATCGCTATCGACGGTAACGATGTCGTCGAGATACTCCTGGCACAGACGGAAAGTCTCATCGCCGATGCGTTTCACCGCCACGCCTTCGGCAAAAAGCCCAACGCGGGGTAAATCGACCGGATGACCCGCATCCAGAGCGGCTCTCAGACAGGCAGAATCCTCGGCCTCAACCGCAATGACTTTGATCTGCGGCATCAGCTGTTTGATCAGCACCGCCACGCCGGCCGCGAGACCGCCGCCGCCGACCGGGACAAATACGCGATCGATATGGGCATCCTGCTGCAGCAGCTCCAGCGCCAGCGTCCCCTGCCCGGCAATCACCATCGGATGGTCGAAGGGCGGAACCCAGGTGAACCCCTGCTGCTGCGCCAGCTCGATGGCTTTGGCCTTGGCTTCATCGAAGTTCGCGCCGTGCAGCAGCACTTCGCCGCCGAAGCCGCGCACCGCATCAACTTTGATATCCGCGGTGGCGGTTGGCATGACGATGAGCGCCTTCACGCCCAGGCGAGATGCCGAGAAAGCCACGCCCTGCGCATGATTACCCGCCGAAGCGGTAATCACGCCATGCGATTTTTGCTCTTCCGTCAGGCCCGCCATCATCGCGTAGGCTCCGCGCAGCTTAAAGCTGTGCACCGGCTGACGATCTTCACGCTTCACCAGCACAACGTTATCGAGGCGCGACGAGAGCTTTTCCATTTTTTGCAGCGGCGTGATCTGCGCGGCTTCGTATACCGGCGCGCGCAGTACCGCTCTGAGGTATTCCGCCCCCTCGGGGGCGGCGGAGAGGGGTTGAGACTCGGCCATCATTAACCCCCAAGTTTCGATTTATCGCGCACCGCGCCTTTGTCGGCGCTGGTTGCCAGGCTGGCATAGGCGCGAAGGGCAAAGGAAACCTGACGCTCGCGATCTTTCGGCGTCCATGCTTTATCACCGCGCGCTTCCTGAGCTTCGCGGCGCGCCGCAATCTCGGCATCGCTTAGCTGCAGCTGAATGCCGCGGTTCGGGATATCGATAGCAATCATGTCGCCATCTTCAATGATCGCGATATTGCCACCGCTGGCCGCTTCCGGAGAAACGTGACCAATAGAGAGACCCGAGGTACCGCCGGAGAAGCGTCCGTCGGTAATCAGCGCACAGGCTTTACCCAGGCCCATTGATTTCAGGAAGGTCGTCGGGTAGAGCATCTCCTGCATCCCCGGCCCGCCTTTCGGCCCTTCATAGCGGATGACGACTACGTCACCGGCGACCACCTTGCCGCCGAGGATCGCATCCACAGCCGCGTCCTGGCTTTCGTATACCTTCGCCGGGCCGGTAAACTTGAGGATACTGTCGTCAACGCCGGCGGTTTTCACGATACAGCCGTTCTCGGCAAAGTTGCCGTACAGAACCGCCAGACCGCCGTCCTTGCTGTAAGCATGTTCCAGCGAGCGGATACAGCCTTCTGCGCGATCGTCATCCAGGGTGTCCCAACGGCAGTTCTGAGAGAAAGCCTGCGTTGTGCGGATACCCGCAGGGCCAGCGCGGAACATCTTCTTAACCGCTTCATCCCGCGTGACGGTGATATCGTACTGCTCCAGCGTCTGCGGCAGGGACAAACCAAGCACGTTTTTCACATCGCGGTTCAGCAGCCCGGCACGATCCAGTTCACCTAAAATACCCAATACGCCGCCCGCGCGATGCACGTCTTCCATATGATATTTCTGCGTACTTGGCGCGACCTTACACAGCTGCGGCACTTTGCGGGAAAGTTTATCGATATCGCTCATGGTGAAGTCGATTTCCGCTTCCTGCGCCGCCGCCAGCAGATGCAGTACGGTATTGGTGGAACCGCCCATGGCGATATCCAGCGTCATGGCGTTTTCAAACGCCGCCTTATTGGCGATATTACGCGGCAGCGCAGAGGCATCGTCCTGCTCGTAATAGCGTTTAGTCAGCTCAACGATACGTGAGCCCGCATTGAGGAACAGCTGTTTACGATCGGCGTGAGTCGCCAGCAGCGAGCCGTTGCCCGGCTGCGACAGGCCCAGCGCCTCGGTCAGGCAGTTCATCGAGTTCGCGGTGAACATTCCCGAACAAGAGCCACACGTCGGGCAGGCGGAACGCTCAACCTGATTACTCTGATCGTCGGAGACTTTCGGGTCAGCGCCCTGAATCATCGCGTCAACGAGGTCGAGTTTAATGATTTGATCGGACAGTTTGGTTTTCCCGGCTTCCATCGGGCCACCGGAAACAAAAATGACCGGAATATTCAGGCGCAGAGACGCCATTAACATCCCCGGGGTGATTTTGTCGCAGTTGGAGATACAGACCATCGCATCAGCACAGTGGGCGTTAACCATATACTCAACCGAGTCGGCGATCAGTTCGCGGGATGGCAGTGAATAAAGCATACCCCCGTGGCCCATCGCGATCCCATCATCCACCGCAATGGTGTTGAATTCTTTGGCGACGCCGCCAGCGGCCTCGATTTGCTCAGCAACCAGTTTGCCGAGATCGCGCAGGTGAACGTGGCCCGGCACGAACTGGGTGAAAGAGTTCACCACGGCGATAATCGGCTTACCGAAATCATCGTCGGTCATTCCAGTGGCGCGCCACAGCGCGCGGGCACCCGCCATATTACGGCCGTGAGTGGTTGTGGCGGAACGGTACTTAGGCATGCTTTAGTTACTCCCAGTTTCGGTGAAATGGGGCGTTGCGTGTCGCCCCATTTTTTTATGCTTATTGATTAACCTGATCCAACCAGCCCCATTTATCCTCGGTTTCACCGGTGAAGAGGCCAAAGAATGCTTGCTGAATGCGCTTGGTGATCGGGCCGCAGCGGCCTTCACCCACCTGAATACCATCAACGCTGCGTACCGGCGTGATCTCTGCGGCAGTACCGGACATAAACACTTCGTCGGCCAGGTACAGGGACTCGCGGGACAATACCTGCTCGCGGACTTCCAGGCCGAGATCTTTCGCCAGCTTGATGATAGCGTCGCGGGTGATGCCAGGCAGCGCGGAAGAGGTGAACGGCGGGGTAAACAGCACGCCATCCTTCACTTCAAACAGGTTTTCACCGGCGCCTTCAGAGATGTAGCCGTTCACGTCCAGCGCGATACCTTCCTGATAGCCATGGCGACGCGCTTCGCTGCCGACCAGCAGCGAAGAGAGATAGTTACCGCCGGCTTTAGCCGCGGTCGGAATAGTGTTTGGCGCCGCGCGATTCCAGGAAGAAACCATCGCATCGATCCCCTGATCCAGCGCTTCGGCGCCCAGGTAGGCGCCCCACGGGAACGCCGCGATGATCACGTCAGTGTTATAGCCCGGAGGCGGGTTGACGCCCATGCCCACGTCGCCGACGAAGACTAACGGGCGGATATAGGCGCTGGTCAGACTGTTTTTACGAATGACTTCACGGCAGGCTTCCATCAGCTCATCAACGCTCTGAGAAACCGGGAAACGATAGATTTTTGCTGAGTCATGCAAACGCTGCATATGTTCACGGTGACGGAACACCACCGGTCCCTTGTGAGAGTCGTAGCAACGGATGCCTTCAAATACGGAAGTCCCGTAGTGCAGCGCATGGGACATCACGTGAACCTTCGCCTCGCCCCACGGAACCATCTCACCATTGAACCAAATGTAATCAGCTTTTTTCGTCGTCATTGTTCTTCCTTTGCGCTCAGGCGCGAATTTGTTGTGATGTAGGTTGCTGGATCTCGACGCAGGCGACGTCCACCAGTTTGCTTAATTGACTAAACAGTAATTCGACGGGCCGCTGGCTGGCAACGGTCAGTTCAATATTAATATTCCGGGCATCGGCGGCGGTTGCCATATTCATCGCGCAAATCTGGAACCCGCGATGGCGCACGACGCGCAGCACGCGTTCTAACGTTTCAGGATTAGAGCGAGCCAGCAAGGCGACCTGATGTTGCATCATGATAATTTCTCCAGCATTTCTGCATTACTGGCACCGGGCGGCACCAACGGCCAGACGTTCTCAAGTTCGTCGATTGAGACATGAAGCAGGTAAGGCCCCTGGCTCGAAAGCATGGTGTCGAGTGCCGCTTCAACCTGGTCTTTACGGGTGATGTGTTGACCAGGGATGCCGAAGGCGCTGGCCAGAGTAAGGAAATCGGGGTTATCGGTAAGGGTGGTTTCGCTATAACGTTCCTGAAAAAACAGCTGTTGCCATTGTCGAACCATTCCTAAACGCTGGTTGTCCAGTAAGACTATCTTCAGCGGCAGCTGCTTGCGTTTTACGGTGCCCAGCTCCTGCACGTTCATCATGAAGGAGCCGTCACCGGAGATACAGATAACCGTATCGTCTGGACGGGCCACCTGCGCGCCTACCGCTGCGGGCAAGCCGAAACCCATAGTGCCTAATCCGCTGGAAGTGATGAAATTCTCCGGGCGCGTATAGTTCATATGCTGCGCTGACCACATCTGATGCTGGCCCACATCGGTTGTCACGACGCAGTCTGCGGGTTTGCGATCGGAAAGCTGCTTCAGCAGCAGCGGGGCATAGATAGCGTCTCCCGGATGATCGTAGCGCCAGGCATGCTCGGCGCGCAGCTGCGCATTACGTTGGCGCCAGGCGTCGATAGACAGCGGCTGCTGGAGCGCGGGCAGCATCACATTCAAATCGCCGGTCAGGCCGATATGTGCCTGACGGAGCTTGTTCAGTTCAGCCGGATCGATATCCATATGGATAACTTTGGCGTGCGGGGCAAACGTATTCAGCTTGCCGGTGACGCGATCGTCAAAACGGGCGCCTACCGCGATCAGCAGGTCACATTCCTGTACTGCAAGGTTGGCCGCTTTAGTACCGTGCATCCCCAGCATGCCCAGATAGTAGGGATAATCCGCCGCTACCGCACCCAGCCCTTTCAGGGTGGACGTCACGGGCATTTGCGTAACGGCAAGAAATTCGCGCAGCGCCGGTACCGCCTGCGCCATCCCCACGCCGCCGCCAACGTATAACATCGGCTTCTGCGACTGGGTCAACATCTGCAAAGCGTATTCGATATCCGCATATGGAAAATCAACGTCGTCGGCTACCATGGAAAAATGCGGATCGAGATCGCCCTGAGCCAGCTGGATATCCTTTGGGATATCGACCAGCACGGGACCGGGACGCCCGGAGTTTGCTACGTGGAAAGCTTCGGCAATGATGCGCGGCAGTTCTTCCAGCGACTGCACCAGGAAACTGTGCTTGGTGCATGCCAGCGATAAACCGAGGACATCAACTTCCTGGAATGCGTCGGTGCCAATGAACGGGGCAGCAACCTGGCCGGTGATAGCAACAACGGGAACGGAATCAAGCAGCGCGTCGGCGAGGCCGGTGATCAGGTTGGTTGCGCCAGGCCCCGAAGTGGCGATACACACGCCGGTTTTGCCGGTAGCCCTGGCATAGCCGATAGCCGCCATAGCCGCGCCCTGTTCATGCCGACACAGTAGGTGTTCCACGCCGCCGTCATACAATGCATCGTAAACCGGCATAATTGCTCCACCCGGATAGCCAAAAACGGTATCGACTCCCTGTGCTCGCAAAGCATGTACCACCCACCGCGCCCCATTCATAGTTACTTCCCCGTCGTAGATCGAGAGAAACAGAATTTTATGCTACCAGCCATCGTCTGCTCCTCTTTTCTGTTTTTAAGTTATAAAAAAACCCCCGGACCTTTCGGTGCGGGGGTCTTAGTTCGTTAAGGCTTGTTTTTTAAGCCTTTCCTCGTCCAAGTGCAGCCCCGCACGGTGGGATAATAATCACCACCACGCTAATCACGACCAGGCTAATCACTCGTAGAAGGGCTGTCATTTTATGTTCTTTCTGGCTTCATGTTCGAAGGAATACCTAAAGAGGTACCACAGACTTCGCGTTAAACACAAGATTTTTTTATGACCTCATTTCTTACCTTGCTAACCATTTAAGAAAAAACAATTGTTTTTAATGGGAAAAATATGAAATGAAAATATTTCAATTTGTGGCGTACTCTACAGCTCTTTCTCATCTTGTTGCCTGATGACAGCATTTTACGAGCCGGCATCCATCACCAGTGCAAAGCGGAAATTGCCGGAAAATTGGCTGGGAACAAGCATGCAGAATTTAATATTGCCGAATTACTCAACAGCAAATCCCCGACATAATCCCGGTACTCAGGAGGTGTTATGTCACTCGCCATTGTTTACACCCGCGCCGCTCTCGGGATCGGTGCCCCGCTTATCACGGTTGAAGTTCATATCAGCAACGGGCTCCCAGGTCTGACAATGGTAGGACTGCCTGAAACAACGGTTAGAGAAGCGCGTGACCGGGTACGTAGTGCGATTATCAACAGCGGCTACGCTTATCCGGCGAAAAAAATCACCATCAATCTGGCCCCGGCCGATCTACCAAAAGAAGGGGGAAGATATGATTTACCTATCGCTCTCGCGCTTCTGGTGGCCTCAGAGCAGCTAAAGGCCACCAGGCTAAATCAATATGAGTTTGTCGGCGAGCTGGCGCTTACAGGCGCTCTGCGTGGCGTTCCTGGGGCCATATCCAGCGCCATGGAGGCCATAAAAGCGGGGCGGAAGATTGTTATCTCTAATGAGAATTCTCCAGAGGTGGGGTTAATCGGCGGCAGTGACTGCCTTATCGCCACCGATCTCCAGGAAGTCTGCGCTTTTCTCGAAGGTCGACATACCCTGGCTAACCCCCTTCCAGAAGGGGAATATTCGGATGAAACATCGGTTGATCTGCGTGATGTTATTGGCCAGCGGCAGGGGAAACGAGCGCTGGAAATCATCGCTGCAGGTGGTCACAACCTGCTGATGATAGGCCCGCCCGGCACAGGAAAAACGATGCTCGCCAGTCGATTACCGGGACTACTGCCGCCGCTGAGTAATCAGGAAGCACTGGAAAGCGCGGCAATACTTAGCCTGGTCGATTCCAGGCATGCCATGAAAAATTGGCGCCGCAGGCCCTTTCGTGCCCCGCATCATAGCGCCTCCCTGGCAGCCATGGTGGGCGGAGGCTCAATTCCGGCACCGGGAGAGATCTCCCTTGCCCATAACGGAGTCCTGTTCCTGGATGAGCTGCCTGAATTCGAACGCAGGGTGCTGGATGCGTTACGCGAACCCATTGAGTCAGGGGTTATCCATATCTCACGCACGCGCGCCAAAATCGATTATCCAGCCCGTTTCCAGCTTATTGCAGCGATGAATCCCAGCCCGACAGGACACTATCAGGGCCAGCATAATCGCGCTTCACCGGAACAGACGCTACGCTACCTGGGTCGTTTATCCGGCCCGTTTCTTGACCGATTCGATCTCTCCCTGGAGATCCCACTTCCGCCGCCGGGGGTGCTCAGCCAGGGAACAAACGAAGAGGAAAGTAGCGCCTGCGTACGCCAACGTGTTCTGGCCGCACGCGAAAGGCAGCTATCGCGGCAGAAAAAACTTAACGCGCATCTGGGAAATGATGAGATGAAAATCTGCTGCCGGCTTCATAAAGATGACGCTGTCTGGCTGGAGCAGACGCTAATACAGCTCGGTCTTTCAATCCGCGCCTGGCAGCGCCTGATTAAAGTTTCCCGAACTATTGCCGATATTGAGGCAGTCGAACGCATCGAACGTCATCATTTGCAGGAGGCTCTCGGCTATCGGGCAATAGACAGAATGTTGAGCCATCTACAAAAAATGATGGCGTAAAAAAAGGGCTTACGCCCTTTTTCTTAATCATCGCTTTCTGTGTAATCTTCCGTACCTTCCACCTGCGGCTTGCCGCCGGACAGGGTATGGAAACGCTTCGGACGCTTAATGCGCGCCATGTACTTAATCCAGACGCGTTCTGCTTCCGTTGCGGGCTCACGTTCACCACGGCATACCGAAACAAACTGTTTTTCATCGTCGGTGACAGGCTCGCGTTTACCTAGTTCGAGTTCATTAAAGGCATAACCATGACGTTCCAGCAGTTGCGCCTCTTTGATGGTGAAATCTCCATGACGGGAAAACCCGCGCGGATAATTTTTATTGTCGAAAAAACGATTAGTTGTCGTAAAGCTTTCCGCCATCCTACACGCTCCTGATTCTTTGGCCGAGCTAATTATGGCGCGGAGTATTAGTTACGCTTGACAGAGCGTCAAACAAAACATTTAAATCATCACGACAAATAATTTTGCGGAGAAGAGTGTGGATACGGAATTGCTCAAGACTTTCCTTGAGGTGAGCAGAACTCGCCACTTTGGCCGAGCCGCAGAGGCGCTTTATCTGACGCAGTCAGCAGTTAGCTTTCGTATTCGTCAGCTGGAGAACCAGCTGGGGGTAAATCTTTTTACCCGTCATCGTAATAATATCCGTCTGACCTCAGCCGGAGAGAAACTGCTACCCTACGCCGAAACCCTGATGAATACCTGGCAAGCTGCGCGCAAGGAGGTCGCGAATGCTTCCCGCCATAATGAATTTTCGATCGGTGCCAGCGCTTCTCTGTGGGAATGCCTGCTTAATGGATGGCTGGGAAAGCTCTATACAGAGCCCTATAACCTACAGTTTGAGGCGCGGATTGCGCAGCGGCAATCGCTGGTCAAACAGCTGCACGAACGTCAGCTTGATCTCCTGATCACGACAGAATCGCCGAAGATGGATGAACTAAGCAGCCAGTTGCTGGGTAATTTTACCCTGGCGCTTTATTGTGCCTCTCCGGCTAAATACACAAATGAATTGAATTATTTACGCCTTGAATGGGGGCCCGATTTCCAACAAAACGAAGCGGGATTGATAGGAAATGATGATATTCCTCTGCTGACCACCAGTTCTGCCGAGTTAGCTTACCAACAGCTCAGCGCGCTTAAGGGCTGTACATGGCTGCCCGTGCTCTGGGCACAGGGGAAAAATAATCTACATACGGTGACCGACAGTGCGACGCTTTCAAGGCCTCTCTATGCGATTTGGCTACAGAACAGCGATAAACAAGCGCAGATTCGGGAGATCCTGAAGCACAATATATTGGGATAAACGCACTCCTCCAGGGATGGAGGACGATCGGCGGGAAATTGAAAGCAAAAAAAATCCTTTGCCTGAGCAAAGGATTATATATGGCAGGGGCGGAGAGACTCGAACTCGCGACACCCGGTTTTGGAGACCGGTGCTCTACCAACTGAGCTACGCCCCTAAAGTTTCTTATCATTAAGCCTGCTTAATCAGCAGGCTTAATTTTTTAATAAGTGGCGGAACGGACGGGACTCGAACCCGCGACCCCCTGCGTGACAGGCAGGTAT
>NZ_JBEAIG010000052.1:0-154485 GCF_040064575.1 Klebsiella sp. CN_Kp106 | reverse complement strand
TATCGGCAACTAAAAATGGTTGCAGGCGTTCACAGTATCTACCGGCCCGCAGACGGCGGGGAACCGGTAGTACCGGCCAGCGCAACCTCACTCCGCCTCCCACTCCATCGCCACCTTCAACGCCATTCCCAGCTGCACCATCACCTCTTTATGTTTATCTGTCGGCGGCAGGGCGCAGTTGATCCTTAAGCAGTTGCGGTATTTCCCGGATGCTGAAAACAGCGATCCCGGCGCGACCTGGATTTTCAGCCGGCACAGCTGCTTCGCGACGCAGACCATATCCACCTGCTCCGGCAGCTCGACCCACAGCATAAAGCCGCCTTTCGGGCGGGTAACGCAGATCCCGCAGGGGAAAAACTCCCGCAGCCAGCAGGTGTAAATCTCCATATTACGCTGGTAGATCTGCCGCATCCGCCGCACGTGGCGGTGATAGTGGCCTTCGCGAATAAAGTTACAGGCCGCCAGTTGGGTGGAGGGGACGTTGGTACCGCTGGCGGCATACTTCATCTGCAGCAGACGATCGTAATAACGGCCGGGGGCAATCCAGCCGATGCGCAGGCCGGGAGCGATGGTTTTGGTAAACGAACTGCAGAGCATCACCCGGCCGTCGATGTCCCAGGAATGGATCGTGCGCGGGCGCGGGTATTCGGTTGCCAGCTCGCCGTAGATATCATCCTCAAAGATAACGATATCGTGGCGCTGGGCGAGGCACAGCGCCGCTCGCTTGCGGGCATCCGGCATGATAAATCCCAGCGGATTATTGCAGTTGGGGACCAGGATCACCCCTTTGATCGGCCATTGATCGAGCGCCAGCTCTAACGCCTCGATGCTGATCCCGGTTTCCGGATCGGTGGGGATCTCGATGGTTTTTAGCCCTAATCCGCGCAGCATCTGCATGGTGCCGTAGTAGCAAGGGGATTCGACGGCGACGATATCACCGGGCTGGCACACCGACAGCAGCGCCAGCGACAGCGCGCTGTGGCAGCCGCTGGTGAGCACCAGGTCGTTGGCGGTGACCACCGATCCGCCGTCGAGCATCAGGCGGGCGATCTGTTCGCGCAGTTCGCGACGCCCGGCCAGCTCGTCGTAGTTCAGCACTTCGCTCAGGTTGTGCTGAATTGCCCGGCTCAGCTCGCGCCAGATAGGCTTCAGGCTCGGCTGAGTGACGTCCGGCGAGCCGCCGCCGAAGGGGATAATCGATTTATCGTGGCGGGCGTCGAGCATGGTCAGCACCTGATCCCACTGGGTGATCTCGACGGGACGCTGGACCGGACGCGACATCGGCGGTACCGGCGGCTGGGCTTTACGCGGGGCCACGAAATAGCCGGATCGCGGCTGCGGCACGATCAACTGCTGCTGTTCCAGCGTCTGGTAGGCCTGCTGAACGGTGCTGATGCTGACGCCGTGTTCCTGGCTCAGGCTGCGTACCGACGGCAGCTTTTCGCCGGGGCGATACAGCCCCTGTTCGATGCGTTCTGCCAGCAGGCTGGCCAGATGTTGATAGCGGGTCATGCTGTATCCTTGATCGTCGCCATACAGATCAATAAACCAGTACAGATTGGCGGTAAAAATGAGGTCTGCTGTACGTTTTAGCGAATCTGTATGTTAAAGAAAAGTATTTTGTGAATCTGTATTGTTTGGCCGCGGATCCGTGAAGATAAAGCCTCTGGCAAGGTGAGGAGGTAGAGGATGGAATTTCACGAGAATCGGGCAAGACAGCCGTTTATCGGCTTCGTGTTTCTGGCGCGGATAATCAAAAAATGGTGGCTTCGCGAACAAACGCGCAGAACATTGCAGCGTATGAGCGACGAACAGCTAAAAGATGTCGGGCTGCGTCGGGATCAGATCAATTAAAAAGTGCGATTTGTTACCCGGCATTTTCCCGGAGGCGGCGCTTGACGCGCCTGTCCGGGCTACCAGACCGCGCAGAACTGTAGCCCCGGTAAGCGTGAGCGCAACCGGGGATTTCCCCGGAGGCGGCGCTTGACGCGCCTGTCCGGGCGACCATACCGCGCAGAGCTGTAGCCCCGGTAAGCGTGAGCGCGACCGGGGATAATACATTCACAGAATTTATCAATTCATGCTTATCCACTCTTCGTTTCTTGATACTTACCGTGATAAGTATTATTTTCCTCACCGTTAAGTGAGGAAAAAAAGATGACCGAAGACGACCTGTTTGCCCGCCGCCCGATGGGGATGCGCATGGCGATGGTGGTGCGCCAGTGGCGCGCGATTATTGATTCTGCCATTACCGATACCGGCCTGACCCAGTCAAGCTGGACGGTGCTGATGCAGCTGCATCAGCTGGGGGATAACGTCTCGGTCAGCGAGCTGGCGGAGGTGCAGGGCATTGAACTGCCGCCGCTGATGCGCACCCTCACGCAGCTGGAAAAGCAGGGCTATCTGCTGCGTTCTACATCGCCTTATGACAAACGCATACGCCTGCTGACGCTGACGGCGGAAGGCCGAGCTATTCTGGAGAAGCTGAACCGCGTGATTGAGACCTATCAACAGCGCGTCACCGAAACTATCCCTGAAGCGCAGCTCGCCGCCTTTAGCGCTACGTTAAATCAAATCGCCTGCAATCTGCGGACTATCCGCGAAGAAGATAACAAGATCTAAAACACTATGATGACCCCTGAACAGAAATTTGCCCGCTGGGTAAGGGTGAGTATTGCCGCCTTCCTGGCCATATTCGCCTGGTTTATCGTTGCCGATATCTGGATCCCGCTCACGCCGGACTCCACCGTGATGCGCGTGGTCACGCCGGTCTCGTCGCGCGTCTCCGGCTATGTCTCCCATGTCTATGTGCACAACAACAGCCAGGTGAAGAAGGGCGACCTGCTCTATGAACTGGACCCGACGCCGTTTATCAATAAAGTGGAAGCGGCGCAGATCGCCCTTGAACAGGCGAAACTCAGCAACCAGCAGCTGGACGCGCAGATCGCCTCTGCCCGCGCCAACCTGCGCACCGCCCAGTACACCGCGCGCAACGATAAGGTGACCTTCGAGCGCTACCAGCGCCTGAGCACCATGCAGAACGTTTCCCAGTCGGATCTGGATAAAGTGCGCACCACCTGGCAGACCAGCGAGCAGTCGGTCAGCGCGCTCAACGCCAGTATCCAGAATCTGCTGATCCAGCGCGGCGAGCGCGACGATGGGCGCAACGTCACGCTGCAGAAGTACCGCAATGCGCTGGAAGAGGCGCAGCTTAACCTCGGCTGGACGAAGGTCCGCGCGGAGACCGACGGGATGGTGAGCAACCTGCAGCTTAACCCCGGTCTGTACGCCACCGCCGCCACGCCGCTGCTGGCGCTGGTGAGCAATCAGACCGATATCGTCGCTGATTTCCGCGAGAAGAGCCTGCGCCACACCGGCGTCAATACCGATGCCGCGGTGGTGTTTGATGCGCTGCCGGGGAAAGTCTTCCCGGCGCACGTCACCAGCAGCGATGCCGGTATTCTGGCCGGCCAGGAAGAGGTCAATGGCCAGCTATCGCAGCCGGAGCAGTCCACCCGCTGGGTGCGCGACGCGCAGCGCATGCGCATTCACGTCGCCCTGGACGAGCCGCTGGATAAGCCGCTGCCCACTGGCGCCCGCGCGACGGTACAGCTCTATAACAGCGATGGCCCGTTCGCCCGTACCTTCGCCGGCGCGCAGATCCATCTGGTGAGCTTCCTGCACTATGTCTATTAATACCCTGGCGCGGGTCTTCACCCCGCACGGCAACATCGTCTACACGGCGAACGATTTTCGCCAGACGCTGCGCATCGCCGTGGCCGGCACTATCGCACTGAGCATTTCGACCTTCTACGACGTACAGTACGGCGTCTTTTTCGTGGTTTATCCGCTGATGCTGCTGTCGCTGGTGCCGGTATTTAACCGTCACGTGGCGCGGCAGTTTGTGTTCAGCGCAGCGGTAAACTGCGTCGAAATGGTGTTAATCGTCGGCTATCTGTCGCAGTGGCCGGTGATTATGACGCTGGTGGTGTTTGGCCTGTACGTGATGCGCTTTCGCTTTATGAGCCAGGGGCCGCTGTTTCTGCTGGGGTCGATGGGCGTGGTGTGTCAAAGCACGATGCTCAACTTTATGAGCTATCCCACCAGTAACTGGCACACCCTGATGTTCTCCAATATGGAGGCCTGCGTGATGGCGGTGGCGCTCAGCGCGCTGCTGAACTACTTCATCCCGGACGTTGAACCGCGCAAGCCGCCGCCGCGCATTGAAAAAGATGCTGCCCGTATTCGCCACGAATCGCTGCTCTCCGGCAGCGTGGCGACAATGATCTTTGTGATCTTTCAGGTCTGCGATCTGAGCGACTCGCTGTCGGCGCTGATGGCGGGAATTTTAATTCTGTTCCCGATGCACTATCGCGGCGCGGTGATTAGCTCGATCTGGCGCGTGGTGGGGGTGGTGCTGGCCTGCCTTTATATCCTGGTGGTGCAGCTGATTATCTACGACTTCAGCAATCATATGGTGCTGATGATGCCGCTGATTGGTCTCGGCCTGGCGTTTAGCGCCCGCCTGCACGTGATGGAGAAGGTGGGGGCCGGCGTGGGCTTCGCCAGCATTACCACCATCGGCATCATGTTCGGCCAGAACCTGCATCCGGACCAGGACCTGGTGTTCAGCGATCTGTACCGCATCACTTCCGTCACCGTGGCGCTGATCGTCACGCTGACCATGGTCTTCCTTATGCATCGGCTGCTGAACTGCTTTGCGCCAACCCGATTCGTGGTGACCGAATAAGCTCAGGCCGCCAGCGCCCGCTGCGCGTCGCGAAAAGCGTTGTGCAGCAGCCGCCACATATGATGCGCCGCCGGGGAAAAGCGGCGGTCGGAGTTGCGTAGCAGGTGGCACTGGGCGCTGCTGGCGATGGGATGATCGATGGGGACCGCGCTCAGAATACCGTGGGCGATCGCCTCCCGGGCGGCGTATGCGGTCATAAAAGAGATCCCCAATCCCGCCTGGCTCAGGCTCATGGCGGTGGAAAAGAGGTTGCAGCGATAGGCCGGATGAAACTGCCGTCCGGCGGTTTTAAACATGGCGTTCATATGGCGCTGCAGGCCAAAGCTGTCGGTGAGCGCGATCAGGCGATATTGTGTAAGCTCATCGATGGTGACGGCGGGCAGGGCAGCGATGGGATGCTGCGGCGAGACCACGGCGCAGATAGGGCCCCACTGAAAGCTGTGGCGTTTAAGCTCCGGGTTGCCGATGGGGCCGAAGGCGACCGCCATATCCGCTTCGCCGCTGGCGATATCGTTGAGCATCTCCTGCATGCTGCCGACAATAATATCCACGAACACGTTAGGCCAGGACTGAGAAAAGGTGCTCATCACCGATTCAATAAAGGTGGTGACCAGCCCGCCGCCAATCCTCACCGAGATAGTCCCGCCGCGCATATGGCGTAAATCCTTCAGGTGACTTTCCAGCTTTTCCCGGCGCTGACGGCTTTCGTAGTAGTCCTCCGCCAGCAGACGTCCGGCTTCGGTCAGCACCACGTTTCGTCCCTGGCGTTCCAGCAGCGGCAGCTCCAGCGCCCGTTCCAGCTGCGCTATCTGGCGGCTGATGACTGACGGGTTGATGCCCAGCATATCGGCGGCCCGGCGAATGCCTCCCTGAATCCCGACTTCATACAGATAGCTCATCGGCCTCTCATGCAACATCGTTTCTCGCTCCTTTGTTGACCTGTAGTCAACAATAACACCCTTTCACAGGTATTTATCATCCCGGCAAGTTATAGATAATCGTAATTCGGACAAAAACTGACAGGGAGGAAAATTCTCATCGCTTATTCCCGGCGCGCTATTAAGGCGGCAAGGCTCGGGGAGTTGAAGAATAAGAAATGGTGATGATGCTGATTAAGGGAATATGGAAAAGCTTATCAGTGAAAATAATAAATTCGAATAACAATAAATTGACATAATTTCAAATTGCAAACAATCGCACTAACATTTCATTATGTGAGAGGACAGGGTATGAGTGAAAATAAAACGTTGGAATGTTCCTCCGACGAAACGACAAATGAGTGGAAAGTCGGGCCCGGAGCCTGGATTTCACTGATCGTCGTATTGTTAGTTTTCTCCGGGTTGCTGTTTAAGGTTGAGGGCATGGCCTGGCTGGGGGCGTTTGACTTTACCACCCTCGGCGGCGCGTTCGGCACCATGAAAACGCCGGAAACCAACACCTTTATCGGCAGCGGCGGCATCAGCGCCAAGGCCGGCTTCCTGTTTGCCCTGTCGCTGGTGCCGACGGTGATGCTGGCGCTGGGGCTGCTGGAGATATTTACCCACTACGGCGCGATCCGCGCGGCGCATAAGCTGCTGACCCCGCTGCTTCGCCCGCTGCTCGGGATCCCGGGTTATACCGGCCTGGCGCTGATTACCGATTTACAGAGTACCGATGCCGGGGCGGCGCTGACCAAAGAGCTGTATGACAGCGACAAAATAAATCGTAAGGATCTGGTTATTATGGGCGCCTGGCAATATTCCGGCGCCGGTTTGATTAATAACTACTTCTCGATTGGCTCAGCGCTTTTCGCTTCGTTAACCATTCCTATCATTATTCCGCTGCTTTTAATGTTTGTGCTGAAGTTTGTCGGCGCGGCAATCACGCGTCTGGTTCTGAATACCGCTTATAAAAGGGATTTTGAAAATGAATAATTCGGCAAAAGTCGGCAGTAACCCGTTCGATATTTTCGTTATCGGCGCGCGCAAAGGATTTAATATCGCCATCAACAATCTGATGCCGAATGTATTAATGGCCTACGTGATCGCTGAAATGCTGAATTTGCTCGGCGTGATGCAGATCATCGGCCACGTCTGCGCGCCGCTGATGGGCCTGTTTGGCCTGCCGGGTGAAGCTATTACCGTATTGCTGACCTCCTGGCTTTCCGCCTCTGCGGGAACCGGCGTGGCGGTGAGCCTGTTGAGCAAAGGCACCCTCAACGTGGCGGATATCACGATTCTCATCCCGGCGATTTTCCTCATGGGTTCGCAGCTTCAGTACATGGGGCGCCTGCTCGGCGTGGCGGATGTCCCGAAAAAATATTGGCCGCTGCTGATGGCGGTGAGCATTATCAATGCCGTCATCGCCATGCTGGTCATGCGCGTGATTGCATAATAGAAGGCAAGGAGTAAGACGTGTCGCGAACTTTAGAGCATTTCAATTATCTGCATCAAATCCCTGAACTGGGCTTTGAGGAGCACAAAACGTCGGCATACATCGGCAATGCATTAGAAGCCGCGGGGTTTCAGGTTCAGCGCAACGTCGGCGGCACCACCGGCATTGTTGCGCTGCTGGATAGCGGTAAGCCGGGGCCGGTCGTGGCGCTGCGGGCGGATATGGATGCGCTGGGCCATATCATCGATGGCCGCTTAGAGGCTCGCCATACCTGTGGTCATGACGGTCACTCTTCGGTGGTGTTGACCGCCGCGGAAGAGATCCTCGCCGAAGGGCTGGTGAAGCGCGGGAAGCTGAAAATACTCTTTCAGCCCGCCGAAGAGCTGGGCACCGGGGCGATCGCGCTGACGGACGCGGGCGCGCTGGACGACGTGGAGATGCTGTTCGGCTTCCACCTCAGGCCGCTGGAGGAGTGTCCGATGGGCAAGGCGGTGCCGGCGATGTACTACTCCGCCTCGGCGACGGTGATGGTCGATTTCCACGGCAAAGCCGCGCATGCCGCCCGGCCTCACCTGGGCGTTAACGCGCTGGATGCCGCGTCGCACGCGGTGCAGGCGGTAAACGGGATTCATCTGGCGCCTTCGCTGACCTGGAGCGCTAAAGCGACGCGCTTTCTGTGCGATGCGGGGGTAACCAACTCGGTGCCGGCGAAAGCGCACGTGTGCTGGGATCTGCGCAGCGCGGAAAATGACGGCATGGCGACGCTGAAAGAGCGGGTGGTGCGGGCGATAGAGAGCAGCGCGGCGGCTTACGGCGCCACCGTCGATATCCAGATCGTCAAGGAGATGCCCGCCGCGATTATCGACGAACAGGCTACGGCTATCGTCAGCCAGGCGATCCGGGAAACGTTTGGCGAAGCCGGCTTAACGGAAGCGAAGAGTACGCCGGGCAGCGAGGACTTTTTCCACTATCTGCGCCTGCGTCCACAGGTGAAGGGCGGGTTCTGGGGGCTGGGCTGCGACCTGCTGCCGGGGCTGCATCATCCGGAGATGCACTTCGACCGCGCCGCGCTGGCGGATGGCGTGCGGGTGTTTAAATCCTGCGTTCGCCAGCTGCTGGGCTGAGGGAACAAACCCGGATATTGTGCTCGCTGTACGCCGCCGGGCGATGATTCGCGCCCTGGTTACGCCTGCGGCGGAAACTGAGCCAGCAGCTGATAATCATTCCCGGCGACGCGAAACAGAGCTTCCGTTTGGCCGGGGAGAATCCACTTCTGTTCTTCGCCCGGCTCACAGCTCAGATAAATGCAAAGCCCGCAGCCGCCGCGCAGCTGGCGCGGAATGTCCTTCACCCGGAAGGACGCTCCCGCCGCCTGCAGGGCTTTGCGCATCCGCACTACCCCCACCGTTGAGTGAAATAAAAACAGATATTCCGTCACCGGCGGCTCCTCTGACGTAAGCCGATCAGCGCCGCGCCGATCGCCCCGGCAAACTGCGCGTCGGGATGCGTCTGCACCGCCATACCCACGTGCCCCTCCAGCCTCCGCGCGAAGGCCGTGCAGTGGCTGACGCCGCCGGTAAACAGCAGCGGCCCCTGCGCCGACAGACGGCTAATAAAATTGGCGCTGCGTCGGGCCATGGCGTTGATCACCCCGGCGAGGATCGCCTCCGGCGGCACCCCGGCCGAACGCAGGCTGATGACCTCGGATTCGGCGAATACCGTGCACATGCTGGTAATCGCATGGGGTTCAATACCGTCGGTGATGCTGTCGAGCTGCTCGACGCTGGCCCCCAGCGTACGCGAAATCACCTCCAGGAAGCGCCCGGTACCCGCCGCGCATTTATCGTTCATCAGGAAATCGGTGAGATTACCCGCTTCGTCCAGCTGGATAACCTTGCTGTCCTGGCCGCCGATGTCGATGACCGTCCGGGTCTGCGGGGCCAGCAGGCGCGCGCCGAGCCCGTGGCACGAGATCTCAGTGACCTGCTTATCGGCGAAATCCACCAGCTGGCGACCGTAGCCGGTTAAGGTTAAAAAGGGGCGCTCGCTCAGGCCAGCGCGGAGCGTTTCCCACGCCTCAACGATGGCGTCGGCGGGGCGAAACGGCGTCGGGCAGAGAAAGCGGCGCTGAATCACGCCGTCTTCAAGCAGGATGCCTTTGGTGGCGGTCGATCCGGAATCAATCCCTACGGTAATGGTCACGCGCGCTCCTAAAGCATCTCGATAAAGGCCGCCACGCGGGTGCTGAGCTGGCCGATATCCGCCGTCGAATAGTCGGTCTCAATGGCGATATAGGGGATGTCGTGCTGCTGGCGCACGTGGCGTTTTATCGCCAGCGATTCCACCGCGTAGGTGTGGCAGGCCTGCAAAATGACATCCACCACGCCGTCCGCCTGATATTCATCCACCATCTGGCTGAGCAGGGACAGGCGCTGGTCGTTCGGCGAAATACAGGAGCAGCCGATGGCGAGATATTTCTCGGTCAGGGCGTCGTAAACGTCACCCGTCTCCTCCACGCAGCGCTCGGTGGCTTTCGCACCGGTGCAGTTTTCAAAACCGACCACCCAGCCGCCGTTGTCCTCAATGGCTTTCACCACTTTTTCCGCCGCGCCGCCGATCGGGCAGCCGGTGATCAGAATACGCGGCCGCGCCTCCAGCCGTTTGCCCTCTTGCCACTGCAGGCGTAACCGATCGGCCATGTCGTTGAGCTCATCGATCAGCGCCGCTTTATCGAAGCGGAAGGTCGCGCCGTAAACCACTTTTAAGATATCGCTGCCGCTGAGCGCGGGCGGGTTGAGCTGCCCGACGCGATAAAAGTTCGCCAGCGCCCGCCGTTCGCGGTTCTTGAGGATAATCGCCTCGCGCAGGGCGGCTTCGGTAATCGGCGTACCAAAGCGATCTTCCACCACCTTCTGCAGGCGCAAAATTTCCGCTTTCCACAACGCTCGCGAGGCATCATCGCTGGCGCTGTTCGGCAGCTGCATCACGTGCACGGCTTTGAATTCGGCCATGTATTCGTACATTTTCTTTTTGCCATCGCAGGTGGTTTCGCCCACCACGAGGTCGGAAAAGTAGAAGTAGGGGCATTTGTCGGTCTTGCCAAAACCGTAGCTGCTTTTTATCAGCGGACAGAGGTTGCGCGGCAGATCCTTTTCCGCCTCTTCAATCGTCTCGTCGGAGGTGGAGCACAGCGACACCACCACCGCGCCGGCGGCCAGCGGAATTTCCTGCGGCATAAAGGTGCAGTAGGTGCCAACCAGCGGTATGTTTTGCTCTTTAAGCTCCATGACCGTGAGGAAACCCTGCTGGCGGGCTGCGGAGAAGTGGTCAAAAATGGCGGGTAGATCGGTGATAAGCGACATGGTTTTCCTTCCCCGTACACGGGAGATGATGAAAGAGGTCGCATTATAACCCTGTTTACTGTGGGTATTTATTGATCTTCCGCTAGTAGACTTTTTTCAGATCCATCTCTTCCTGAATCCGATCGCCCCACGCAAGGTGGGTGGCGATGGCCGCATCAATCCCGGCGTTATAAAACATTGGACCCAGCTCTGTCGCAATAAAGTCGACAAAGAATTCCGCGTCAAATTGCTCCAGTTCCAGCTCAAAATTCTCTTCGCAGTATTTAGACAACTTCTCGCGCAGCAGATCGCGTTGCGGCGGGCTGAGATCGATATCGCTCATGGCGTTCCTTAATCAATATTGTTACGGTGGATCGGGGCTGCTGATTATATCCGATTGCGGAGAGTCAGTTGCGATATGGCGTGATGTTTTTGGCCGCAATAAAGGATATTGATGACCTCGCTCGGCGGAGAATTGTGACTGAGATCACAGTACTCCCGAGAAAACGAAGATAATAGGAGTTATTCTCGTAACTTTATGAATTTAAATGAGATAACATGATTTTTATGGTGTGAATAACATTTAGTCGCGCTCGCCTTTTTTCAGCATGTTCGGTATCTGGATGAATAATCTATGAACCTGATTTCAGGTTATCTGGCTTACGGAATTTTCCTATAAGTACATTCTGACGGCGATTCATTTATCAGGGGTGAAGGATGAAACGCGTAAAACTGAATATGAATGTTTTTGACGCTGCTCTGATGCGCCTGGATTGGGTATTTGATACTTTCGAGCAGGTCTGTTTATCTTTTTCGGGTGGTAAAGACTCGACGGTATTATTTCATCTGGCGGCAGCCGTTGCGCGTAAAAAAGGGAAAAAGTTTGCGGTATTGTTCGTGGACTGGGAAGCGCAGTATTTATTAACCATCCAGCACGTACAAAATATGAAAGAGCGCTATCAGGATGTGGTAAGCCGCTTTTACTGGGTGGCGCTGCCAATGACCACGGTGAGCGGCGTATCGCAGCATGAGCCGGAATGGGTCGCCTGGCGGGCCGGGGAAGAATGGGTGAGGCAACCGCCAGATGACGCCATCACCGATGCCGGTTTTTTCCCTTTTTATCAGCCGGAAATGACCTTTGAAGCGTTTATACCGGCCTTTTCCCACTGGCTGGCTGCGGGGCGCAGTCTCGCTTCGCTGATCGGCATCCGCACCGACGAGTCGCTGCATCGCTATATGGCGCTCACCTCGCCGACCAAACTGCGCTTTGAGGAAGATAAACCCTGGACCACCGCCTCGCCGGAAGGGTTCAGCTATACCTGCTATCCCCTCTATGACTGGCGGACCCGCGACATCTGGATCTTTAATCATAAGTCGCGCCTTCCCTACAACCCGCTCTATGACCTGATGCACCGCGCCGGCGTACCGCTGAAAAATATGCGCGTCTGCGAGCCCTTCGGCCCCGAGCAGAGGCGCGGGCTGTGGCTCTATCACATTCTTGAGCCGGAGACCTGGGAGCGGATGTGCCGTCGGGTATGCGGCGCGCACAGCGGCGCGATTTACGCCAACGCCAGCGGCGACTACTTTGCGCTGAAGACCAAAATCCGCAAACCGGCGCATTTTAGCTGGCGCGAGTATGCGCTCTTTCTGCTCGACAGCATGCCGGCAAAAACCGCCGAGCATTACCGTAATAAAATCGCTATTTATCTGCACTGGTACCAGACCCGCGGTTTCCCTGTCGATATTCCCGACGAGCAGGAAAAAGATCTCGGCTATCGCGATGTTCCCTCATGGCGCCGCATCTGCAAGACGCTGCTGAAAAACGATTTCTGGTGCCGGATGCTGTCGTTCAGCCCGACGCAGCCAAAGCACTATGAGCGCTACTGTCGGCTGGTGAGTAACAAACGTAAAGAGTGGAGGACGCTTTGATGTCGCCGGATGTGGCTAAGACAGTGATTGAATATCTCGAGTCGTTTGACGATGTTGACCTGAAAATCAAAGCGATTAACGAGCTGAAGAGCCTGATCCACCAGCACAGTCCCTTCTGCCGCGAGCCGGTGGACTGCGTGCTGTGGGTCGAGGCCAAAACGGTTGAGGCGAATGACTACAACCCCAACGTGATGGCGACGGTGGAAAAAAAGCTGCTGGAACGCTCTATCGAACTGGATGGTTTTACCCAACCGGTAGTGGTGGCTCGCCAGCAGCGACGGCACCTGGTCGTGGACGGTTTTCATCGCCATCTGATTGGTAAGAGTCGCCCGGAGCTGAACCGGCGCCTGCATGGTTATCTTCCGGTGACGCTCATCAATGCCGAACGCGAAGGGCAGAAAGAGCGCATCGCCGCCACCATTCGCCATAATCGCGCCAGGGGCAAACATCAGATCGCGGCGATGTCCGACATCGTCCGCGATTTACATCGCCAGGGCTGGGACGATCGGCGCATCGGCGAAGAGCTCGGTATGGATGCGGACGAGGTGCTGCGCCTGAAACAGATCAGCGGCCTGACGGAGCTGTTCGCCGACGAGAGCTTTAGTGAAGCCTGGACCGTGGAGTAGCCAATGTGGGCTACTCCTGCGCCAGCTCGGCTTCCGGCTGCTGGCGTATCCGGCTTAATAAACCCGCCAGACAGCACGCGGCCGCAATCCCCGCCGCCACCCCCAGCAGATGAAAAGGCAGCCTGCCGCCGTTAAACCACAGCCAGCGCGCCGCTTCGATAGAGAGCGCGCTGACGCTAAGGATCACGATATTCAGCGAAGCGGAAACGGTGCCCTTTGGCAGATCGTTTGAAAACAGGGTAAAGCGGAACAGTGTCGGGAAGATCAGCCCGATGCCGAAGGCGTAGAAGCAGGTGCCGATCACCGACCACAGCCAGACGTGCGGCCACAGCAGGTTGCCGAGGATCAGGATCGCCAGCCCGGTCATCTGGATGGGCACCGCGCGCCAGATAAAGCGCGGACGCGTCGGGTCTTTTACCCAGCGCGCCACCGACAGGTTGGCAATAATCACCGCGCTGAAGACCGGCACCTGGGTCCAGGCGAACTCGGCGGTGGTCAGCCCGCCGTCGTCAATCAGGATAACCGGCGAGACCGCAACCCAGCTCATCAGTGGAATATAGCTGAGCGAGAGCGTGGCGGCGCCGAACAGAAAAACGCGGTTGCGGAAAACATCGCGGAAATCGCGCAGCACGCCGCTGGCGCTGAAGGGGACGTCGCCGCGCCGGACGGTCTCCGGCATATTCAGCAGTAGCCCCAGCCAGGCGATAAACCCCATGACGGCAATAATCCCGAACAGCACTTTCCAGTGCACGAAGTGCATCAGCGCCGCGCCGGAGAGCGGGCCAATTATTGGCGCGATCAGCACGATCGAGGTAATAATCGCCATCAGCTTAATGGCTTTTGTCTGGCCGAACGCCTCCTGCACGGTGACGTAGCCAACCGTAGCGATAAAACAGATGCTGGTGCCCTGAACAAAGCGCGCGGCGAGGAACTGCTCCATTGAGGTGGTGAACAGGGTCGCGAAGCAGGCCAGGGTAAAGATCAGCGCGCCGGTGAGCAGCACCGGACGGCGGCCGATACGATCGGAGAGCGGCCCGAGCAGCCACTGTAGCGCCATGCCGCCGGCCATATACAGGCTGACCGAGGCGGGAGCCAGCGCCACGTCGGCGTCAAAGTCGCGCACCACGTGAATAATCCCCGGCTGGATAAGATCGGTGGTCAGATAGGCGGCAAAGTCATACAGGATCAGCGCCGCCGGGAAGAACAGCGTGGCGGAATGGCGGGCGAAAAAACGGGTCATCCATTGCAACATCGGTGGGCTCCTTGTTGAGTCTCTACGCCATAAATAGCCGTTTATGCGCGCACTATTTCAGCACTTCACACTGCAATAAATTTAGGGTCAACCTAAATATCCATGTGTTTTTAATGGTTAATATGTATTCATATAAGAAATACATTAAAAACAAAAAGTTGAATTAAATATGTAAATGCAGCAGCGACGGAATTTGTGAAAACAGCCACAGCAGCAGACCGATAGTGCCGCCAACCAGCGTGCCGTTGATGCGGATAAACTGCAGGTCCTTACCAATGTTCAGCTCGATTTGTCGCGACATATCGCGGGAGTCCCAGCTTTTGACCGTATCGCTGATATGGCGCGTCAGGAAGGCGGCAAACTCCGGGGCTACCCGGTGCGCCGCCTGCTCAAGATGTTCGTTCAGGGATTCGCGCAGCGCCTCATCGTGGAGCAGCGTTTCGCCAAACCACTGACCGGCTTCGGCAATGCGCTGCTTAATGCGTGAATCGTCGCTATTAACATCGTTTTTAACCCAGCCGCGCAGATCGGCCCATACCTCGCCCAGATAGCGGTTAAAGGTCTCATCGTTTTTCAGATACGCTTTGATATTGTCCGCTTTTTCCGCCATCAGCGGATCGGACTTCAGGTTGTCGATCAGCTTCAGCGCCGCGCGATCGAAGGCCTGGCGGATCTGATGGGCGCGATCCTGACTCACTTCGTCGAGCAGCGTGTTAACCGCGTCGGTAACCATTTCAGCGCTGTGCTCGCCGAGCCATTCGGTAGGCAGCAGCCTGGCTTTAAGCGGATGCTCGGTCTCCAGCCAGTGCACGATGCCGCGGGCAATAAACGCCCGCGAGCTGTCGCGTTGGAGCAGGGCGATCAGCTGGCTAATCAGCGAATCGAGCAGCTTCTGGTGGCGGTTATCGCGCGTCAGCCCTTCCAGCATCATCGCGCTGGTTTGGGTTAAATCGATCTTATCAATCGCTTTATGTACCGCCCGACGCAGCAGGCGCTGAATGCGCGCGTCATCGGTTAGCTCCAGAAAGCCGCTCATCACCTGCAGCAGATGCTGGCCGACCCGACGCGCGTTTTCCGGCTGGCTGAACCAGTTACCGAGCATCAGCGCCGGTTCATAGCGCCGGATCAGCGCGACCAGAGAGGGCGTATCGAGAAATTTTTCCTGCACGAAATAGCCGAGATTATCGGCAATCCGGTCCTTATTACGCGGAATAATCGCCGTATGCCGCGCAATGAACGGCAGCGGAATACGGCGAAACAGCGCCACGACCGCAAACCAGTCCGCCAGCGCGCCGACCATTGCCGCTTCGGAAATAGCCTTTAGCGCACCGACCCATGGCGTTGGCGGCAGCACGAGGGTAGTGATAAAAATGGCGGCTGCAATCAGCAGCAGCGAGAGCGCCAGCAGCTTGGCGCGTTTCAGTTCAGCGAGTTTTTCCATAAGCTTAAGCATATAGCCTGACGGCTAATGCGTAAAATCTTCGCCATTTGACGCCCTGGTCATTCGGATTCCTCTTTTTCCGACGAGAGAGACGATGAGGGTTAATTTAATTTACGTAGCTTAAATTCTATTTTTAAATAATTAAACTTAAATGCATTCATAATATATATCCCACATGGGTTTTTTCTTAAGTTAGTTATTAATAAGTGATCTTAATCACATTATATTCAAGGTTAAATAAGGCATTGTTTATTTCAGGGAAAACGTTAATCAATTTCTCTTGCTACTGGTCTTTTATAAAAGGAGTTTTTCATGATTGGTATATTTAAATATGCAGCAAAAAAAGACATGGTATTAGGTATTAGCGATCAGCAAGCCGGGGCTAAGGCTGTTATCTTACCGACGTCCTCACCGTTAAATAAAATTCTGTGGTCGGTTGATGACAGGACCGGCGAGATCGTCCTGGCCGCCAGCGAGGAGCTGCTGCTGGGCATTTGCGGGGATCGTATGGGCTCAGGCGCAGCGATTGAGCTCCAGGTTCGCGGGAATAAAGCGACGCAGCGGTGGGATTTAGTCAGCTCACGTCGCTTTATTAAAAGCAAACAAAACCCGAGCTTTGTTATGGACAGCTACAACCGCGGCACGAACCAGGGGAATCCGATTATTCTTTTCGAATTTAACGGCTCGGAAGCACAGCAGTGGGTATTTGTACCGATGGATATGTTGACGGCAAATAGTCCGGAATAATTATTGTGTAAGATGGCGATAGAGTGAAGCCTCGTTTATTCCCTGCTGGGGAACGGCGAGGCTTTGTCCTTATTTGATGATTGGTAATATTAATTAAAAATAAACTGCCACACAATCCAACAACCAAAAGCCATCAATACGCCGCCGGCCGTGCGCTCGACTCGCCAGACGACGGCGGAAAGGCGGCGCTGCACCGACGGTAGCGCAATCAGCGTGACCAGCAACAGATCCCATATCAACACCACGCTGGTCATCCAGGCTCCGCTGACGGCCTGCTGCACCAGCGTGACGTTCGGGCCCAGCAGGGAGGTCATCAGCGCGAGGTAGAACAGCGCGTTTTTCGGATTGAGCAGCGAAGAACCCAGCCCGAGAAAAAGCTGTTTCACCAGCGGCGGGCGCGAAGCCGAGGCGCCGTGCAGCGCCAGCGTGGTCGGACGGCTTCTGAGCAGCAGGCTGCCAATCCACAGTAAATACGCCGCGCCCAGCAGCTCAATCACCGTAAACAGCAGCGGCGCCTGGCGCAGGATCCCCCAGCCGATAATGGCCAGAAGAATATACAGACCGTTTCCGGCGGCAATGCCGATACACAGGCCGACGCTGCCGCGCAGGCGATAGCGGATGGCGTAGCCCACCAGCAGAAAAAAATCCGGCCCGGGGCTCAGCAGGGCGACAAAATGGGAGAGCGCCAGCGCGGGGAAGGCGGAGGGAAAGAGCGTAGCGAGTATGTCCATAGCAACCTCAGTATTAATCTGAGGTCACCTTACGCCAGCGTAAACGCTAATTATTGTCTGTTATTGATCGGGACTGCGCATACTGGCGCGGCGTAGCGGCGGTATAGCTGACAAAGGTTTTATGAAAGTGGCTCTGGTCGGCAAACCCGGCCTGGTAGCCGACATCGGCGATATTATCCCCGGCCCGCAGGCGCGTTTTGGCGAACTCAATCCGCGCGATATTGATAAAGCTGGCGGGCGTCAGGCCGGTATCCTGCTTGAAGGCGCGGATCAGCGTCTCTTTGCGCAGCGCAAACTCATCGGCGAGGCTATCCAGCGTCGGCGGCGCCTGCAGATTGGTTGCCAGACGACTGAACAAACGCGCGCTGGTCTGACTAAGCGCCACAGGCGCGAGCGGGCGCAGCGGCAGGTCGCGCAGGAACCGGGCGACGCTGGCGGGTAGCGCGGCGGTGTTTTGCTGAGTCATCAACGCCACGATCTGCAGATACCGGGCAAAGAGCCCGGCATCGCGAATCACCGGCTGGGAGGTTATCAGCCGCTCGTGATGCGCATCGTTTGCCAGCTGCCGCCAGCACCAGCTTAGCTCGAGATAGAGCATATGGTAGCTGCGCGGCTGGCCGTCGCGCGGATTGCAGCTGTGGGGCGCCTGGGCGGGGATAATAATCAGATCGCCCGGCCGCAGCAGATACTCCTGCCCGTTGCAGATACAGCGCGTTTCCCCCTCGATAATCGCCCCCACGGAGAGCTGCGGATGGCGGTGACGTTTATAGGCCTGACGGCTTTGCCAGGTGCTGCGCAGCTCCAGCCAGGGCAGCTGTTCGTCGCGCCAGAAGGTTTGCTGAATATCGCGCGTATGGCTCACGGTGGGCTCCTTAGCTGAGGGGGATAGCTGTTTATAACATGCCTTCATCCTGCGGGAGAACCGCGAGTCGCGTTCAACAAAAATGTCTCGCTTGCAGCCGAAGGAAGATATCTTTCGTCGCGGCTCGTAAAGGTCAGCAACAGTGTGTGTGATGAGAAAAATGGCGCAGTAGAGTGGCGGCAGGATTTTTTTACGCAGGCGGATAGCCATGGAAAAGGGTACTACGTCAACGCCGCACGATGCGGTCTTCAAACAGTTTTTACGTCAAGCTGATACCGCGCGCGACTTTTTGGATATCCATCTTCCTCCGGCGCTCAGACAGCTTTGCGACCTGGATTCGCTGACGCTTGAATCCGGGAGCTTTATTGAGGAGAACCTGCGGGCATACTACTCCGATGTTCTTTGGGCACTGAAAACCGCGGCGGGAGAAGGCTATATCTATGTTGTCATCGAGCATCAAAGCTCTCCGGATGCGTATATGGCCTTCAGAATGATGCGTTACGCCATTGCTGCGATGCAGCGCCATCTGGATAACGGACATAAAACGCTGCCGCTGGTTGTACCGATACTGTTCTATCATGGCGTCGCCACGCCTTATCCCTGGTCGTTATCCTGGCTCGACAAGTTTGCCGACCCTGCTCTGGCTAAGCAGCTTTATACCATGCCGTTTCCGCTGGTGGATATTACCGTCGTGCCTGATGACGAAATTGTCCAGCATCGAAGAGTCGCCTTACTGGAGCTGATGCAAAAACATATTCGTCAGCGCGATTTGCTGGGCATTGTGGAACATCTGACGGCCATTTTGCTTAGCGGATACGCTAATGACAGGCAGCTAAAAACGCTGTTTAATTACCTGATTCACTCGGGCAAAGCGCTTCGGTTGGGGAAATTTATCCGCGAAGTGGCTCAGCGTGTTCCGCAGCATAAGGAGAAGCTCATGACTATCGCCGAAAGGTTACGTGAAGTGGGGCGCAGGCAGGGGAAGCGGGAAGGTCGACTGGAGGGCGTTGAGGAGGGGCAGCGCGCCGAAGCGCGGCGTATTGCTCAAACGATGCTCGCCGAAGGTATGGCCCTGGAAACGGTGCTGAGAATTACCGATTTGTCGGAGGCGGATATCCGGGCTGTTACTCATTAACTTATTGATATTGAGCTGTTATTTATGGGCGATTTATGCCGAGAGCGCGCTCCGTTCCATTTCGGGAAAATTCCGTATCTCTCTGAGTTTGGCCGCATCCTCAGTTATCTCGACTACCCTTAATATCCTGTGCGGTATTTATGACTGCGTTAACAGCGATAACAAGGAGACATGCGATATGGCTTATCAGACGGTGAATCCTGCAAACAATCAGCTTATCAAAGCGTACCCGGCACACAGCGACGCGGACGTGGAAGCGGCTCTGCAGAAGGCGGATGCGCTATATCATTCGTCGTGGTCGAAAGGCGATATAGCGCAGCGGCTATCGGTGCTGTACAAGCTGGCGGATCTGATCGACGGCCGGGTTGACGAGCTGGCGAAAATCGCCAGCCAGGAAATGGGCAAACTCATTGAGCAAAGCCGCGGTGAAGTGAAGCTGTGCGCGCAAATTGCCCGCTACTACGCCGACAACGCCAAACAGTTTTTGGCGCCGGTAAAGTATCCGTCCGGGCTGGGTGAAGCCTGGGTCGAACACCATCCCATCGGCGTACTGATGGCGGTAGAACCGTGGAACTTCCCTTATTATCAGCTTATGCGCGTGCTGGCACCGAACCTGGCGGCGGGGAACCCGGTTATCGCCAAACATGCCAGCATCGTCCCGCACTGTGCGGAAACCTTCGCCCACCTGGTACGCGAAGCCGGTGCGCCGGAGGGCGCGTGGACTAACCTTTTTATTTCTCAGGATCAGGTGGCGAAGATTATCGCCGACGATCGCGTACAGGGTGCGGCCCTGACCGGCTCGGAAAAAGCCGGTAGCGTGGTGGCGGCGCAGGCGGCTAAACACATCAAGAAAGCGACGCTTGAACTGGGCGGCAACGATGTCTTTGTGGTCCTGGACGACGCCGATCTGGAGAAGGCGGTGAAGATCGGCGTGCAGGCGCGGCTCAACAACGCAGGCCAGGTGTGCACCGCGGCGAAGCGCTTTATCCTGCATGAAAAAATTGCCGACTCGTTCCTGAGCCAGTTTACCGAGGCCTTCCGTCAGGTGAAAATCGGCGATCCGCTGGATGAGCGCACGACGCTGGGGCCGCTCTCTTCAAAAGATGCGCTGGACACGCTGACCAGGCAGGTGAACGATGCGGTGAAAAACGGCGCGAAGCTGCACCTGGGCGGCAAACCCGCGCAGCGGGAAGGCAGCTTTTTCGAGCCCACCATACTCACCGGCATTACCCGCGATAACCCGGCCTACTTCGAAGAGTTCTTCGGCCCGGTCGCGCAAATCTACGTGGTGAAAGATGACGATGAGGCGATGAAGCTGGCCAACGATTCGCACTATGGCCTTGGCGGAGCCGTATTCAGCCAGGATATCGAAAGGGCGAAACGCATGGCGTCGCGGATTGAAACCGGTATGGTCTATATCAACTGGCTAACCGATACCGCTCCGGAGCTGCCGTTTGGCGGCGTTAAGCGCTCCGGGTTTGGCCGCGAGCTTTCCGATCTCGGGATTAAAGAGTTTGTGAATCAGAAGCTGGTGGTCGTGCATAAATAACGGCGTGAAGACAAAAACCTGCCATCTGGCAGGTTTTTTTTGGCGTTCACTGAACTTCAATCTTATCCCAGCCGCTCTTAAACATGCAGCTGTCGACGAGCGTATCCCTGCGCCCCTCATTGGCGTCCTCAACCGTATAGCTGGTGGAAATATCCTTTTTCTTGTTCTTTTTGTCCGTTTTTTCCGAGCTTGAACCGGTGACGACGTTATCCGGGGGGAGATCGATCAGCGCCTGCGCTTCGCACTCCGTGAGCTTTTTACTCATCTCCGTATCGCTGACTCCCGGCTTCACCCATTTGTACTGGACGCAGCCTGACAGCAGCACGGTGAAGCTCAGAACGCAAAGCGCGGCGAAGCGGCCGTTCATCAGAAGGTAACCCCGCCGCCGACATAGGCGCCGTCAATCAGCGTGTGGCCCGGGCGGCCATCTTTGCCGTCGACGCTGACATGGCGATAGCCCACTTTCAGCGTGACCGGGGTGATTGGCGTCCAGCTTACGCCGCCGTTGGCTTCAACGTAGTTTTTGACGCTATTGTTCAGGCCCTCCGGTGCGGCATAGCCCTCACCATAGAGATGGATGCTGTCGGTCAGGGCCACGTTGACGCCGCCGCCGATGGGGAAGGCCACGCCGTTATCGCCTTTTTTAGGACCGAGGTAGATGGCTTTCGCGCCGGCATTGAACATTACCGGGCCGAGTTCCAGGTTATAACCCGCGCCTACGCCGCCTGTCTGGGTACCGTCATCGGTATTTTTGAGCCAGTTGCTTTCCACATACAGGCCAGAGGAGGATTTCCCCATTTCCAGATTCAGGTTGGTGAAGTTCTTGCCCTGCTCAACGGTGCCGCCCATCGCGAGTGCGGATCCCGAGACGGCAGTCAACGCCGAGAGAAGAAGGATATTCAGCTTTTTCATGTTTTATGCCTCATCATTACATTACGCGGAGGGCACCTTAACAATCGATTTTTATGACTGCAAATCAGCGAGTGATGGCTGTTTTATGCTAATTTTGTTATTAGATATATTTATTTGTGTTGTTTGTTAGTTGTTTTTACTGTGGAGTCAATGGGTAATCTTTAGCCGTTGAGCGTGAGTTGAATCTTTTGGCTAAATATTCGCTGAACAGGCGCGAAAAAGCGGTTGTGGACGCAATAATTGGCTTTCTAATTATTTCCAAAAACATTTCTATTGTTACATATAAGAACAGAATTTTACATTTCAGCCGCGCATTCCCCCTCCAGAAGAGGGGGAATGCGACATGACTACTTGCGCAGGCTCGCAAATGCGGTGCGAATCTCATCTTCCGGAAGCTGTATTCCAATAAACACCAGGGTACTGTGCGGCCGCTCATCGCCCCACGGCCGGTCCCAGTCGGCGCTGTATAGCCGTTGAACGCCCTGGAACAGCAGGCGGTTGGGCTCGCCGTCGATCCACAGCATCCCTTTATAGCGCATCAGCTGTTCAGCGAAGGTGAGCAGCAGGTTTTCCATTACCCGCGACACGTCGCTGATATCCACCGGATAATCCAGCTCCACCACGATAGACGACACGTCGTTCTGCTTATCGGCCATAAAGTGGAAGCGCGGTTTGCTGCTGACCACGTTCTCTTCCAGCATAAAGCCGCTGGTGTTAAACAGCAGATTCAGGTCGATATCGCCGTGGGTGACGTTGTAAATCGGCGCGCGGGCGTTAATACGCATCAGCCGTTCGCGGAGCTTGTCGCTGTCGCCCGCCACGTCAGTTTTGGTGAGCAGGATACGATCGGCGTAGCCCACCTGCGACTGGGCAATGGTGAACTGATTCATCTGCTGGTCGGCATGCACCGCGTCAACCAGCGCAATCACGCCATCCAGCAGATAGCGTTCACACAGCACATCGTGAGAGAAAAAGGTCTGGATGATCGGGCCGGGGTCGGCCATGCCGGTACATTCGATCACCAGCCGGTCAAAATCAATTTCTCCGCGATCGCGGCTGTCGAGTAGATCGAGCAGGGCGTCTTCCAGTTCGTTGGAACGGGTACAGCAGATGCAGCCGTTGGTCAGGGTTTTAATCTGCGTGGCGCGATCGCCGATAAGCTGGTCATCGACGGCGACTTCGCCAAATTCGTTTTCGATAACGGCAATTTTAAAGCCGTGCCGTTCGTTCAGGATATGGCGCAGCAGGGTGGTTTTACCCGCGCCAAGAAAACCGGTGAGCAGGGTGACTGCAATCGGTGCCATGTTTGCCTCCATTAGCAGCAGCGTACGCCGCCTTTGCCGTCGCCGCCGTAGCGGGCCTGCTGGCGTTCGCGAAAGAATTCATCGTAGGTCATGTACGGCTTGTCCGGATGGTTAGTCTGCATATGCTCGACGTAATTATCGTAATCCGGAATGCCAATCAGCATTTTCGCTGCCTGACCGAGGTATTTTTTTGCCTGACCTAAGTTACCAAACATTGTGAGTCCCAGAGAACGAATAAAGCCGGATGGCGGCTAGCGCCTCATCCGGCCTACAAACATTCGTTTGTGTAGACCGGATAAGCGTAGCGCCATCCGGCATTAAGGTTTAGTGATGCGAAGAGGTCTTCACGCCGCCTTCCGGTACCGGCACGTACGGGGTCTCTTTGTCGGTACGCATTTTATTGTTGCGCACGTTGAGCCAGGTTTTGATGCCGTAGAAGATGATGCTGTAGACCACCACCAGGAACAGAATGCTCAGACCCGCGTTGGTGTAGTTGTTCACCACGATATGGTTCATGTTGGCAATCTGCTGCGCGGTCAGTTCGCCGCCGGCGGCGATCTTCTCTTTATACTGCTGCGCCATGAAGAAGAAGCCTTCCATCTGCGGGTTGGTGCTGAACAGTTTCAGGCCCAGCGCCCAGGTGGTGCACAGCAGCAGCCATGCGGCCGGGATCACGGTGACCCAGATATATTTGGTGCGCTGCATTTTGACCAGCACCACGGTGCCGAGCACCAGCGCCACGGCGGCCAGCATCTGGTTAGAGATACCGAACAGCGGCCACAGGCTCTTCACGCCGCCCAGCGGGTCGACCACGCCCTGATACAGCAGGTAGCCCCACAGGCCGACGCAGCCCGCGGTACCGATAACACCGGCCACCAGCGAGTCGGTTTTCTTGAGGAACGGCACGAAGTTGCCCAGCAGATCCTGCAGCATAAAGCGGCCTGCACGGGTACCGGCATCCAGCGCGGTAAGGATAAACAGCGCTTCAAACAGAATACCGAAGTGGTACCAGAAGCCCATATCCGCCATCGGGATGATTTTGTGGAACACGTGAGCGATACCCACGGCCAGCGTCGGCGCGCCGCCCGCGCGGTTCAGTACCGACGGTTCGCCGATATCTTTCGCGGTTTGCAGGATTTGCTCAGGTGAGATCACGAAGCCCCAGGAGCTGACGGTCGCCGCCGCGTGTGCGGTGACATCCCTCAGCTGCGCGGCAATCAGCGCGGCGTTCTCACCGCCCATTTCGTGCAGGTTCGGCATGGTGATGCCCAGACCCGCTGGCGGGGTGTTCATCGCGAAGTAGAGGCCCGGTTCGATAATTGAGGCCGCTACCAGCGCCATGATAGCGACGAAAGATTCCATCAGCATCGCGCCGTAGCCGATAAAGCGGGCGTCGGTTTCGTTAGCCAGCAGCTTCGGCGTGGTGCCGGAGGCGATCAGGGCGTGGAAGCCGGAGACCGCGCCGCAGGCGATAGTGATAAACAGGAACGGGAACAGCGCGCCTTTCCACAGCGGACCGGTACCGTCAATGTACTGGGTCACCGCCGGCATTTTCAGGTCCGGGTTGAGGATAACAATGCCCAGCGCCAGGCCGACGATAACGCCAATTTTCAGGAAGGTCGCCAGGTAGTCGCGCGGCGCCAGAATCAGCCAGACCGGCAGCAGCGCCGAGATAAACGCGTAGCCAATCAGGGTAAAGGTAATAGTGGTGTCTTTAAAGGTCAGCGCCGGGCCCCAGTACGGGTCGTGGGCAATCACGCCGCCGAAGTAAATCGACGCTACCAGCAGGACGATACCAATCACCGATACTTCGCCTACGCGGCCCGGGCGCAGGAAGCGCATGTAGATCCCCATAAACAGGGCGATCGGCACGGTCGAGCAGACGGTGAAGACGCCCCACGGGCTTTCCGCCAGCGCTTTCACCACGATTAACGCCAGCACCGCAAGGATGATGATCATTATCAGGAAGCAGCCGAACAGCGCGATGGAGCCCGGCACCGGACCCATCTCCTGCTTGATCATTTCTCCCAGCGAGGCACCGTTACGGCGCGAGGAGATAAACAGCACCATAAAGTCCTGCACCGCCCCTGCCAGCACGACGCCCGCCAGCAGCCACAGGGTACCCGGCAGGTAGCCCATCTGCGCGGCGAGCACCGGGCCCACCAGCGGACCGGCGCCGGCAATCGCGGCAAAGTGGTGGCCAAACAGCACGTAGCGGTTGGTCGGAACGTAGTTCAGGCCATCGTTGTTAATCACCGCAGGCGTGGAGCGCGTAGGATCGAGCTTCATGACCTTTTGCGCAATGTACAGGCTGTAATAACGGTAGGCGACGAGGTAGACGGAAACCGAGGCCACCACGATCCACAGCGCACTGACGTGCTCGCCGCGGCGCAGAGCGACGACCGAGAGGCAAAATGCCCCGATGATTCCAAGAATCACCCAGGGTATGTGCTTGAATAACTTTTTAGTATCCATAGTAAAACCTGGCTTAATAAGATGAATAATGGGCCGAAGCCGTCTGGGTTTAGTTAGGGTTTGAGGAGGCATTGATTAGCTATGCTGGGGACCATCTTGCCAGAACGTCGCGCGCGTAAAGTTGGGTAAATCTGTGAGTGGTTATATCCGGGGTTAAGCGGTCACTTGCAGGGGTAAGCGGTTGGGCAGGAATCCCGACAGGCTTAAATATGTGATTGAGATCACAGGAATATTCCCGCCGTGACGATGGGGGGAAGCGAGGTAATCCCCTCTCCCGCGAGAGAGGGGAAGGCAAAACTACGCCACGACGTCCATCTCCATCATCACCGGATGGAAGCGGCGCTTAAAGTAAATCAGTCCGTGGCCCTGCTGGCTCAGGGTAATGTTCCTGATTTCCACCAGATAGACCAGGTGGCTACCGATGGTCTGCACCTGGCTAATCTCGCCTTCGAGGCTCGCCAGCGCGCCTTTTAGCACCGGCTGGCCCAGCGCGCCTTTTTGCCAGCCGCTGAGGCCGAAACGGTCGTCCATCGTCATCCCGGTCATGCCGGCGAAGTGGCGGGCCATCTCCTCTTGCTCGTGGTTCAGCACGTTGATGCACAGCTTGCCGTTGCCCTGGAAAACCGGATTCATCGCGCTGTTAGCGTTGATGCAGACCATTACCGACGGCGGCGTATCGGTCACCGAACAGACCGCGGTGGCGGTGATACCGCAGCGGCCCGCCTCGCCTTCGGTGGTGATGACGTTAACGGCGGCCGACAGACTGGCCATGGCATCGCGAAAACGCAGACGTTGTTCATCTAATTGCATTGTGACCTCCCGCTGCCGGTTACTTCAGCAGCTTATCCAGCATGTTGATATCGGTATTGTTGTGCAGATGCGGCACCGTCCAGCCGTTCTGGTCGTACTCGGACAGGCAGCGATCCACCATCGCCATCATTTTGTCCATGTTGCCGGAGCTCTGCGCCTGACGCAGGCACTGCAGGCGAATCTCATCCTGGCTACCGGAGTAGTTGATTTCGTACAGTTCATGACGGCCGCCAAACTCGCTGCCGATGGCGTCCCACATCAGTTTGAGGATCTTGATGCGCTCGACGTGATCCATGCCGTTCGATCCGCGCACGTATTTCGCCAGATATTCGTTGATCTGCGGATTATTGAGATCGCGGGCGCTGGACGGCAGATAGATCAGGCCGCTGGTGACGTTGCGTTCAATAATGTTTTTGATTTTGGCATAGGCCATCGGCGCCATCACGCGATAGGTTTGCAGCGCGGCGTGATCCGGCAGATACGCGCCGTTAACCCACGTCGTGGCTTCGGCGCACATCGAATCGCTCAGCGCCCAGAACATATTGCGCCAGGCCACCACTTCGCCGAGATCCGCCTGCACGCCGCGGAACTCAAGGGTGCCGGTGCACTCCAGCGAGCGCTTGAGCAGGGCGGTGATAAAGTCGAGCTTCACGGCCAGACGCACGCAGGCCTGCAGCGGATACATGCGGGCGAAGCCGCCCTCCATCGTCCAGCGGCGGCAGCGATCGAAGTCGCGATAGATCAGCACGTTTTCCCATGGGATCAGCACATTATCCATCACCAGGATCGCATCGTTCTCGTCGAAGCGGCTGGAGAGCGGATAATCGTAGGGCGATCCGGTTGCTCCGGCGACCAGCTCATAGGAGGCGCGGGAGATAAGCTTGACCCCTTCGGCGTCCATCGGCGCGACGAACATCAGCGCGAAGTCCGGGTTTTCGCCCATCACCTGCGCCGAGCCGAAGCCAATCATGTTGTAGTGGGTGAGCGCCGAGTTGGTGGCTACCACTTTCGCGCCGCTGACGATGATCCCGGCATCGGTCTCTTTCTCCAGCTTGATATAGACGTCTTTCACTTCGTCGGCTGGCTTATGGCGGTCGATGGGCGGGTTGACGATGGCGTGGTTAAAGTAGAGGCCGGTTTCCTGGATGCGGGTGTACCAGTTACGGGCGTTCTGTTCAAACTGACCATAAAACGCCGGGTTTGCGCCTAGCGCGCAGCCGAACGCGGCTTTGTAGTCCGGGGTACGGCCCATCCAGCCGTAGCTCAGGCGCGACCATTCGGCGATAGCGTCGCGCTGCTGGCGCAGATCGTCGGCGCTTTTCGCGACGCGGAAGAACTTGTGGGTATAGCCGCCGCTGCCGGTATCGGTGCCCCAGCACAGGGTATCCTGCAGTTCGGGTTTATGCAGCGCGTCGTACATCTGGGCGACGGAGGCGGCGGCGTTGCGGAACGCCGGGTGGGTGGTCACGTCCTTAACGCGTTCGCCGTAGATATAGATTTCGCGGCCGTCCTGCAGGCTCTTCAGGTACTCTTCACCGGTTAACGGGCGTTTAGCGTCGGCACGGAAATTTTCAGGTTTCATAGGTGACCTCTTCAGTATTAATCGGAATGCGATGTTAAATTTATGTTTTGTTTTTGTTGTTCAATTGAAGCGGTTAACGCGGCTTTCGTGAAGAGACTTTTAGGTCAACGGTAGGTACTTTTCAGGCGGGGTTGGGTTATGTGATCGGGGGTTGGTTTTTCTATTTTCCGGCCTGGCTCCCCGGTGATCCGACGACAAGCCAGGGCGGGTTTTGAATGTGTAGGCCGGACAGATGCGCAGCATCGCCTCCGGGAAATTCAGCGACTCTGCGCTCTGCTCCCGGGGGCGGCGCTTGACGCGCCTTGTCTGGCCTACCGCCTCTCAGACGGCTGCGAACTCGCCGCGCCGTCCCCGGCAAGCTCTTATGATACCGGTACTTTTTGCGTTCTGAACGCGCTCGGCGAGCAGCCGACTAATCGGTTAAAAAAGCGGGCAAAATAGGCCGGATCCTTAAAGCCCAGCTGCCAGGCTATCTCGTTGACCGCGCTGTCGGAAAAGAGCAGCAGCCTCTTGGCTTCGCGCAGCTGCCTGTCGAAAATCAGCCGTTTGGGCGGCCGGTTGGCGAAGCGGCGGCAGATATCGGTTAACCGGGATTCGGTCAGATGCAGCTCGCTGGCGTAATCCGGCACCGTCCAGTGCTGATGGTAGTGGCCGTCGATCAGCTGGTTAAACCGCTGGAACAGCTTGAGCTCGCCGCGTATCCCGCTGGCCGCGTGATCGTCAAGCTTCGCGTTGCGCAGCAGTAGGGTGAACACCGCCTGCGCCAGCAGCGTCAGGGTATGTTCCCGCCCCGGCAGCTGCGACGTCGATTCCCGTTCAATCAGCCGCCAGTAGTGCGCCAGCGCCGCCAGCTCCTCGGGCCTGTCGGCCAGCGACAGGCAGATGCCCGGCAGACCGAAAGCCTCCCGCGTGCCGGGATAGAGCACCTCCAGCAGCGGCCAGACCAGATCCTCGCGCACCGTCAGCACGTGACCGTCGCTATCGGACTCGGTGATAAAAGCGTGCGGCACCGAGGGCGGCGTCAGGACAAACAGCGGCGCCTGCACCGAATAGCGATGATCGTCGAGCTGCAGCTCAATCTGCCCGGTATCGAGAAAGTGCATCTGAAAATACTGGTCGTGACGGTGCGCCTGCATATCGCGGCCAAAGAACTCCGCCATCCTGGCAAACGATTGATAATGCACATCTTCCGTCCCCAGGCTCTCATCGTACTCTTTATTAATATCGATATTGGCTATCGGGCTCTGGCACATGGCGGCTCCTTACGGCGTCGCGCGCGGACGCGTTCCTTTCATCGGAATCACCCAGATAATCATCGCGCCGATGACCAGCAGGGCGGCGACGAACCACAGGCCGCTGCTGAAGCTGCCGGTAATATCCTTCAGCCAGCCGATCATAAAGGGGCTGAGCGCCGATCCGATATTACCCGTCGCGTTGATCACCGCGATGCCGATCGCTCTGGCGCGCAGGCTGATCGACTGATCCGGCGTGGTCCAGAAAATGGCCATTGCGCTAAACGATCCGGTGGAGGCCATCACGATCCCGAGCAGCTGGATCAGGTTGTGATCGGTGGCCGATGCCAGCAGCCAGCCCGCGGCGGCGAACAGGAACGGCAGGGCGGTGTGGTGCTTACGCTCCTGATGTTTATCGGAGTGGCGGCTCCAGTAGATCATTCCCAGAATGGTACAAATCTGCGGGATCGCCGCCAGCAGGCCGATGGTGATATTGCTGCTGCTTTCGTTAAAGCTTTTGAGGATCTGCGGCGTCCAGATGCTGATCGCGCTGAGCGTATTGGTCAGGCAGAAGTAGGCCAGGGTGTACATCAGCACGATCGGCGTGAACACTTCCCGCCACAGGCTGCGCTGCTGCATGGCGTGATGGCTGATCGCCCCTTCCGGCTGGACCAGCGTCAGGCGGTCGTTATCCATCATCTCCTGCAGGCATTTTTTATCATCCGCGGTCAGCCATTTCGCCTTCGACGGCGAATCATCAAGCCAGAACCAGACCATAATACCGAGCAGCACCGACGGGAAGCCTTCCAGCAGGAACAGCCACTGCCAGCCGTGCAGGTTCAGCAGGCCGTCCATCGACAGGATATAGCCGGAGACGATCGACCCCAGCGCGGTGGTCACCGGCATCGCGATCATAAACAGCGCGTTGGCGCGGGCGCGGAAAAAGGCCGGGAACCAGTAGGTCAGATAGAGCAGAATGCCGGGCAGAAAACCGGCCTCGGTGATCCCCACCAGCATGCGCAGGATATAAAGACTGTTCGGTCCGGTCGCGAACATGGTGGCGGTGGAGGCGATGCCCCACAGCACCATGATGGTGGCGATCCAGCGGCGAGCGCCAACGATGCTGAGCATCACGTTGCTGGGAATGCCGAATATCACGTAGGTGGCGTAAAACAGGGTGGTGGCAAGACCAAACATGGTGGCGTTAAGGCCCAGATCCTGGCCCATGGTCAGCCCGGCAAAACCGATATTGATGCGATCTAAAAACGAAAAGATAAACAGCACGAACAAAAAGACGATCAGGCGGCGAAAGAGCTTGTTGATAACCGACTGCTGCTGCGCCGTCAGCTGCTTGTGCTGATTAGCCGGATCGAACTTTTCCGGGATGGCAGATGATGTATCGCTCATTATCATTTTCCTCTAATGGGAATTTTGTAGGGTACTGCGGGTATTAATAGACGCCTGACGAACCCTGGGCGGTTTTTTCCGCGCCAAATCGCGCCGCCAGCGCTTCCGCGCCGCGGGCCAGCAGGGTGGTATCGACGCCGACGGCGACAAACAGCGCGCCGAGTTCCAGGTAGCGCTTCGCCAGCGGCTCGCTGGCCATCAGGATCCCCGGCGCTTTGCCCGCCGCGCGAATTTGCCCGATGGCGCGCTCAATGGCGGCCTGCACTTCCGGGTGCTGCGGGTTGCCGCTGAAGCCCATATCGGCGCTCAGATCCGCCGGGCCAATAAACACGCCGTCCACGCCCTCGACATCGAGGATCTGCGGCAGATTGTTGAGCGCTTCGCGGGTTTCGATCTGCACCAGCACGCACATCGCGTCGTTGGCCTGATGGAGATAATCCGGGACGCGGTTCCAGCGCGAGGCGCGGGCCAGCGCGCTGCCGACGCCGCGAATGCCCGCGGGCGGGTAGCGGGTGGCTTTCACCGCCAGCCGCGCTTCGTCGGCGTTCTGCACCATCGGCACCAGCAGGGTTTGCGCGCCGATATCCAGCAGCTGTTTAATCTGCACCGGGTCGTTCCACGACGGCCGCACCACCGGCTGGCTGGGGTAGGGAGCGATCGCCTGTAGCTGGGTCAGGATTGTCTGCACGCTGTTTGGCGCATGCTCGCCGTCGATCAGCAGCCAGTCGAACCCGGCCCCGGCCAGCAGCTCGGCGCTGTAGCTGCTGGTCAGCCCCAGCCACAGGCCAATCTGCGGACGACCCGCTTTTAAGGCGTCTTTAAAGGCGTTATGCATCATGTTTCTCCTAGACAAAGCGGCAGCTAATCGCGCCCATGTTGCCGTAGTCGACGTGGAAGGTGTCGCCTTTGCGCGCCGGTACCGGCCGGGTAAAGGAGCCGCCGAGAATAATCTGCCCGGCTTCCAGCTGGACGTCGTACGGCGCCAGCTTGTTCGCCAGCCAGGCCACGCCGTTGGCCGGGTGATTCAGCACCCCCGCGGCGACGCCGGTCTCTTCAATCACGCCGTTGCGATAGAGCAGGGCGGCGATCCAGCGCAGATCCAGCTCGTCGGGTTTAATCGGGCGGCCGCCGAGGATCACCCCGGCGTTGGCGGCGTTATCGGAGATGGTGTCGAAGACTTTGCGCGGGCGCTGGGTTTCCGGGTCGATGTTGTGGCAGCGTGCGTCAATCAGCTCCAGCGCCGGGATCACGTAGTCGGTGGCGTTGTAGACGTCAAACAGGGTGCAGTGGGGGCCGCGCAGCGGTTTGGCCAGCACGAAGGCCAGCTCCACTTCGATACGCGGGACGATAAAGCGGTCGGTAGGAATATCGCCGCCGTCGTGGAAAAACATATCGTCCAGCAGCGCGCCGTAGTCCGGTTCGCTGATTTGCGAACTGGCCTGCATTGCTTTTGAGGTCAGGCCGATTTTATGTCCTTTCAGCACGCGGCCTTCGGCGATTTTCATATTTACCCATTCGCGCTGTACCGCGTAGGCGTCTTCGATAGTGATCGTCGGGTGATCCAGCGAAATAGCGCGGATCTGTTCACGCTGTTTTTCCGCCTGGTTTAGCCGCTGGGCGATCAGGGTATGGGTATGTTTATCGAGCATAGTTGCTTCCTGTTACGTCATTCGGTGCTGCTGCGCCGGAAATAAAAGCCGGCGCCGTTTCGCCCTCTCCCGGCGGGAGAGGGCCTGACCGGCCGCACGCTATTTAAACAAGGCGTGCACGTTGTTCTGCTTGTAGTTCAGCGTCGGGTGCAGTTCATCAATCTCAAACGACAGCGCCAGATAGCGGCTCTCCATCAGCGCGGCGAAATGGGCTTTGATCAGCGTGAACAGCATATCGCCCACGTCCTGGCGGCTCTCCAGGCTGCGTCCGGCGCCAATTTTCAGCGTCATATGCACAAAGGCGTAATCGTGCTGGCCGTCGGCCATCTGCCAGGTATCCAGCCAGATGGCGCGGCTGCGAATGCCGCCGATGGGGAAGATGCCGGTGGCCGCCAGCGCGGCGTTCACTTTGCCGAACAGGCCCGGTAAATCAGCCTGCTCGCGGATGTTGTCGGTACATTCAGCGATAAAATGCGGCATTCTGCGTGCTCCTTACGCCGTTTCCGGCAGCGGGAAGACGGCGTTGACCTGACCGGTGCCGGAGCTGGCGAACAGCTCGGTAATAAACTCTACTTTGCCGTCGTATTTGTCCCAGCCCAGCAGGCCCAGCAGCATCACCGTGTCGTGCATATTGCCTTCGCCGAAGCAGTAGTCGGCGTACTCCGGCAGCATGGTGCAGAACTCTTTGAATTTGCCTTCGCGCCACAGCTTCACGACCCGTTCGTCCATCTGGTGATCGAACTCGCGGGTATAGCTGTTCATCCCCTCTTCGGCGCGCTGGTCGTCGATAAAACGGTGCGACAGCGAGCCGCTGGCAAAGACCGCCACGGTGCCGTCATATTTCTCGATAGCCTTAAGAATGGCTTCGCCCAGCCTGCGGCTGTCGGCAAAATCATGAACGGTACAGAACGCCGAGATAGAGACCACTTTGAAATGCTTATCGCTGTTCATGTAGCGCATCGGCACCAGGGTGCCGTACTCCAGCTTCAGGCTTGGAATGTTATGCGCTTTGGCGCGGACCCCGAGCTTGACCGCTTCGTCGGCGATCAGGTGGCCGAGCGCCGGGTTACCGTCATAGTCATAGGTCATGTCGCGAATAAAATGCGGCAGCTCGTTGCTGGTGTAGACGCCCTGGAAATGGTCGGCACAGTTGATGTGGTAGGCGCTGTTAACCAGCCAGTGGGTATCAAAAACGATGATGGTATCCACGCCCAGCTCGCGGCACCGCTTGCCGATTTCTTTATGCCCATCGATGGCTCCCTGGCGGCAGCCGTGGTTTTTACCCGGCAGTTCAGAGAGATACATAGACGGTACGTGAGTGATTTTTGCTGCTAACGCTAACTTTCCCATATCAGACTCCCCATTTTGGGATCGGATGGTCGCCCATCGAGATGCAGACGTTTTTCATTTCAGCGAACACTTCAAAACTGTATTCGCCGCCTTCGCGGCCGGTACCGGAGGCCTTCACGCCGCCGAACGGCTGACGCAGGTCGCGGACGTTCTGGGTGTTGACGAACACCATTCCGGCTTCGATGCCGCGCGCCAGGCGCAGCACTTTGCTGACGTCCTGGGTCCAGATATAAGAGGCGAGGCCGTACTCCACGTCGTTGGCCAGGCGCAGACCTTCCGCCTCGTCTTTAAACGGCAGCAGACAGGCTACCGGGCCAAAAATCTCTTCCTGCGCCACGCGCATGCGGTTATCGACGTCCGCCAGCACCGTTGGCCGCAGGAAGTTGCCGTTTCTCAGATGGGCGGGCAGATCGGCGGGCTTATCCGCGCCGCCGGCCAGCAGGGTCGCCCCTTCTTCAATGCCGAGGCGGATATAGCCGGAGACTTTCTCCCAGTGCTGCTGGCTAATCAGCGCGCCCACCTGGGTATTCGGGTCGGTGGGGTCGCCGACGCGCAGGCGGTTAGCCCGCTCGGCGAAGCGTTTAACGAACTCGGGGTAGATGCTCTGCTGAATGAAAATGCGCGAGCCGGCGGTGCAGCGTTCGCCGTTGATCGAGAAAATGGTGAATAGCGCGGCGTCGAGGGCGCGCTCAATATCGGCGTCTTCGAAAATCAGCACCGGCGATTTGCCGCCCAGCTCCATGGAGTACTTTTTCAGCCCGGCGTTTTTCATGATGTTGCGCCCGGTGGCGGTACCGCCGGTGAACGAGACCGCGCGTACGTCATGGTGGCGGACCAGCGCATCGCCCGCCGTCGCGCCGTAGCCCTGAACCACGTTCAGCACCCCCGGCGGAATACCCGCCTCCAGCGCCAGCTCGCCAAGACGGTCGGCGGTTAGCGGCGACAGTTCGGACATCTTCAGCACCGCGGTATTCCCCAAGGCCAGGCACGGCGCCACCTTCCAGGTGGCGGTCATAAACGGCACGTTCCACGGCGACACCAGCGCGCAGACGCCGACCGGCTGCACGAGGGTGTAGTTGAGCATCTTGTCGTCAACCGGGTAGGTCTTGCCGTTCATCTGCTGGCACACTTCGGCGAAGAATTCGAAGTTGTGCGAGGCGCGCGGGATCAGCACGTTTTTGGTCTGGTGAATCGGCAGGCCGGTATCGGCGGTCTCCATGGCGGCGATCTCCGGGACGTTCTGGTCGATCAGATCCCCCAGCCGGCGCATCAGACGCGCGCGCTCTTTCATCGGCAGATTGGCCCATTTCGGGAACGCCTCTTTCGCCGCCGCCGCCGCCTGATTCACCTCGTCGGCGCCGCCGGAGGCGACTTCCGCCAGCACTTCGCCGGTGGCCGGATTAGTGGTGTGGAAATATTCCGCAGCGGCGACGTTTTTGCCGTTGATCCAGTGGTTAATTTTTTTCATGACAGCTTCTCCTCATATGCCTGCTGGCTAATGATGTGGTTGACCAGGCGGCCGACGCCTTCCACTTCGACGATCACTTCATCGCCCGGCACCACGTCCGACAGCCCCTTCGGCGTGCCGGTGGCGATCATGTCGCCCGGCTGCAGGGTCATAAATTCGCTGAGGTAAGCGATCAGGAACGGAATGCTGAAGATCAGATCGGCGGTGGTGCCCTGCTGGCGCAGTTCGCCGTTGACCCAGGTGCACAGCGCCAGGTTGTGCGGATCGGGGATCGCCTCTTTGCTGACGATCCACGGGCCTATCGGCGTCAGGGTGTCGCGGCTTTTGACCCGCAGGTTGGGACGATAGTAGTTTTCCAGGTAGTCGCGGATGGCGTAGTCGTTGCAGACGGTGTATCCGGCCACGTACGCCATGGCGTCGGCTTCGGTGACCTTACGCGCGGTTTTGCCGATCACCACCACCAGTTCAGCCTCGTAGTGCATGTACTCGACGTTATCCGGGCGCACCGACTCCTGGCGGTGGCCGATAAAGGTGTTGGGCGCTTTGATAAATACCAGCGGCTCGGTTGGCGGCGTAAACGCCAGCTCGCTGGCGTGATCGGCGTAGTTCAGGCCCAGCGCGAACAGGGTGCCGTCGGCGGGCGGCAGCCAGCGAAACTCGCCTTCCTGAAGTAACCTGCCGTTGGCGAGCTGGACCTGACCGCGTTCATCAACCTGGACATCGTGCCGCTGTCCCTGCCACTCAATACGTGCCTGTTTCATGCTAGTTCTCCTTCAGCAACCACCGGGTTTTCCAGCGCCGGGAAGCCCTCGGCGAGAATGCGTACGCGATCGCCGGGGCGCAGCGTAACGCGGGAGTGGGGCGTACCGATCAGAATCGCATCGCCGGGATTGAGGGTGGCGAATTCGCTCAGGGCGCTCAGCAGCTCGGCGGCGGAGCGCTGGAGATCGACGGTATTCCAGCTGTCCGCCTCGCGACCGTTGATTTCGGTGATGATGGTCAGGTTATCGACGTTGCTGAGCGGCGCGAGCGCGCCAAGCGGGCAGAAGCCGTCGCGGCATTTGGCTTTGATGGCCGGACGATAGAAGCTCTCTTCCGGCAGGCTGACGTCGTTCGCCAGCGCGTACCCGGCAATATAAGCCGCGGCGTCTTCCGCGGCGATTTTGCGTGCGGTTTTACCGACGATTAGCGCCACGGTGGCGCCGCTCTGCACGGTTTCGCCTTGCGGGTAGGGAATGCTCTCGCCGTCGCCGATAACGGTGTTGCGCGGTTTGATAAACCAGACCGCGGTCTTCGGCGGGGTTTTATACGGGGCCTGCTGGAACGCTTCGCGCCAGGCGTCGAGCTGGCTGCGGTGGTTAAGCGCCACGGCGAAGATGGTACCTTTCATTGACCACTCCTCTGCTACGGAATTAGGAAGCTAGTTAATTCATTAATATGTTAATGATCATCTTTTATGCTTTGCGGAAAGGTTTGGCAAACAGAAGTGAATGTTTTGTGATCGGATTAACAATAAATTTACAGTTATATTTTTTATTTGTTGTTAATCAATTAGATAATTAATTTTCTTGTACCTTCTGGTACTTTTCAGAGGCAGAAACCGGTTGCCTTCAGAAGGAATTAGCGCTAATTATTAACTTATTAACAGATTGGGGATTTATTTCAGAGGTATGTGATGCATGATTCGTTAACTATCGCGCTGCTGCAGGCGCGGGAAGCGGCGATGGCCCACTTTCGGCCCATCGTTAAACGCCACAATCTGACCGAGCAGCAGTGGCGTATCGTGCGCATCCTCGCCGAAAATCCGTCGATGGATTTTCACGATCTGGCCTTTCGCGCCTGTATTTTACGTCCGAGCCTGACTGGTATTCTGACCCGCATGGAGCGCGACGGCCTGGTGCTGCGTTTAAAACCGGTTAACGATCAGCGCAAGCTGTACGTTTCGCTGACGCCTGCGGGCCTGAAGCTGTATGAAAGCGCCCAGGCCCAGGTGGAAGAAGCCTATCGCCAGATAGAAGCCCAATTTACCGTCGAAAAAATGCGTCAGCTTACCGCGCTGCTGGAGGAGTTTATCGCCCTGGGGAATGGGGTGGGTGGAGAGGAAGAAGCGTAATTTTCCTTCCGTGAAGCTAGAAATATTCCCCCGGTCGCGCTGTGCTTACCGGGGCTACGGGCCGGTGCCATCCCGTAGCCCGGATAAGGCGCCAGCCGCCATCCGGGGAGTTCCCCGCCACTCAGAACAGGGTATCGAGCTCTTCCAGCACGTTATACTGCTCGTCCACCAGCAGTAGGGTTTTCCATTTATCAAACGTCAGGCACGGATGCGAGGTGCCGAACACCAGAATATCGCCGACCTGCACGTCGCTGCCCGGCGCGAGGCGCAGCATACAGTGCTGATCCATGATCCCGACGCTTTCGATCCCCGCCGCAGACAGCTGCGCGCCGTTGCGATAGCGAGCGATCGGCTGCGGCAGTCCGGCGTCGAAGGCGCAGTCGCGCTTGCCGAAGTTGACCACCGCGCGATCCGCTTCCGGCACCGACTGGACCATCGCCATCAGCTCCAGCGCCGAGGTTAAATCACCGCCCAGATCGCAGGCGATCGGATCGCGCGCCACCAGCGCTTTCTGCGCGATATCGTAGATCCCCCGATCGTGGGTGATATAGCAGCCGGGACGGATAACGATCCGGCAGCGCGCCGGTTTCTTCGCCGCCAGCCAGATATTGCACACCACGTCATACCAGACGGTACCGGCGCCGGTCAGCACAAACTCCCCCTCAACCAGATGTTCCATCCGGCAGGCCAAATCGGCGGCCTGGCGCAGCAGAGCCTCCACCTGCGGCTGCGGATCGTCGCCGTGCAACACCCCTTCATACAGCTCAAGTCCGCGCAGCTTAAGGCCCGGAAGGTCCGCGACGACCTCCGCCAGAGCCTGTGCATCCTCAACGCTGCGGCAGCCGCAGCGCCCGCCGGCCACGCCCAGCTCAATCAGCACGTCCAGCGTTTGCCGCCGTTCGCTGAAAAAGGCCGACAGCGCGCGGGCGTTGGCGAGGCTATCGATGCAGCAGATAAACTCCGCCGCCCGGTAATGCGCCTTCAGGCGCGATACCGCCTGCATATTCGCCCTGCCGACCAGCTGATTGACCATCAGAACGCGCTCAACGCCGCTGGCCATCGCCGCGCTGGCCTGCCAGGCGCTGCCCACGCCGATTCCCCATGCGCCCGCCCGCTGCTGGGCCTGAAAAATCCACGGCGTCATCGTTGTTTTACCGTGCGGCGCCAGCGAGACGCCGCGCGCGTCGGCGTAGCGCTGCATCCAGGCGATGTTATTTTCCAGCGCCGTTTTTTTCAGCAGCGCGGCGGGGAGGCAGACCTCCTCCGCCAGCAGATTTGCCGGAGCGGCCATCACGGCGGCTTTGTGCGGAATAAGCGTATCGGAGTGGTATTTCATAACACTATCCTTTTAGGGTTCATGCTCGGAATAAGGCTGAGTATCAATTTTAATTAATTGAAAAATATAAATTTAATATGTGATTTTTATTGTTTGTGAATAAAAGTATCACAATTTGATCTGGTTTTTGCGTAGTTTTCCACTGTTTTTCCGCCTTGTAAATGGTTAACTTGTCGACAGAGTTGAAAGGGAGTCATTGCGATGAAAGTTAACTGGCTTTTCAAAAACGTCACGGTCATTGACGGCAGCGGCGGACCGCAGTTTCGCGGCGACGTGGCGGTGAAGGGAGATCGGATTGTAGATATGGCCCCGGCGCTGAACCTGCCGGCGGAGCAGGTGATTGACGGGCAGGGGCGCGTGCTGGCGCCCGGGTTTATCGATGTGCATACCCATGACGACATCAACGTCATTCGTATGCCGGCCTATTTGCCCAAGCTGAGTCAGGGGGTGACGACGGTGATTGTCGGCAACTGCGGGATCAGCGCGGCGACGGCGACCCTGCGCGACGGCGTGCCTGACCCGATGAACCTGCTGGGCGAGCAGGAGCACTTTGTTTACCCCACCGTTGACGCTTACGCCCAGGCGGTGGAGGCGGCGAAGCCGTCATTGAACGTCGGCACGCTGATTGGCCATACCGCGCTGCGCAATAACCATATGGACGATCTGTTCCGTCCGGCGACGGACACCGAGATCGCCGGAATGCGGGTGCAGCTGCGCGACGCGCTGCGCCAGGGGGCGCTGGGTCTGAGCAGCGGGCTGGCCTACGCCAGCGCGTTTCAGTCCACCACCGAAGAGGTGATGGCGCTGGCCGAGGAGCTGGCGGCGGAGGGGGGAATTTATACCACCCACCTGCGTTCGGAGTTCGAGCCGATTCTGGAGGCGCTCGACGAGGCGTTCCGCATTGGCCGCCACGGCAACGTGCCGGTGGTGGTCTCGCACCATAAGTGCGCCGGCGCGAAAAACTGGGGCCGCACCCGCGAGACGCTGGCCTTCTTCGATGAGATGCGCCAGCGCCAGGAGATTGCCTGCGACTGCTATCCCTACTCCGCCAGCTCATCGACGCTGGATATGAAGCAGGTGACCGATGAGTTCGATATCGTCATCACCTGGTCGGAAGCGCAGCCCGAGCAGGCCGGGAAAACCCTGCGGCAGATTGCCGACGGCTGGCAGGTTAGCCTGCACGAGGCGGCGGCGCGGCTGATGCCCGCAGGCGCCATCTACTACAACATGGACGAGCAGGACGTGCGGCGGGTGCTGCGTTACCCGGTGACCATGATCGGCTCCGACGGTCTGCCGAACGACCCGATGCCGCATCCGCGGCTGTGGGGCGCGTTCCCGCGGGTCCTGGGCCACTACTGCCGCGATGAACGGCTGTTTCCGCTGACCACCGCTATCCACAAAATGACCGGGCTGTCGGCGGCGCGTTTCCAGCTGGCGGATCGTGGATTGGTGAAAGTGGGCTACTTTGCCGATCTGGTGCTGTTCGATCCGCAGACGGTGCGCGATGTCGCCAGCTTCTCAGACCCGAAACAACCGGCGGAGGGGATCGAGGCGGTGATGGTCAACGGCGTGATGAGCTACGGCAGCGACAAAAAGATTATCGGGCGCGCGGGGCGTTTCCTGCGCCGCCAAATGAACTAAGGAGTGCAAAATGAGTATTAAACGTTATGGCGTAGAAGGCGGTACCGGCACCGGCGGGCAGCATCTGCCGTTCGCGCGCGCGGTGGAGGCGGGGGGCTGGCTGTACGTTTCCGGCCAGACGCCGATGAAGGACGGTGAAGTGGTGGAAGGCGGGATTGTCGACCAGGCGCGTCTGGCGATTCAGAACTGCGTGGATATCATGACCGAAGCGGGCTACACCCTGGCCGACGTGGTGCACGTCAAGGTGATCCTCACCGATGCGCGCTATTTCCAGTCTTTCAATAAAGTGTTCCGCGAGTTCTTTGGCGACAACCCGCCCGCCCGTATCTGCTGCGTCGCAGACCTGGTGGTGGATTGTAAAGTCGAAGTAGATGTGACCTGTTATAACGCGGCTCGCGTGTAAATCCGAGCGCGAAAAATGGCATCCCCTCCGCCCGGAGGGGAATAAGAAAAAATGTGATATTGGCGCCAGACTGAATAAACAGAATGACGCCAGCGGTGTCGCTTTGCCTTTTTTCAGGCATTGTTTCTATCAACTTATAATATTCAGCAGTACGAGTATTATTTATTACGTCTGGATGTGAGCAATGAATAATATGTCATTTCTGATTTGGTTTTCGATTTATGCCTGCGCGATGATTACGTTAGGTTGGTATGTATCGCGTAAGCAAAAAACCGGCGAAGATTTTTTACTGGGTGGTCGTTCACTGCCGATGATTCTGACTCTGGGATCAACCGTCGGTACCATGGTGGGCACCGGCTCCAGCGTCGGTGCCGTCGGGTTTGGCTACACTAACGGCTGGGCGGGGATGCTATATGGCCTTGGCGGTGCGATCGGTATCCTGCTGGTGGCGTGGCTATTTGCGCCGGTGCGTAAATTTCGCTTCATGACCATGAGCGAAGAAATGTCTTATTACACCGGCGGCAGTAAGATTATTAAAAACCTGGTCGCTATTCTTATTTTTATTGCCTCTATCGGGTGGCTCGGTGCGCATATTTTAGGTGGCGGTCTGTATCTCGCTTGGGCCAGCGGTATCGATATTAATATGGCCAAAATTATTATTGCGCTGGCCTTTGTGGTGTATGTCGGTATCGGCGGTTACTCTGCGGTCGTCTGGATCGATACTATTCAGTCGATTGTTCTGTTCGTCGGTTTTATCCTGATGGCGATTCTGGCGGTACATCACGTCGGCGGCTGGAGCCATATTCAGCAGACGGTTGATCCGGCGGCACAAAGTTTATTTGCCGTTGATAAGCTGGGCATACTCCCCGCGTTCTCCCTGGCGATGGTGATTGGCGTCGGCGTGCTGGCGACACCTTCTTATCGCCAGCGAATCTATTCGGCGAAGACCGTCTCCTCGGTACGTCAGTCCTTCACCATCACGGGTCTGCTGTATCTCGGCTTCTCCTTCCTGCCGGCGATTATCGGTATGGCGGTGTGGACAATGAATGCCAATCTGGAAAATAGCGGTTTCGCCTTCTTGTTTGCCACGCAGGTGCTGCCACCGGTACTGGCGATGGCGATTCTGATTGCCGGCATGTCGGCCAATATGTCTTCAGGTAGCTCTGATGCCATTGCTGCGGTCTCTATTATGCTTCGCGACCTCTATACCCTGACGACAGGACATATGCCTGCGCCGGAAAAAGCGATTCGCCTGTCCCGGATGTTCCTCGTGCTGGTTATCGCCCTGGCGCTGCTGTTCGCACTGACCTCCAACGACATCATCAGCTATATCACCAAAATGATCTCGATGATCATGTCGGGGATGTTTATCTGTACCATGCTTGGCCGCTTCTGGATTCGCTTTAACTGGCAGGGCGCGGTTGCCGCGCTGGCCGGTGGGGCAGGAGCCTCGGTAGTGGTGCTGATGGACAGCGACTGGCTGGCTTTCTGGGGCAATCCGTGTTTTCCATCGGTCCTGACCAGCCTGGTCGCCTCTGTGCTGGTGACGTTGGTGACGCCGGCCAGCAGCATGAGCCGTGAAGAAGCGCTTGAGACGATCACCCGCGAACGTGAAAGTCGACCCTCTGCGCCGCCGCTACCCATTGGCAAACGCAATACGTCGCGGGGCTAAGCAGATGGGAATCAAAAACTATATTGCCGTCGACTGGGGCTCTACCCAGCTGCGCGGCTGGCTGATTCGCAACGGCCAGTGCGTCGGGACGAAGCAGCTGCCGCTGGGCATCACCCGCCTGAACGGACGATCGCCCGCCGACGTATTCGCGGAGCATGTGGCCCCCTGGCGCGGCGCCGAAATGCTGCCGGTGCTGATGGCCGGGATGATCGGCAGCGATGCGGGCTGGCAAGCGGTGCCGTATGTGGCCTGCCCGGCGGCGATCGACGCGCCGGGGCAGCAGCGATGCGCCGTGGCTGAAGGCGTGTGGATTATTCCCGGGCTCAAGATTGCCCAGGGCGGGGAGTTCAACGTGATGCGCGGCGAAGAGACGCAGCTGCTGGGGGCTATGGAGCTGGCGCCGGCGGAGTGCTACGTGCTGCCGGGCACCCACTGCAAATGGGTACAGGTGACGGACGGCATGGTGCGTCATTTTACCACGGCGATGACCGGCGAACTGCACCATCTGCTGATGACGCAATCGCTTATCGGCAAAGGGCTGCCGGCCCAGCAGGCGGACGAGGCGGCCTTTGAACAGGGGCTGGAAAAAGGGCTGGCGCAGCCGTCGCTGATTAGCGAACTGTTTGTTGCCAGAGCTGCCCGGGTACTCGGGGCGCTGGCGGCAACCTCGGTCAGCGACTATCTCTCCGGGCTGCTGATTGGCGCGGAGGTGGCGACCCTCGGGCAGCGTTACCGTACCTCCGGCGTCACGCTGGTTGGCGACCCGGCGCTGAATGCCCGCTACAGCCGGGCGATGAGGGCGCGCGGAATGACGGTTAACAGTTGCAGCGGCGATGAGGCGCTGCTGGGTGGCATGGCGAGGATAATGCATGGACAAGATTAAACTGGTAGCGATTTTACGCGGTATTCGCCCCGCTGAGGCGGCGGAGCATATTGAGACGCTGATAAAGGCGGGATTTCGCTATATCGAAATTCCGCTTAACTCACCGGACTGGCAGCAGAGCATTCCGCAGATGGCCGCGCGCTTTGGCGAGCAGGCGGTGATTGGCGCGGGAACGGTGCTTAAGGTGGAGCAGGTCGATTTTCTGGCCGATGCCGGGGCGAAGCTTATCGTGACGCCGAATACTCAGCCGGCGACCATCCGCCGGGCGGTGGCGCGCGGAATGCGGGTCTGCGCAGGATGCGCTACCGCGACCGAGGCGTTCAGCGCGCTGGACGCCGGGGCGCAGTGGCTGAAGATTTTCCCGTCTTCCACCTTCGGCCCGGACTATATTCGGGCGCTGAAAGCGGTGCTGCCGCCGGAGGTGCCGGTGCTGGCGGTCGGCGGCGTGACGCCGGAGAATCTGGCGAGCTGGGTCGAGGCGGGATGCGCCGGCGCCGGTCTGGGAAGCGATCTGTATCGCGCCGGGCAGGCCGTGGAGCGTACCCGTCAGCAGGCGGAGAGGTTTATCGCCGCCGCCCGCAGCGGTTAATCGCCCAGCGGCTGCCTGTCGACGCCGCCGCGATGGCTGTCGAGCGCCAGCTTAATCCGGCGCAGCCTGCCCTTTGCCTGGGTTTTGTTGGCCATCGCCAGTTCGGTGGCCAGCACGTCAACCATCGCCAGCATCGCATAGCGTGAAGTGCTGGGCTTGAAGATATAGTCGTTTTCGCGCACCAGCAGCGGCAGCACCAGATCCGCCTGCTCCGCCAGCGGCGTTCCGGCGGGGGTGATGGCAATGACCTTTGCGCCGTACTGCCTGGCAATCGCCGCGCTTTCAATGATTTCCTGGGTATAGCCGCCTAAGGACAGCACGATAACCACATCCTTTGGCGTGACCGCCGAGCTCATCATGCGCACCAGCAGACCGTCGTTCTGGCTGACCACCGGCAGGCCGAGGCGAAACAGACGGTACTGGATCTCCTGGGCGCAGATGGTGGAGCCGCCGCCCATCCCGAGGGCCAGGATCTGCCGCGCGTCGCTCAGCCAGCTCACCGCGCGCTTCAGCGCTTCAATGTCCAGCGCCCGGCGGTTGGTTTCCAGCACGCCGATGATCGACTCGTAGATCCCCTGCACGCCCTCAAGGTCCGGAACATCGAGGATAAATCGCTGCCCGACCGCCAGGGATTGCGCGAGCTTCATCTTCAGTTCGCGGACGTCTTTGCAGCCGAGCGCCCGGGCAAAGCGGGTGACCGAGGCCTGGCTGGTGTGGGTCAGGCGCGCCATCTCCGCGATGGGCAGCTCCGCCGCCGCCGCGACATCATCGAGAATGAACTGCGCGATGCGTTTTTCGGTCGCCGTGAGTTCCACAAAGCGATCGGTAATGCAGGAAATGATATCGATTGACCAGGACATACGGGTATCAACGGGTAAGTTTTGAATGGTACTTTGTACCATATTCCGCCGCTGAAATCAGCGCCGGAGGCTACAGCGCTAAGCGCATGGCGCAGCGCGTTTCCGGCGGCAGGCCGTGTTCCGTTTCCAGCTCCCTTTTCGCCGCCAGCCCTGCCGGTAGCCTTAGCTCGCTTAACATTGAAAACCCCAGGCGCGTGTAAAACGGCGCGTTCCACGGCACATCGCGGAAGGTGGTGAGCGTGACCGCCGGATACGCCGCCTGGCGGGCTGTCTCTATAACCTGCTCCAGCATCATGCGGCCAACGCCTCGTCCCTGCCACGCCTGATGAACGGCGATCTCCACGATAAACAGCGCATCGTCCAGCGGTTCGCTCAGCAGGAAGCCTATCGGTTGGTCATCGGCCACGGCCAGCAGGCTGTGGTCAGTTTCAAGAAACAGCCGGTGGCGCTCGGGGCTTATCACTTCGCTTTCCGCCAGCCAGGCCAGCGCCGGGATCTGGCGAAAAGCCTGGGCCGCCGAGCGCTCAATGGCGGGCAGAAGAGGGATGTCTCTCTCCTCAGTCAGGCGTAACGTCGCGGCGGCGGTTATAGTGTTAGTTTTCATCACCTCAGCATAGCAGCCTCCGGGAGAAATGTATGGAGCTTACCGCCGTTTCCGCCACCCAGTTCAGCGTCGCGCAGCTGACGACGATCCTTTGCGACTGTTTCGAAGATTACCTGGTTCCCGTCACGCTATCGGTAGAGGTTTTTGTCCAGCGTTTTAGCGCCGAAGGGCTGAGCCTGCTGGATTCCTGCGTCTGGCTGGATGGAGATGTCCCCTCGGCGATGGCGGTCGTCGCCCGCCGCGGCGATGAAGCCAGGCTGGCGGCGTTCGCGGTGCGGCCTGCCTATCGCGGAAAGGGCGTTGGCCGCCGGCTGATGACGCCGCTTATCGAAGCGCTGCGCGAGCAGGGCGTACGGCGGATGTGGCTGGAGGTTATCCGCGACAACCACGCCGCAGTGGCGCTGTATCGATCGCTGGGCTTCGAGGTGCGGCACGGGCTGTGCGGCTATCTGAGCGCGCAGGCCGCGAGCGAGGAGTCATCCGTATTGCAGGAGTATGACGTGCTGGCGCTGACGCGCAGGGCCGGCGCCGAGATTAACGGCCAGCTGCCGTGGCTGATGGACCCGCTCACCTTCAGCACCCTGCCGTGCCGGGCGCTGAGCCTACATCAACAGGCTTTCGCCGTGCTGGCGACCTTAACCAGCAGGCCGCAGCTGCAGTTTTTATGGGTCGATCCCGCCGCCCGCGGGCGCGGGCGGGAAATGCTGATGGCGCTCGCCAAACGCTTTCCGGGGCTCGGGACCTCGGTGACCATCCCGGAGCGCTTTACGCCGCTGTTTCACGCCGCCGGCTATACGCCCATGGCATTAAAACAGTATGAAATGAGCGCAACGTTGAGCGCCCCGCCGCCAGCAGGGCGTTGAGATTCAGCCGTTACGCGGGTCGCTAATCGGCTGACGAACCAGGAAAATATAGGCCAGCGCGCCGAGGGCGGTCACGCAGCCGCAGATAATCAGCGCCAGCTGGAATGAGTGGGTGGTATCGACGATAAACCCGGTCACCACCGGCGCGAAGGAGGCGCAGATAAAGCTGGCGAAGTTCTGGATGCTGCCGACGGACGCGGTCATTCTCGAGGCCACCGCGACGTGAATTAAACCCCAGCAGGAAGTACCGGCAAAGTGGATGCAGAACAGCGCCATGCCGATTAACAGCACCGCAGCGATAGAGGTGGTGGCATGCGGCACGATCAGCGTAAACGCGGCGGAGCAGAACATCCCGGCAATAATACAAATTTTACGGCTTTTGATCGGCGCCATGCCGCCTTTAACCAGCCAGTCGGTAACGTAACCGTTGATGAGCATACCGGCGGCGCCGAACAGAAAAGGAATGGCGGCCATAAAACCGGTACTTTTCAGATCGAGGCTATACGCCGTTTGCAGGTAGCCCGGCAGCCAGGCCAGATACAGCCACGCGGTATAGTTGATGCCGCTGAAGCCCAGCATCATTCCCCACATGGTTTTGTTTTTAAACAGGCTGCGCCATTCGGCAAAGCTCAGCGGGTCGCGGCGAACGTTGACGCTTCCGGCGTTAAGGTAGGCCTGCTCGTCGGCGGTGAGAGAGATATCTTCCCGGTTGCGATAGAGCATATACCAGCCGATAGCGACGAAGATCCCCAGCACGCCGATGGTGATAAACATCCCGCGCCAGCCCATCATCAGCATCATGGCGGCAAGGATCGGCGGGCTGATCGCGACGCCAATGGTCGAGGCGGCGTTAAAGAAGCCCATCGGGCGGCCGCGCTCTTTGATATTAAACCAGTCGTTGATCACCTTGACGCCGCAGGGGTTCATCGGCGCTTCGCCGATCCCCATGCCGATACGCACCAGCACGAACTGGGTAAAGCTGTGTACCATCCCCGAGACCGCCTGAAACAGCGACCAGAAAAACATCCCCAGCCCCAGCATGATGCGCGGACCTTTACGGTCCAGCAGCGGCCCGCAGGGGAGCTGGGCGATGCCGTAGGCCAGCGAGAAAACGGACAGCAGCGCCCCGATTTCGGTGGCGCTGAGCCCCAGCTCCTCGCGAATCGTTAAGTTCGCGACGGACAATGAACTTCTGTCGAGGTAATTAATCACCGCCGCCAGAAATAACAGGATCATTGCCGTTGTCTGAATTTTTTTAATGCGAGTACTACGCGTTAACGTATTATCTAACGGAACAGTCATCGTCTCCGCCTTTCCTTTATCAAAGGTTGTCTGCGGGTCGATAGTGATATTTCGTGATTCCACGCCTGACTCCTGGTTATTCTATTTGAACGACAAGTGACATCGAATGGTTTAAACCCCACCCACCTATTTCACAGTAAAGTAAGTCGACTTGTTTTCAGCATAAATAACCTTTTTTCTGGCGCTGGTTTATGTTTTGAGATCTGTGCTGCTGATTATCATTTTCTGTTTTTAATCGGTACTTAATAAGCCAGGGATTCGCTCTGCCTGAGCGAGTTAATCATTGATTGCTTCGCCGAGTTCAGGTGGTTACGCAGCGCCAGGTTGGCGTCCAGATCGCTGCGGCAGATGAGCGCGCTCAGGATAGTCATATGTTCATCAATGGCGATGATATTGCGCTGTTTAAGGTCGCTCTCATCCCACTGATAGTGAAAGTGAAAAATCACGGAAATAATCTCAAGTGATTGATTAAAAAATATATTCTCAGCCGCGGACAGGAGCAGAGAATGAAAGTCGCGATCGAGCTGGGAAAACATACGAAAGCTGTCGCCGATGCTGTCACGCAGGGCGCGATGGCGCTCAAGCAGGGTTTTCGCCTGCAGCCAGCGGGCGTCGTTGTCCGGGAGGTTGAGGAAGTGCTGTAGCGCGTGGGTTTCCAGCATTTCCCGCAGTTCGAACAGCTGCTCGGCCCAGGATTGCTCAAACTTCTTCATATTCCACTGGCCGCGCTTTTCGCTTTCAATCAGGTTGTAGCGGCTGAATTTCAACAAAAACTCCCTGACCACGACCGGGCTGACGCCGGCAGCACGCGCCAGCTGTAGCTCGGAAAATATCTCTCCGGCGCGCAGCTGGCGCTGGTTAATCATGGTGTAAAACGCCTGCTCGAAGAGACGGTTCTGTTCGGCCAGCGAGGCGCTGGAGCCATCGAAGCCGTCCTGCATCTCCGGCTGGCGAAGGATCTGGTAGTCCTGACCGCTCTGGCGCAGCACGCCGCGCTCGCACAGGTGGCTGAGGATATGGCGCACGGTGGTGCGGCTGATGTTGTACATCTCCGCCAGCGCGCTTTGTGAGGGCAGCGGCGACGGAAGAAAGCCGCGCGCCATATCGTTAATGACCTGGTTAATGACGTTGTGACGAAGATTTTGCGAGCGGCTCATTATGCATCTCCATTTTTTTAGCTATTAAAGCCGGATTTAAAACAGTTTTGTGCGTGAGATTTCACAGTTTTTGCAATGAATTTATTCTCACCTCTGTTTTTCATCGATATCTAAACCAACAAATACGGAGGAAATTATTATGACGTCGATGAATACATTAGTGTGTCAGGAACCCAAAATATTGCGCTGGGAAAAACGCCAGATTCCCATTCCCGGCGATGATGAAGTGCTTATTAAAATAAAAACGGTGGGGATTTGTGGTACGGATATTCATGCCTGGGGAGGGAATCAACCTTTTTTTAGCTATCCGCGCGTGCTCGGTCATGAAATATGCGGTGAGATTATCGGTCTGGGTAAAAATATTCTTAATCTGAAAAGCGGACAGCAGGTTGCCGTCATACCCTACGTCGCCTGCGGTCAGTGTCCGGCCTGCCTGAGCGGCCGGACAAACTGCTGCGAGAAAATTTCCGTGATCGGCGTACATCGGGACGGCGGGTTTAGCGAGTACCTCTGCGTGCCGGTAAAAAATCTGCTGGTGGTGGATGACGTCGAGCCGGAAGCCGCGGCGCTGATTGAGCCTTTTGCCATCAGCGCCCACGCGGTGCGTCGCGCCGCTATCCAGCCGGGAGAGCAGGTGCTGGTGGTCGGCGCGGGCCCCATTGGTCTCGGGGCGGCGGCGATCGCCAAAGCCGACGGGGCGCAGGTGGTGGTGGCGGATACCAGCCCGGCGCGGCGCGACCACGTGGCGCAGCACCTTGGTCTGGCCACGCTCGACCCTTCCGACCCGCAGTTCACCGAACGGCTGTGTGCCGCGTTTGGTGGTTCGCTGGCGCAGAAGGTGATCGACGCCACGGGGAATCAGCAGGCGATGAACAATACGGTGAATTTAATCCGCCACGGCGGCAGCATCATCTTTGTTGGCCTGTTTAAAGGTGAGCTGCAGATCCCGGACCCGGAGTTTCATAAGAAAGAGACGACCATGATGGGCAGCCGTAATGCGACGGAAGAGGATTTTGCCAAAGTCGGGCGGCTGATGGCCGAGGGGAAAGTCACCGCCGGGATGATGCTGACCCACCGCTACGATTTCAGGTCGCTGGCTGAGATTTACGAAAACGACGTGATTAACAATCGCCAGCTTATCAAAGGCGTCATTCATTTTTAGCAGGTAAGGCTATGAAATCGTTAAACAGAAAAGATTTTCCCGGGCCGCGGTACCCGACGCGCGTGATTCAGTTCGGCGAAGGCAACTTCCTGCGGGCGTTTATCGACTGGCAGCTGGACCTGCTGAATGAGCAAACCGATCTGGCGGCAGGCGTGACCATCATTCGCCCGATCAACACCGAGTTTCCGCCGTCGCTTAATATCCAGGACGGACTCTACACCACGGCGATCCGCGGGCTGGACGAACGCGGCGAGGCGGTGAGCGAGGCGCGGATTATTCGATCGGTGAATAACGAGATCAACCCGTGGCAGGATTTTGCCGGCTATCTGGCGCTGGCTCGTAATCCGGCGATCGCGTTCGTATTTTCAAATACCACCGAAGCGGGCATCAGCTATCACGCCGGAGACCGGCCTGACGATAAGCCGCCGGTCAGCTTTCCGGCGAAGCTGACCCAGCTGCTGTTCGAACGGTTCCGCCATTTCAACGGCGCAGCGGATAAGGGGTGGACGATTATCCCCTGTGAGCTGATCGACTACAACGGCGAAGCGCTGAAGGCGCTGGTGCTGCGCTATGCCGAAGAGTGGCAATTGCCCGCGGCTTTTCGCGACTGGGTTGAGACCGCCAATACGTTTTGTTCAACGCTGGTTGATCGCATCGTCACCGGCTACCCGCGCGAGGAAGCGGAAAAGCTCGAAGCGGAGCTGGGCTACCATGATGCTTTCCTGGATACCGCCGAATACTTCTGGCTGTTCGTTATCCAGGGGCCGCAGGCGCTGGCGAAGACGCTGCGGCTCGAACGTTACCCGCTCAATATCCGTCTCGTAGAGGATATCCGGCCCTATAAAGAGCGCAAAGTCGCCATTCTTAACGGCGCGCACACCGCGCTGGTGCCGGTGGCGTGGCTGTGCGGCGTCGATACCGTTGGCGAAGCGATGCAGGACGAAGCCATTCGCCATTATGTGCAGCAAACTATCGACGAGGAGATTATTCCGGCGCTGGATTTACCGGCCGATGAGCTGAGGCAGTTTGCCGATGCCGTGACCGGGCGCTTTCTTAATCCCTGGATTCGCCATCAGCTGCTCTCTATCGCCCTGAACGGCATGACCAAATTTCGCACCCGGATCCTGCCGCAGCTGCTGACGCATATCCGCCAGCACGGCGCAATCCCGCCGCGGCTAACGTTCGCCCTGGCGGCGCTCATCGCCTTCTATCGCGGGCAGCGCGACGGGCAGGCGTATCCGCTGCAGGATGATGATGTCTGGCTAAGCCGTTTTGCCGCAGGATGGGCGCAGGTGGCGCAAGGCCGCCCGCTGCATGAACTGGTCACCGAAGTCCTGCAGGATACCGGGCACTGGGGTGAAGATCTGACGGCAATACCGGGTCTTGCCGAACAGGTCACGCGGTATCTGGAAGTCATTTTGAGCGCGGGGATGCGGGAGGCCCTGAGGCGGCTGTAGTCGGTTTGTTGTGCGGCGCCCGCGGATTTGGGCGCCGTTTTTTTTGTGCTCTGAACCGCAAAAAATAAATTAAGCGCCAATGGTTGGTGGATTTCCCGCATCATAAGAGCCTATCCCATTAGGGCTATTTTGCTTGCCATTTTGAACCTGGGCAGTGCTCAGACAAAACTCGCAGAGTTTTGAACGCCCTCAGGGCGGCCTGGAGGGGGAGCGTAGCGAATAATCCTCACGTACTACGTGTACGCTCCGGTTCTTCCGCGCTGGCCGTGTTCAAACTGCCTGCGCCAATAACGCCTACTGGAAGAGGCTCTAAGTACCTATGATGGCATTGATGGGGGATGCGATGCGTAAAACGGAACTGTTGGCTTTTCTGCAAAATCAGACCGATTTTTTTGATCCGGATAACCTGAGCGAGGTCTTCACCGCCGGCTACCTGGCCCGGCGTTTTGCGATGCAAAGAAACACCGCCAGCCACTATCTGAATCAGCTGGTGGCCCAGGATGTGCTGGTGAAGATTAATACCCGTCCGGTCTATTTCCTGCATAAGGCCGCCTTCTGCCAGCAGTTTTTCCCCCTTTCCCGCAGCGAGTACGCCAGCATGGCGGAGCTGCTCGCGGAGAGCGACCGGCAGCCGGAACAGGCGGATCATTTTTCATTGCTTACCGGCCATGACGGTAGCCTGCGCAAGCCTATCGAACAGATGAAAACCGCGCTGTTTTATCCCAACGGCGGGCTGCCGCTGCTGATCGTCGGCGACAGCGGAACCGGCAAAAGCTATATGGCGGAGCTGATGCACGAGTTTGCTATCGCCCAGGGACTGCTGGCGCCCGATGCGCCCTTTGTCTGCTTCAACTGCGCCCAGTACGCCAGCAACCCGGAGCTGCTGGCCGCCAACCTGTTTGGCTACGTCAAAGGCGCGTTTACCGGCGCGCAGGGCGATAAGGCCGGGGCGTTTGAAGCGGCAAACGGCGGCGTGCTGTTTCTCGATGAAGTCCACCGCCTCGATGCGCAGGGCCAGGAGAAGCTCTTCACCTGGCTGGACCGCAAAGAGATCTATCGGGTGGGAGAGACGGCGCAGGGGATGCCGATTTCGCTGCGGCTGGTGTTTGCCACCACCGAAGATATTCACAGCACGTTTCTGACCACCTTTATTCGTCGTATCCCGATCCTCATTAGCCTGCCTGATTTACAAAACCGCAGCCGCGGCGAGAAAGAAGCGTTAACGCTGCAGTTTTTCTGGCAGGAGGCCCGCACGCTGTCCGCCCGGCTGCAGCTGACGCCCCGGCTTTTACAGGTGCTGACGCACTACGTTTATCGCGGCAACGTCGGTGAGCTGAAGAATGTCGTCAAGTACGCCGTCGCGTCGGCGTGGGCCAGGTCTCCGGGCAGCGAGAGGCTAAACGTCACGCTGCACGATCTGCCGGAAAATATCATGGCCGCGACGCCGGCGCTTAGCGAACCGATGGGCCAGCAGGAGCCGCTGCTTATTGAACCGCAGACCAGCCTGGTCTGGCTGCTGCGCGCGCGCGACCCGGTTCAGGGGCTGATCTATGATGCTCAGTGCCGCGTTCTCGCGCTGTATGAGGCGGTGCTGAGTAAAAAAACGGTCTGGGAAGAGGCGCAAAAAAGCATGGGCGAGGAAATGGAAACCCTCTTCGATCGGCTGATTTTCGATAATCATGATGCCAACAGCTCGCATCTGCTGCTGCTGATAACCCATCAGGTGCGGGAGGAGTTTTATCGCCTTGAAAAGCGCTTCAATATTCAGTTTAACGGCAACTGTATCTACGCCCTGAGCCACTACCTGATTCATCGTTCTCGCCAGGCGCAGTCGACGATGAGCAATGAGAAAAGCCGCCAGCTGGAGGATTTCCTGGCGCAGAAATACCCGCTGCTGTATCGCTTTTGTGAAGAGATCCTCGCCGCGCTGGCGCTGAAGCTGGATATTGAACCCCGACGCATTGACCTGCTGCTGCTGGTGCTGTGGTTACAGAAAAATGGCGCCATTAGCCAGCAGCAGGTGATCCGGGCAGTTATCCTCGCCCACGGTTACGCCACCGCCAGCAGCATCGCCAACGTGGCGAACCGGTTGCTGAAAAGCCAGCTGTTTGAGTCATTCGATATGCCGCTCGACGTGACGCCGGAGGCTATCGCCGATCAGGTGATGGCCTGGATTGAGAGCCACGCGCTGGCCTCCGGGCTGATCATCCTGGTCGACATGGGATCGCTGAACGCCATTCACAGCCACTTCAACCGCCGGCTGTCCACGCCGATGGCGATTATTAATAACGTCTCGACCGGGATGGCGATGTACGTCGGGGAGCGGGTTTTGCAGGGCGATATGCTGGAAGATATCGTCCGGGAGATAGGCAATGACCTCGCGGTTGAGCATCAGCTCTATTACCCGCAAACGGACAAACCGCGGGCGATTCTTACAACCTGCGCCACCGGTCTGGGGGCGGCGGCGAATCTGTCGGCGCTGTTAAAAGCCAGCATTCCTGAGACGCTCGGCATCGATATTGTGGCATGCGATGTGGAAACCCTCGCCGATCCCGCGCGGCGGGCGCCGATGCTCAGCCGCTATGAGGTGCTGGCGATCGTCGGCACCCTCGATCCGCATCTCGCCGATCTGCCGTGGATCTCGCTGGATTCGCTGATTTCCGGCGAAGGAAGCCGCCCGCTGATGCGTATCTTCGGCGAACTGGCCTCCGCTGAGCAGGTCAGCGAGATCAATAACCTGATCCTGAAAAATTTCTCGCTGCGCCGGGTGATCGAGTCGGTGACGATCCTCGATACCGGAAAAGTGATCAATCAGGTCGAGCAGTTTTTACTGCGCTATGAGCATCTGGCCGGCTGCGATGTGCCTAACGATCGCAAGGTGGCGCTGTACGTGCATATCAGCTGTCTGATAGAACGCCTGATCCGTAACGCTTCGCCATCCCATTATTCCGGCAAACAGTGTCCGGAGAGCGAGCTGGTTATTCTGCGCGAGGCCTTTAGTGTCATTGAGAACGGATATAGTGTCAAAATCCCCGCCGTTGAGCTGTATTACATTCACGATATCCTGACGCGAGAAACGGAATTTATTCAGGAAGATCAAGAGTTTTAAGACTCGTCATCGGTTCGTCCTTGCGCTAACCGGCACGCCACTGTTTCTGGCACGCCGGTTGCAATTAAGAAAGCAGTGGAATGCGCTTTCGAGGTAAGGATGAAACGACACTATATTTTTGCCAGCCATGGCACCTTTGCTAACGGTTTGCTGAACTCCGTGGAGCTGATCCTCGGTAAGCAGCCGGATATTTATACTCTCTGCGCCTACGTCGAAGAGGAGGCCGATCTGACGCAGCAGGTGGAGACGCTGCTGGCGCGTTTCCCCACCCAGGATGAGCTGATTGTCATTACGGATATTTTCGCCGGTAGCGTCAATAATGAGTTTGTGCGTTTTTTATCGCGCCCTAATTTTCATTTATTGTCCGGTTTAAACCTGCCGCTGATTATTGATTTACTTATTTCCGCAGGCGAAGAAAATACCGAGAAATTAATTTCTGAAGCATTAACAAGCGCCAAAGAGAGCATTCAGTACTGCAATCAGACGATTGCCAGTGCGATGACTATTGATAAAGACTTCTGAAATGAGGGAACACCATGATTACGCTATTAAGGGTTGACCATCGATTACTTCACGGCCAGGTGGCCTTTTCCTGGACCCAGTATGTCGGCGCCGATTGCATTTTAATCGCCAACGATAATGTCCCTGAAGATGAGCTGCGGAAAACCACAATTAAGCTCGCTAAACCGCCTTCGGTAAAACTGGTGATTAAAAATATTAACGACGCTATCGAATCGATAAAAAGCGGCGTGACGGATAAATATCATCTTTTTATCGTCGTGGAATCGGTCAATGACGCCTGGCGTATTGCCAGTGCCGTCGAGGGGATAAAAAGTATTAATCTCGGCGGAATAAAAGCCAAAGAGGGGAGTAAAAATATTTCTAAGGCGATCAATTTACTGCCGGAAGAAATTGAACAACTGCAGCAGCTGGTCGGGAAAGGCGTCGAAGTTGAGATCCGCCAGGTCCCTAACGATCGCAAACAGCTTTTTGCGCAATGCGTTTAACTCCGCGGAGGACAGATTATGGTAGAGGCTCTCTTACTGGGTCTGGTGGCGTTTATCGCGCAATCGGAATATGCCCTGGGGACGTCGCTGATTTCGCGGCCAATCGTCACCGGGCTGCTGACCGGGCTGGTGCTGGGGGATGTCCAGACCGGCGTCATCATGGGCGCGACGCTTGAGCTGGCGTTTATCGGCTCTTTCTCCGTCGGCGCATCGATCCCGCCTGATGTGGTAACCGGCGGTATTCTCGGCGTGGCGTTCGCCATTACCTCCGGCGCGGGAACGGAAACGGCGCTGCTGCTTGGCCTGCCCATCGCCACCCTGACGCTGATCCTGAAAAACGTCTATCTGGGGATGTTTATCCCGATGCTCAGCCAGAAGGCTGACGGCTACGCGGAGCGGGCGGATACGGGCGGCATTGAGCGCATGCATCTGATTGCCGGCTTCGGGCTGTCGCTGATGCTCGCCACGGTGGTGACCATCTCATTCCTGGTCGGCAGCAATGCGGTGAAATCCCTGCTCGATACCATCCCGGAATTTATCAAACACGGGCTCAGCGTCGCTACCGGCATTATTCCGGCACTCGGCTTCGCAATGCTCGCCAGGCTGCTGATTAATAAGAAAGTCGCGCCGTACTTTTTCCTCGGCTTTGTGCTGATGGCCTACCTGAAAATCCCGGTGACCGGCATCGCTATTCTCGGCGCTATCGTGGCGGTGGTGATGGTTAACGTCACCGCGCTGAGCTCACCTCGTACGACGACAGAACAAGGAGTCAGCGATGACGACGAAGATGATTTCTGAAGAAACTCTGCAACCGCAGGCGCAGGAAGAGGCCCGTATCACGCCGCGCGATCTACGCCGGGTATTCTGGCGCTCCTTCCAGATGGAGTTCTCGTGGAACTATGAGCGGCAGATGAATCTCGCCTTTGTTTACGCGCTGATTCCGGTGCTGAAAAAGCTCTATCCGCGCAAAGAGGAGCTGGCCGGAGCGTTGAAACGGCATCTGGTGTTCTTCAATACCACGCCGCATATCGTCACCCTGCTGCTGGGGATCACCACGGCGATGGAGGAGAAGAATAGCCAGCAGAAGAACATGGACGCCAACGCGATTGATAACGTCAAAGCGTCGCTGATGGGGCCGCTGGCCGGGCTGGGGGACTCCTTTTTCTGGGGCACGCTGCGCCTGATCGCTACCGGCATCGGCACCAGCCTGGCGTTAAAGGGCAACATTCTCGGTCCCATTCTGTTTCTGCTGGTGTTCAACGTGCCGCACATCCTGGTGCGCTGGTTCTTTACCCGCTGGGGCTATGTGCTGGGCACCGGGGTACTGCAGCGGATCCAGAAGAGCGGAATGATGGAGAGCCTGACCTACGGCGCGTCGATTATCGGCCTGATGGTGGTCGGGGCGATGACCGCCTCAATGATTGATATCACCATCCCCCTCTCATTCGGCGCCGGAGAGGCGAAAACCCAGGTGCAGGACATTATCAACGACATCCTGCCCTGCATGCTGCCGCTGGTGAGTTTTGGCATCGTTTACTGGCTGCTGGGGCGCAAGGTTAAACCGCTTTCTATTATCGGCGGAATGGCGCTGGTGGGCATTCTGGGGTCGTGGATAGGTTTATTTTAACGGGAGTCGAAAATGGTACCAACGATGATGACCTATATCAGCGAAGAGTCGGCCTGTCTGACGCAGATCCTGCGCGACTACCGGCAAAAGCTGGCGGCGATTGAGACCTTTGCCCGCCAGCACCCGGTGCGCCGCATTCTGCTGTTGGCGACCGGCTCGTCGCTGAACGCCGCCCTGTGCGCGCGCTATTTCTTTGAGCAGCGCTTCGGCGTACTGGTTGAGATTAAAGAGCCGTACAACTTTACGCACTACGAGGCGGTCGATCCGCATACCGATCTGGTGGTGGCGATTTCGCAGAGCGGTAAAAGCGCCTCGACGCTGGCGGCGATGCGTAAGGTACAGGCATTGAGCCTGCCGGTTTTTGCGCTGACCTCCGATCCGCAAAGTCCGATCGCCCGGGCCTGCGATGGGATACTGGATATCAATACCGGTATCGAGAGCGTGGGGTTTGTCACCCGCGGGTTTAGCGCGACGGTGCTGAATTTGCTGCTGATGGCGCTGATGATTGCCCGTGCCCAGGGGAAAGCCAGCGAGGCCGAGGAGCAGCGCTATCTTGCCGAACTGCAGCGGCTGGCGGCGGCGATCCCGGATGTCATTGACCGCACCTCGCGGTTTATCGACAGGCATGACGAAGCGCTGCGGGGCGGCGAGCGCTTTGTCGCCACCGGCTATGGCGCGCTGGTGGGCGTCGCGAAGGAGTTCGAAACCAAATTTACCGAAACGGTACGCGTGCCTTCCAGTGGTTTTGAACTTGAGGCCTATATGCACGGCCCCTATCTGGAAGCCAATGCCCGCCATGTGATGCTGTTTATTGAAGATGCGCCGGATGCGCGGACCCGGGCGCTGCGGGACTATATGGCGCCGTCCATTGCCCGCGCCTTTACGCTGACGCTGAGCGACGAAGAGGATGCGCAGACGCTGGCGCTAAGCTGCCCGTGTGAACATCACCTGGCGCCGCTGCTGCTGATTGTTCCCGTCCAGATGCTGGCCTGGCATACCGCCGGCCTGAAAGGCATCGATCTGGCTAAACGTATTTTTGACGATTTTGATCGCGTCTTAAAAAGTAAAATCTGATTATTCAGGAGAAAACTATGTTGGGTTTTAATCAGGACGAGTATCTGACCAGTGCTCGCGAGATCATCGCTGCGCGCAAACAGGCGGAAACCGTTGCCGATGATATTTATCACAGCGGCTGTAGCGCCTTATTTTTCGCCTCGGTGGGCGGTTCTTTGGCGCCGATGATGGCAATAAATGAGTTTGCAAAAGAATTAACCAGCGTGCCGGTTTACCTTGAGCAGGCGGCGGAATTAATTCATCGCGGACATAAAAAATTAAATAAAGATGCGGTGGTGGTGACGCTATCCAAGTCCGGCGATACCAAAGAGTCAGTAGCCATTGCCGAATGGTGCAAAGCGCAGGGGATTCGCGTGGTGGCCATTACCCGTAATGCCGATTCGCCATTAGCCGAGGCGGCGAGCTGGCATATTCCGATGTGCCACAAGAACGGCGTGGAATATGAATATATGCTGCTCTACTGGTTATTCTTCCGCGTCATTTATCGTCACGGTGATTTCGCGAATTACGATCGTTTTGCACGCCAGCTGGAATTGCTGCCGGAGAATCTCCTGCAGGCCAAACGCCAGTTCGATCCGCAGGCGGATAAAATCGCCGCTCAGTATCACGGCTGCGACTATATGATGTGGATCGGCGGGGCGGAAATGTGGGGTGAGGTCTATCTGTTCTCAATGTGTATTCTCGAAGAGATGCAGTGGAAGCGGACCAAATCGGTGAGTTCAGCCGAGTTTTTCCACGGCACCCTGGAGCTGCTGGAAAAAGAGGTCCCGCTGTTCCTGGTCAAAGGCGAGGGTAAATGCCGGGCGCTGGATGAGCGCGTTGAGCGCTTCGCTGAGAAGATCACCGACCATCTGGTGGTGATTGACCCGCGCGACTATCCGCTGAACGGCATTGATGAGGCTTTCCGCTGGATTATGGCGCCGTGCGTGGTTTCCACCCTGCTGGTGGACAGGCTGGCGGCCCATTTTGAACACCATACCGGGCACGACCTTAATATCCGCCGTTACTATCGTCAGTTTGATTACTAAGCTTTGCTGATGGCGGCCAGCCGGGCTGGCCGCTGCGCGATTCTCCGAGGCGCTTCCCATAAAATCATCGCCAAAACCAACGAAGTAAAAACCGATGGTAGAGTCCGGCTTTCCTTCTCTTTCAGGCAAGCGGACGGCCATGAAAAAACGGATGACCTCAACGCCGCACGATGCGGTCTTTAAGCGATTTCTTCGCCACCCGGAGACGGCGAATGATTTTCTCACGCTGCACCTGCCGGAAGCGATCCGCCAGCGGTGTGATTTTTCTACCCTACGGCTGGAGCCGGCGAGCTTTATTGATGAAGATCTGCGCGCCTGGTATTCGGACGTACTGTGGTCGGTACAAACCCCCTGCGGCCTGGGATATGTGTATGTGGTGATAGAGCACCAGAGTTCGCCGGATAACCATATGGCTTTTCGCCTGATGCGCTATGCGATTGCCGCGATGCAGCGGCACCTCGACGCCGGGCACAAAACGCTGCCGCTGGTAGTGCCGATGCTTTTTTATCACGGCGCGACCAGTCCTTATCCCTTTTCCCTGAACTGGCTGGACGAATTTGCCGACCCGCAGATGGCGAGGACGCTGTACGCCTGCCCGTTTCCGCTGGTTGACGTAACGGTGATGCCGGACGATGAAATCGTTCAGCACCGGCGGGTCGCTCTGCTGGAGCTGATGCAAAAGCATATTCGTCAGCGCGATCTCAGCGGGATTACGGAGTCGTTGGCGACCCTTGTGATGCTGGGATACACTAACCGCAGGCAGTTAAGAGTGCTGTTTCATTATATGCTGCAGTACGGCAATAGCGCCGATCCGAGCGTGTTTCTCCGCCGGTTGGCCCGCCGTCTGCCACACTATGAGGAGAGGTTGATGTCTATCGCTCAAAAGCTCAAGCAGGAAGGTCGGCAAGAGGGCAGGCAAGAAGGTCGCCAGGAGGGGAGGCAGGAAGGGATACAGGAAGGCCTGCAGGAAGGGAGCCGGCGGGAAGCGCTGCGCATTGCCGGCAGTATGCTGCAGAACGGTTTAGATACCGAGACGGTACAGCGGATTACCGGACTGTCGGCGGATGAGCTAAAGCCGCTGCATGGCTAATTTCTACCCATCGTCACCACGGCCCGGCGCAAAAAGCCGCCGGGCACGATGGCTTATCCTTCGCTTTTCACCACTTTGATTTCAACCATGCCGATGCCCAGCTGACGCGGAGAGTGGCCGAGAATATTGCCCTCGTTCGTGGACTGCGGGTCCGGCGGCGCAATCGTCAACGTACTGCTGCGCGACGGATTATCGAAATGCAGGGTGGTGGTGGTGACATCATTGGCCAGCGTTAGCGTTTGTTCGCTGTTGCCCACCCGTACCGGAATCGGCTTATTGGCATTCGGCCCGTAGGCTTTGGCGGTAATCACCAGATCGAATTTCTCCGGCAGCGGCTCTTTATATTCAATTTTCACTTCACTGCCGAGCTGGGCATTAGACCAGCGCCCCCAGGTTTCCGGTCGGGAGATGCCGCTGAACTGCTTCACCTCTTCCGGCGCGCCGGCGACGTTAAACAGGAAGCTGTCGGCTTTATAGCGAATATCGTTATCGACGATCTTCAGCGTATCGACGTTGCCTTTATAACGCTCCATGTCGATAAGGGTATCTTTGAACGCGGTTTTACCTTGCCACTGGGCTTTGTCGACGCGCTGGACTTTCTGTTCGCCCCCCAGTTGGCCCTGCGAGACGCACCAGTCGGTAGAGAGCGCCACTTCCGGCGACCACAGCTGACCCATCTTGTAGCAGCGGTCGACCCAGACGAAGTTATCGCGCGGCGCGAAATCGGCCAGCTGGAAGCGCAGCGGCGCGGAGTATTCGCTTTCCGGCAGCGGCTCAACGCGCTTATCGGAGATACGCAGCAGCAGCGGCAGGCGGAAATGGCTGCCGGAGAAGGAGATCATATTCTTCTGTGAATCCACGGTGAAATTCTTCATCTCTTTGGGGAAATTCCACAGGCGGATGATATCCGGCTTCCACGCCAGCACCTTTTCTTTCATATTGAGGAACACGGCGGAGAGCGACTCGCCGGAAAGGCTGCTGCGGCCAAGGCCAATAAAGTTATCGCCGCCGAGGATATCGAGCACCGTCGCGCCGTTATCCATGGTATTACGCTTGATGGCCAGCGTATCCTGCCGGGGCTCATCGCCGCGGAGAACGAAAAACAGGTTGCTGCGATCCTGCTTATTCAGATAGTCCCAGGCGCTGTTTTTCATCGCCAGGTGATCGGATGACACCACGATGACCGTATTTTTGAACCACGGCGAAGCTTTAATCTTCTCGATTAACGCCGCGATATGCTCCTGACTACAGGAGACGGCGCTGAACGAAAGATTCTTTTTACCGTCCATATCGTAGCTTTTACGCTGGCAGGTGCGGGAGATAAAGCCATCCGGATGATGGGTATCGACCGTCAGCGCAAACAGCGAAAAGCGTTTTCCTGACTGCGAAAGCGCTTCGAATTTTTTCCAGGTTTCATCAAGAACCGTATCATCGTAGAACCCCCAGTCGTTACGATAGGTCGGATCGGCGACCGTGGTTTTTAGCTCTTCCGCGCCGTACAGATGATCGAAGCCGTGAGATTTAAGGAAAACGTCTTTTCCGGCGAAGCGCAGATTAGCGCCCTGCACAAAGTAGTTCTCATAACCCGAGTTTTTCAGGATATCTCCAAGGCAGATATTCTGCGGGAAAAAGCTGGAAACCGAGGCCGAGGCGTTGCCTTCAAACGGCGCAAACAGCGGGATCCCGCACTGGGAGGCGACCATTCCGGCAATCGTGTAGTCGGTACCGGGGAGCTGGGCGGTGTTGCTAAAGTCCAGCCCCTCGCTTTTCAGTTTGCCGAGCTCTGGGGCCAGGTTCGGGAACGCATCGTTATCAAAATAAGTGCGCTCAAGGCTTTCGCCGTAAATGTACACCAGGTTCAGTTTCGGGTTGGCGATGCTTTTTGACGGCTCTTTGTAGTAAGCCGCAAAGTCAGGATCGCCATCGCGGGACTGGGATTTAACCAACTCGCTAATCTGGCGGAAGGCGGGGCTGGCATCCACTGACGCCAGCGCCAGAACCAGCGCCACCAGGCTGTAACCAAAGTGATGAGGATGATGCCGGCGACGGCGGAGCACCCAGCCGAGTGCGCCAAATACCGCGACCAGCGCGACGACCAGCCCCACGCCCGGCAGAATATATTTGCCCACGCCGGCGCCCGTCAGGCTGTTGGTCAACGTATAAAGTACCGCGTCATTGATACCGTCGCCGGTGAAGTAATTGCTGGCGTAGAGGGTAATATTCAGAACAACGAACAGGCCCAGCACCGTGAGGGTGGCGGCGAACCACCAGGTATTACGACCGGCTTTTAATGCGTAAATCATCACCGAAGCAAGAAACAGGGCGATGGATAACAACTCTGACACAGCTCATCCTCATTCACGCCAGCTGTCGGCTGGCCAGATAGATCTTTTTTCACGCTACACTGTAATTGCAGCGCAATATTGCCGCAATTGTATCGTCATGAATTTGTGCTGTGGTTCAGAATTGGTTTAGAAATCGCCGTTTTTGAACTGCCTCACATCCAGTCAGCCAGGGGATTTGGGGGAAAGATGTTAAAAAACAGACGTTGCCGCCGCGCAGGCAAGGGTAACGCGCCAAACGCGGCATTAAGAGGATAAAATCAGGAGAGGAAGCTCACGCCCTGTTTTAAGACCAGATCGCAGGCTTTGGTTTTCACTTTTTCCGCCAGCGGGCTGCTGCCAAGGGTGTTCAGATTCAGCTGCTGGCCGTCTTTACTGGTCAGCAAGCCCTGAAGGCCCTCAAGATAGCTGGTGTCCTCTTTTTGTTTTTCCGGCGTGCTGAGACCCAGCTTATCCAGAACCTGATTTTTAACGTTTTCGGTATTGGTAACCGAAGCCAGCTTCTGTTTCGCGCAGTAAGACATAATCCCGGCGGCATTATTCATGCTGCTGGAAGTCAACGACTGGCTGCCGCCGTTGAGCAAACCGGTCAGCGAAGAGAGGGACATACCGCCGCTTTGCTGGCTTCCGCTCTGACTGCTGAGCTGGTTAGCGGCGCTGGAGAGCGAATCCTGCCAGGAGGTGGCGTGCGCGCCAAAGGTCAATAATGCGCCGGCCACCATTGCCGTGCGGAACAACGTTTTTGCAGATTTCATAGACGTACTCTTCGCCGTGACTGAATAATCCCCTGATTATAACGCCGGCGGGGTTCGGAAATATCTTAATACTCTTTTCCGGTTACGCGATCGCGGTAGCTGTCCCAGTTGAAGTTAACCCACAGGCTATTGCCCAGCCGCATCCGGTCCATCACGCGCTCGCCGAGCAGCTTGTTCATCTCGTCCATGGTGCTGTTGGTTAACATACCGGTAGGGCGCTTTGACGAAGAGCGGCGATCGACGATCTGGTTAATAATCACCTTTTCGTAGCGTGATTCCGTTTGCATGCCGATTTCGTCAATCACCAGCAGGTCCACTTTGCTCAGGTCGGTGAGCAGCTGCTCTTCGCTGGTTTCCCGGTTGCCAAAGGTATCTTTCATCGCTGACATGATATCGGCGACGGTGATAATCAACACCGACTTACCCCGAAGCAGCAGTTCGTTGCAGATAGCGGCGGCGAGATGGTTTTTTCCGGTGCCCGGTTTGCCGGAGAAGATAAAGCTGGCGATATTGCCGTCGAACTCCTCGACGTACTGGCGCGCTCGGGACAGCGCAATCATCTGGCCTTCACACTCCACCCGGTAGTTATCCAGCGAGCAGTTCTGATGCAGCGGGCGGATGCCGGAGCGGTTAAAGGTTCGCTGCATTTTCATGGCCCGGTTTTCGCGTTCCAGCGCCTCAGAACGCAGCTTGCCCTGTTCTTTTTGCCATGCCAGCAGCTCCTCACCTGTCTTAAACGCGGGTTCGACATGGGCTGGCATCATCTTTTGCAGGCGCTTCATTAAATCGCCGACATTTTTCATGCTCATCCTCGGAATCCTCGTGGAATGTGATTATCAGGTTCGCTAATCGCGTTGACGTCCCGGCGCGGCTGGCCGCCGTTGCTGGCCCGGCCAATCTGTACGCTGCGCGCCAGCTTCTGCTGCCACTGGACATGATGAAAGACTTTACCTTCCGCCTGCCAGTAAGCGACAAATGCCGCCAGCTCTTCCGGCGTAACGGGCTGGCTCAGGGCGATGCCCCACAGCGCGGCCAGGCGCTGAAAATCCGCATCCGGCTGCCAGTCGGCGTACATCGGAAATTTCCCCATCGGAACCGCAACGGGGGTCGCCGTCGGCTCGTCAAAAAACTGCGCGTCCAGCGCAATATCGCTGTTAGGACGCGCGAGTTTTGCTTCCAGCTCCAGCAGCTGCGCCAGACGCTCCGGCGTCAGCGCATAGAATGCGGGGGCGTTGTTGGCAAATACGGCGACGGCGCCGCTGGCCGATTTTGCCAGTACCGCTGCGTGATCCTGCATGAAGTCATCCAGACCGCTAAAATCGGTAGTTAATATTCGTGAAGACATAAATCAATCTCAACTCTGAACAACTAAAAAGAGAGGGGTAGCTGCACACATAGTAGCATAGAGGTCGCTCAGGAAGGAGCGCCGCGGGCGACCCGGCGGCGCGATTAGCTAGACGCGCGGACGCTTGCGATACAGCCAAAGCCCGGGGATAGACAAGCCAATGGATAATGCGCCAACGATCGATGAAGCCTTAAGGAAGTTGCTCAGCAGCATAATCATCATCTCTTCCGAGTAGCCGAAATGGCTGATTTTCACCGCTGAAATCATCGCGGTATAGGCGGAGATGCCGGGGAACATCGGGATCACCGCCGCTACGGTAAAAATCTTCGGGTGCGCCAGATACCAGCGGGACCACTGGATACCGATGCTACCAACCAGCAGGGCCGCCATAAACGTCGCCCACTCAATATTAAAACCCGCCGTCATCATGACCATGCGCGAGCCGTGGCCGATAGCGCCCAGCAGCGCGCACCAGCGCAGCGCCCGCTGCGGGACGTTGAACACCATGGCGAACCCGACGGCGGGAATGGCTGCCAGCATCATATCCAGCGCCAGTTCGTAGAGATAGAAAATTATGCCCATCCGCGTAGCCCCCACATCGTCATCGCCATCACCACGCCGATACAGGTGGCGAGCGTCAGCAGGCTGGCAATGGCCCAGCGCGCCAGACCGGTGTTGATATGCCCCTTAAACATGTCGGCAACGGCGTTGATCAGCGGAAAACCGGGTACCAGCAGCAGCACGCTGGCGGCCATCGCGATCGTCGGCGTGCTGGCGAAAGCCGGCAGGCGCAGCATCAGCCCGGAGATAGTCGTTGCGACGAAGGCGGTGAGGCAAAAGTTGATTTGCGGATGCATTGAACGATGGGTGAGTACCTGGCGAATATACATGGCTACCGTACTGGCGCAGAAGGTGATCAGCGCACCGTCCCAGCCGCCGTTGTTAAGTTTGCAAAAGCAGGCGCAGGAGAGGCCGACCATGAAAACCAGCAGCCAGCGCGGATAGCGCAGCGGCTTGATTTGCGCAAATCGTTTTTCGACATCCTTATAATCCAGCAGCTTATGCTCTGCCATAATCACAATATGCTGAACCTCCGTGACGACGTGCATGTTGATGCCGCGATCGGTGTTTTTTCGCGTTGAGGTCAGACACTCCCCGTCCTTAATGGTGGTGAGAACAATCGCATTCGAAGAGATGGCGCTTTCCACGCTATCCATCCCTAAGGCCAGACCCAGACGGGTTGAGAGCTCCTCAACCAGTGCGCTTTCCGCGCCGTGTTGTAATAAGAAAAGACCACATTGAATACACAATCGCGTGATAGCGCGCTGAGTTGCCCGATCTGCTTGCATAAATACCTGCTGTCCGTGATGCCCGTTGCCGTAGTGTCTGGCGATACTTTTACCTGAAGTCTTGTTTTAGCTGAGCGGTCAGGATCAAACAATGTGTAAAAAACCACCCGCTCTACGGGAACCCTGAAATTTGAACTCTGCCACACTTCCGCAAGATTGGTGAAAAGTCCAATTTTTGCACCCGTTTCTCCCTTCTTTTTCCCATCAGAGTTATCAAAAATGCAAATTCAAACTTTTAATAAACAAAAAACAAACAAATAATTAACCATGCTGAGGCGATGCGATGAAAACACAGGTGGCGATTATCGGAGCGGGCCCGTCGGGACTCCTGCTGGGGCAGTTATTACATCACGCCGGGATTCAGACCGTCATCCTTGAGCGACAGACGCCTGAGTATGTGCTGGGGAGGATCCGCGCGGGAATTCTGGAAAGCGGAACGGTAGAACTGCTGCGCGAAGCCGGGGCGGCCCGGCGAATGGATGCGGAAGGGCTGATCCATCACGGCGTCGAATTTTTGTTTGAGGGCAAGCGCGTACCGGTTCCGCTAACGGAACTGACGGCAGGCAAAAGCGTGATGGTGTATGGCCAGACCGAAGTGACGCGGGATTTGATGGCGGCGAGGGAGGCATGCGGGGCAGCGACGATTTATGGCGTCAGCGATGTCACCATTAATGAGGCAAAAAGCGATCGACCGTCGGTCTCTTTTATCAGCAATGGCGAAAACTGCCGCCTTGAGTGCGACTTTATCGCCGGCTGCGACGGCTTTCACGGCGTGTCCCGCCAGAGCATCCCGGCAGGGGTGCTGAAAGAGTACGAGAGCGTCTGGCCGTTTGGCTGGCTCGGGCTGCTGGCCGATACGCCACCGGTGAACCCGGAGCTGATTTACGCCCACCACGAGCGGGGGTTTGTGCTCTGTAGTCAGCGCTCACTAACTCGAAGCCGCTATTATCTGCAGGTACCGCTTAGCGAAAAGGTGGAGGAGTGGTCTGATGAACGCTTCTGGACTGAGCTCAAGCGGCGTCTCCCTGATGAGCTGACCAATAAGTTAGTAACCGGTCACTCACTTGAGAAGAGTATCGCGCCGCTGCGCAGCTATGTAGTGGAGCCGATGCAGTACGGGAGGCTATTTCTGCTGGGAGATGCGGCGCATATCGTACCGCCTACCGGGGCGAAGGGGCTGAATCTCGCGGCGTCCGATGTGAACTATCTTTGGCGGATCCTGCGTGAGTATTATCACCATGGCCGTATTGACCTCTTAGCCAGCTACTCGCGTTTGGCGCTGGATCGGGTGTGGAAAGGTGAGCGATTCAGCTGGTTTATGACGCGTCTGCTGCATGATTTTCCGCAACAAAGCGAGTTCGACAGAAAAATGCAGGCGGCGGATCGTCGCTACTATCTTGAATCACGCGCCGGGTTAACCACTATCGCTGAAAACTATGTGGGTCTGCCGATGGAACGCGTGGCGTAATAGAAAAGGCTCTGGAGTCGTGATGCAGGCAGCGAGTACCATTCCCGTTTTCAAACTGTATGGCGAAGATCAGGGCTGGCCAACGCCCGATCTTCTGCACTGTGAGTCCATACTCCAGCGCAGCCATCTTTATGAATGGCATATCCGCGTGCATCAGCACGCAGAGCTGGTGCAGCTACTGTATCTGCATAAAGGGCGGGCGGAGATTGAAATCGAAGGCGCGACGACCGTGATGACGGAGTCCTGTATTCAGGTGGTTCCGGCGCTATGTATTCATGGATTTCGCTTTTCGCCGGGTACGGAGGGCTACGTTTTGTCGCTGGCGCTGCCGCTGCTCGGAAGCCTTGAAAATCAGTTTGGCAGTCAGCTGGATGTGCTCGGCCAACCGCGTTGCGTGCCGGTGAAGAGCTCCCGGGGCCATATCCGGGCGCTGTTTACCGCTTTGCAAGAGGAGTACCGCGAAGATTACGATGCGCGCGAAATGATGCTTCATTCACTGCTGGGAGCGCTGTTGGTCTGGCTGAATCGGCAATATCAACCGCAGCTCATAACGGAGGACAAAGCGGAACGTAAGCGGAGCGTCATGCGTCATTTCTCGCGCCTTATCGAAAGCCACTATCGTGAACATATGCCATTAGCCGGGTATGCCAGGGAGGTGGGGGTGTCTGCGACTCATTTGAATTATTTGTGTCATGAATTTTATGGCTGCAGCGCACTGGGAGTTTTACATCAAAGGTTGATGCTTGAGGCGCGTCGCAACCTGCAGTACACCAGCATGACTATCGCTCAACTTTCTGATTACTTAGGGTTTACTGATGCGGCCTATTTTTCTCGCTTCTTTCGCCGCTATAGCGGTGAATCACCAAAAGTATTTAGGAAAAAAATAAAATAAATAAATCTTTATTTAATATATCTTAAGTTAGCGTATCTAACGACGATGTTAACCATTTCTAATTTATTGATGACAACTACCTGTGTTAATGTTAATCATTGGTATGGATAACAGCAATATGTTACTCCTCATTATTAAGTTGGCTTTAGGGTGCGATATCGCGCACCCGCCAGGGATGATAAAGATTCATTTGGGCAAAATAATTACGATGACTATTAAATTATGCATCCAATTGTTTTTCCGCCGGCGGTGAGTCTTCGACAGGAAGCGGAGGGTTTATGTTACCAGGACAAGGTAAGTTCGGCATTATTATCAGCAGAATACCGGTTATGCAGTCCGGCTTAAAAGCCATCGTTGGGGAGCATCTCCCTGATTATGAATTGAGTTTTTGTCGTTCTCAGGATGAGCTAACCCTGCTGCAGCTGCGTCGTGCAGTGTTAGTCATTGCTGACTTGTCCGGTGAAATAGAGCATCCAAGAAATATTTGCGAACATTACTACTCTTTAATGACTCAATACAGGGATATACACTGGGTCTTTATGGTAGGCAACGCCTGTTTTCCGTTAGCTGTTCAATTATTAATGCGTCCTGAAAGTACATTAATTTCGGACAGCGAGCCGGTAAAACGTCTCATTGAGGTTGTGCGCGCGGGTGGACTTGCCGCTGAACGAATTAGCCAGACGTTGTTCTCTCCTGAGGTAGAACGCATCGATGAAGAACCGCAAAAGCTGGTTATTCTGACTCTTTCTGAGCGTAAGGTGTTGAGGCTTCTTGCAAAAGGATGGGGAATTAATCAAATTGCTGCTTTATTGAAGAAGAGCAATAAAACCATAAGTGCGCAGAAAAATAGTGCTATGCGCCGCTTATCTTTGCGTAGTAATGCAGAGATGTATGCCTGGATTAATAGTGCACAGGGAATGAAGGAGCTGAATATTTATTCAGCCTATGGAGATCAAACAGAATGGAAAAAGACCTCACAACAAGATATGTCGCTATCGTAGAGAAATGTGCGATGACAGAAGTGGCGCTTCGCCACATATTAATTAATGAAAGTGGTAAGAATTATCGTATTCAGTTCTTTAAAGATACGATGGCATTAAAACGGGAGTTTCAGGCGAGAGATTTTTCTGCGATTATTTTTTCACTTTCAGGTAACCGCAGATCCCGACTTGAAAGCTTGCTCTTTCTCCATGAGATCGCGCGTTATTGTCCCGACACGCAAAGAATTATCTTAGCTAATGATGAAGCGGAAATGCGTTTGGTCAGCCATCTGACGCCTTCTCGCTTACACGGTATTTTGAATAAATCGGCCTGTCGGCTACAGCTGCAGGAGTGCTTGCTTCAGCTTCTCGATCGTAGCTATCCGGCGAATGAGAGCTCGTTAAGCCAAAAGCAGAGTATCTATAGCCAACTTTTGAGCCCAACGGAACATACCATCCTGCGATATATGTCTTATGGCTACTCGTTGCCGGAAATAGCGACGCAGCTGGAACGCAATATCAAAACGATTCGGGCCCATAAGTTTAACGCCATGACCAAGCTCGGCGTCAGTTCTGATATGGGACTACTGAGCGCGGCAGACATACTCATGCGCCTGTCGGCGAATAATGATGATGCCACGGTGATGCGCCTTGCTCAGTAACCTCAGCGGTCTGTTAAAGACACACGTCAATCCACTTAGCATCAGTCAGCTGCGCCAACCGTTCAGGTGAAATACGAACGGCGCTATATATTGAACCTGCTGCTGGCAGCACTTCCGGGTACTGCCTCAGTGAGATATCGCAGTACACAGCCAGCGGAACTTCCAGGCCAAATGGGCAGACGCCGCCAATGGGGTGTCCCGTTAGCGTAATGACCTCATCGCTGCTTAGCATACGGGCTTTAGCGCCAAAGGCTTCCTTTAGCTTTTTATTATCCAGGCGCGCATCGCCTTTCGCGACAACGAGAACAACCCTTTCTTTTATTTTTAAAGACAGGGTCTTGGCGATTTGCCCGGGTTCAACGTTATGCGCCGCTGCGGCTAACGCTACCGTGGCCGTGCTCTGAGTAAGTTCGATGATTTCGATATCGGGGGCGTGGTCAGTAAAAAACTGCCGCACGGACTGCAGACTCATTGGAATCTCCTGATTAAGGCTTGTTAAAAATCTGTCACAAGCTTCGCAAAGTGTAAATATCCATGGTAGAGAATCAAGATTCTTTTTAATTTCTGGATCTCCTTCACATTCACCGCAACCGGTTACTGTAACCGGTTGCGGTTATTCACAGAGACAGGAATACTGACAAGGTAACTTCCCTGCGTCACCTATAACAAAGAGCCGAAGATGAATCGAACCTGGTTGAGCAGTCGGGCCAGCAGGCTATCCGATTGGGTAACCCTCTCGCCGAAGCGGGTTCATCATAACGGCAAGATAATCGTTGTTGGGCCTGTTCATCTAGCCTGTCAGGAGGGCTGCTATGTCTGCTAACCATGCTGCATTTAATCTGATATTTCGCTTCGTAGAAAATTACATCAGCCCTGTCGCCGGACGCATCTCGTCTCAGCGCCACGTTATGGCAATCCGCGACGGTTTTATCTCCGCCATGCCGTTTATGATTGTCGGCTCTTTTCTGCTGGTATTTGCGTATCCGCCGTTTTCACCGGATACCACATGGGGATTTGCCCGCGCCTGGCTGGATCTGGCAAAAGAGTTTGAAGGGCGAATTCTGACGCCGTTCGATATGACGATGGGCATTATGTCGATCTACATTTGCGCCGCGATCGCCTATAACCTCGGCAAGCATTACGAAAAAACCAATCAGCTCGACCCCTTTATGTGCGCCATGCTGTCGATCATGGCCTTCCTGCTGGTGGCGGCGCCAAAAACGAACGGCAACCTGCCGGTAGATAGCCTGGGAGGAACGGGCATATTTACGGCGATTCTGGTGGCGGTCTACTGCGTTGAAATGATGCGCTTCCTGAAGGCGCATAATATCGGTATTCGCCTGCCGGATCAGGTGCCGCCGATGATCAAAAACTCGTTTGATCTGTTGATCCCGGTACTGGTTGTCGTCCTGACGCTCTATCCCCTGAGCCTGCTTATTCAGCATCATTTCGATATGCTGATCCCTCAGGCGATTATGGCTATCTTTAAGCCGCTGGTTTCCGCAGCGGACTCCTTACCCGCAATTTTGTTGGCGGTTCTGGTGGGCCACCTGCTGTGGTTTGCGGGGATCCACGGTGCGGCCATTGTTTCCGGCATGCTGCAAATGTTCTGGCTCACTAACCTCGGCATGAACCAGCAGGCCCTGGCTCAGGGGGCTCCGCTGCCGCATATCTTTATGGAAGCGTTCTGGACATTCTTTATTGTGATTGGCGGTTCAGGGGCGACGATGGGGCTGGTATTCTGCTATCTGCGCAGCCGCTCCGCGCATCTGCGTTCGATTGGCCGTCTGAGCGTGGTGCCAAGCCTGTTTAACATTAACGAGCCGGTTATTTTTGGCACCCCTATCGTGATGAACCCGGTGTTCTTTATTCCCTTCCTGCTGGCGCCGATGGTTAACGCCGTACTGGCCTGGGCGGCAATGAAGCTGGATCTTATCGGCCGGGTGATTTCGGTTGTTCCGTGGACTGCTCCGGCGCCGATTGGCGGCGCGTGGGCGCTGGGGTGGGATTTCCGGGCGGCGATTCTGGTGGTCGTCCTGGCCTGCGTTTCGGCGATTATCTACTTCCCGTTCTTCAAGGTGTACGAGAAACAGCTGCTCGCGCAGGAGGCCGAAGAGGCGCAGCGCATGGCGGAAGAGAGTCAGCAAACGGCATAAAAACAAACGGGCGGCTGAATAGCCGCCCGTTTGTTTTCACCATCGATTATTTCAGCGTACAGTCCCCGCACTGCTGTACGTCCGGCAGGCGATAGCGCTGGCAACAGGTGCGGCGCACGAGCTGCCCTTCACGTAAAACCACCGTACGCCACAGCGGGTTATCCTCACCGCCTGATAGCTGTTTGTTGAAGAAGAAGAGCTGACGCAGCGCGGCCACTTTTTCATCTCCGACCAGGGTTCTCATTTCCCCGAGATACCAGTTAATCAAATAACCCGTATTGCTCCAGATAAGTTTGCCATTGATATCGCCAGTGGCTTCAAGCGCCTGCACCACAGGTTGCAAAGCGGTGGTGACCAGCTTTTCCATCCGGGACTGCGCGGATTCTGCCGAGGAAGTACCTGCTGAATGGATATCAATCCAGAAACAGGCGGCACGGCCTGTTTCATGAAACTCGACGCGAAAATGCTCCGGCGCCAGGCTAACGGCGCGTTCTTCACTCAATAGCGCCAGCATTAACGGGGGCACCAGTAAACCGATGTACCATTGTGCCCAGAGGGATAGCAGCGGTTTTTGCTCACGGGCTTGCCCGGGCTGGTTGCGATAAATATGGTCAGAATACGTCGCGATTAACGAACTCAGCGTCGCGGGCTGCGACCACTCAGCCAGGGTGAGTGCATGGTGAGGGGCTTCTTCATTCAGACGGATAAAATCCAGCAGATGCGGACGTAACGCGGTAATCTTGTCCCGTATTGCGTTCGCCAGTTCACGCTCAGCCGAAGGGAGCGGAGCCCGCCAGATGATCTCATTGTTGAATGCAAGTGAACGGTAAGCCATCGGGTGCCAGATACAAATCTAAATGATAATGATTTCTGATACTAATGCCGCGGCACCGGCTTGGCAAGAAATTTGTCCGCGCGGCGACGCCTGCCGCGCGGTAAAGGCCTAGCTGGTGAGAATAATGTTACGTCCCATATTTTTGGCTTCGTAGAGCGCGTTGTCCGCCCGTTTCAGCGCGCTGTCGATATCCGCATCCATCAGCGGCGTCATGCCGATACTGATGGTCACGTTGGTCGCGACGCTTTCATTAAACATATGCGGGATTTTCAGATCGTAGACCCGCTGGCGGATGCGCTCTGCGGCCTGAAGGGCGTTTTCCGCACTGCTGCTGGTCAACAGCACCATAAACTCCTCGCCGCCAAAGCGGGCAACGATGTCGCGCGAGCGCACGGCGTTACGAATGGCGGCGGAGACCTGAATCAAAGCCTGGTCGCCCATCATATGCCCGTAGTGGTCGTTGTAGGCTTTGAAATGATCAATGTCCAGTAGCAGAACGTAATGCCCGGCGCCGTCGAGAGAAAGAATGGTGTCCAGCCGGTTTTGTAAGCCCCGGCGATTATACAAACCGGTAAGCGGATCCAACATACTGAGATCGTTAAGGGTATTGCGCTCCTTCAGCAGCTTATCCATGAGCCCCTGCGTGAATACATCGCTGCGTTTCTGAATAAGGCTTTGCAGGGTGATACCGGCAATAGGCAACAGAAAGCACCAGGACATGCGCAGCCATTGTTCTCCTCCGCCAAGAATCAGGCAGATAAGGTATGTGGGTAAAGAGTGCAAAGTAAAGCCAATGATATTGCTGGAAAAAGCAATGGTGCCAATAAATAACACGCTTAATAAGGCGATCACCAGGTAGTTAAAATGCGGCGGCCCCATCACCATTGCTTTTAGCGCAACGTGCCACGCCCAAAGCAGGCCAAATAGCAGAGAAATAACCGGAATATTTATTTTGTGCTGAGAGAATTTACAGTGCCATAGCAGCAGGACCGTGCTGCAGGCAACTATCAGAAAACAGGGTAATGTAAAAGTGATGACGGTAAAGAGCGGGCTGACAAGGGATAAGACGGATGAAACTAAATTAAGCAGTAAAAATAGCCGTAAGGAATACTGATATTTCTGTTCGTAATGGGAGCGCCAGGATTGTGCAGTCATGTCGGAGTTGTCATTATTAATCGTTAAAATTCAATGTGATGTTAGTTTGAAGTGAATAATAAAAAACAGTGCGCAAAATAAGGTTTTTACGAAATAATCAGATAATTTAATATATTATTTTTTTGCCGCTTAATTTATCACCTTCATGAATGTATGTCATTACCACAAACGTAAAGAATAAGGACGCGCTATTTTCCCGGGATGACAAATGATAAAAATTACCATATGATATTGGTTATCATTATCGTTGTGAGAGGCGAAAACATGTTGCAGCGAACTTTAGGGAGTGGATGGGGCGTGTTAATCCCTGGCGTACTGATTGCCGTCCTCGGGTTTGCCGATTTGTCGGTAGATGCCTGGCGCGGATTGGTGACGCTGGGAATGCTCATGTCAGCGGTGATGATTTGGCACCGTCAGCTAAGGCACTTTGTTCTGCTGCCATCATGCGTGGCGCTGGTCAGTGGGATGATGCTGATAATAATGAATTTGAAGCTGATGGGATAAAACGGAAGGGTAAGAATATTGGTGCGAGGGGGGGGACTTGAACCCCCACGTCCGTAAGGACACTAACACCTGAAGCTAGCGCGTCTACCAATTCCGCCACCTTCGCATACCATCGACACTATGAAAGTATCGTTACCACGGAGGCGCATTCTAGTGGTTTTCAGCTATTCGTCAATAGTTAATTGTATCAGTTGGATTGATTGTTGCAAAAATGGACGGTCAGAGAGGAAAAACATCGGCGACCAGCGTCTGCTGGCGCCGAAAAAACGCAGGATTATTTCTTCGCCTGACGGGTCATCACCGTCCGGTAGACCTTAAAGCGGCCCGTTTGGGCAATCACTTCATGGAAGCCGAAGATCTCATCCAGCACGTTCGGATAGGGCAGGAAGGCGTTAGCGACGATGCGCAGCTCGCCGCCGCTGTTCAAATGACGAACGGCGCCGCGAATCAGCGTTTGCGCGGCCTCCAGGCTGGTTTGTAGACCATCGTGGAAAGGCGGGTTGGAGATAATCATGTCGAAGCGGCCGTTCACTTCAGAGAACACGTTGCTGGCGAACACTTCCCCTTCGATGCCGTTAGCGGCCAGCGTGGCGCGACTGGCTTCAACTGCCGGGGCGCTGACGTCGCACAACGAGAGGCGGACTTTAGGCGAGTGGCTGGCCAGCACGGTTGCCAGCACGCCGGCGCCGCAGCCGACATCAAGCACTTTACCTTTGGTATGCGGCGTCAGCGTGGAAAGCAGCAGCTGGCTACCGACATCCAGGCCATCGCGGCTGAAGACGCCCGGCAGCGTTTTAATCGTCAGATTATCCAGCGAATACTCGCCCCAGTACTGTTCTGGATTGAACGCGGGCTGTTTTTCCAGACGACCGTGATACAGCCCACAGCGGCGCGCGCTGTCGACTTTGCTCAGCGGCGCATATTCCGCCAGCATCTGCTCGGCGCTGCGCACGCCGCTGCGGTTTTCGCCAACCACGAAAATATCAATACCGGTCGGCAGCAGCGAAAGCAGGTTCATCAGCTGAAACTGCGCTTCCGGTTTGTTCTTTGGCCAGTAGTAAATCAGCGTATCGCAATCGGCGACATCGCCGGCCTCTGCGACCAGGCTATAGCGGGCATTTTCGCCCATCTGGCGGCTCAGTACCTGCCAGTGGTGGAACTGCTGGGTATGGGCGCGGCTGGCGGCCGTGTCCAGACGTGCGGGCAGGTCATCCTGCAGGTCACCGGCAAACAGAACGCGGGCGGACTCGAAATCATCACTGTGGCGCAGCAAGACTTCACTTGCCGGGGTAAAAGCGGACATGAAACACTCCTTCATTAAGACTGGCGCCGATTATACACGTTATCTTTCGGCCTGCCTCTTTGTTGGCGGCGGGATGCGCTCCGACCGCCGCGTAGTTTGTTGGCGCAGATACGACGGATTTGCTATATTGCGCGCTTAATTAACAGGAGTGTTTCGCTATGACATCCCGACGAGACTGGCAATTACAGCAGCTGGGCATCACCCAGTGGTCGCTACGTCGTCCTGGGGCGTTACAGGGTGAAATCGCTATCTCGCTTCCTGGACACATTCGTCTGGTGATGGTGGCGGAAGAACCGCCATCGCTGACCGAACCGCTAATCAGCGATATTCTGCGCGCGCTGGCCCTGATGCCGGAGCAGGTGATGCAGCTGACGCCTGAACGCGTTGCGATGCTGCCTCAGGACGCACGCTGTAATAGCTGGCGGCTGGGCACCGACGCGCCGCTGCTGCTGGCGGGCGCACAGCTTTCCACGCCCGCTTTCGATGAACTTCAGACCAGCACGCCTGCTCGCATGGCGCTCTGGCAACAGATTTGCGCACATGAACACGATTTCTACCCTCAATCCGGCTGATTTGCCCCGCGCCTGGCAAATTGAAACGCGCGCCCACGCTTTTCCGTGGAGCGAACAGACGTTTGCCAGTAATCAGGGCGAGCGCTATCTGAATCTTCAACTGTCCGTGGACGGCGTGATGGCGGCCTTTGCCATTACGCAAATCGTGCTCGACGAAGCGACGCTGTTCAATATTGCCGTCGACCCCGCTTTCCAGCGTCGCGGTCTGGGCAGGGCGCTGCTGGAACGGGTGATTGATGAAGTTGAAAAACGCGGCGTCGTCACGCTGTGGCTGGAGGTGCGCGCGTCTAACGTCGCCGCCATCGCGCTCTATGAAAGCTTAGGCTTTAACGAGGCGACGATTCGCCGCAACTATTACCCCACGGTCGACGGACGTGAGGACGCCATCATAATGGCACTGCCAATCAGTATGTAAGACAAGGTGATACGATGAAGTGGGACTGGATTTTCTTTGATGCCGACGAAACGTTATTTACGTTTGACTCATTTAGCGGCCTACAGCGGATGTTTCTCGACTATAGCGTGACGTTCTCCGCAGAGGATTTTCAGGACTACCAGGCCGTGAATAAGCCGCTATGGGTGGATTATCAAAACGGTGCCATTACCTCTCTTCAGCTGCAGCATCAGCGCTTTGACGGTTGGGCGGAACGCCTGAACGTCCCTCCCGGCGAGCTGAACGCCGCGTTTATGAACGCGATGGCGGAGATCTGCTCGCCGCTGCCGGGGGCGGTATCGCTGCTTGATTCGCTGCAGGGGAAGGTAAAAATGGGCATCATCACCAACGGTTTTACCTCACTGCAGCAGACGCGTCTTGAACGTACCGGACTGCGCGATCACTTTGATTTGCTCATTATTTCCGAAGAGGTTGGGGTGGCTAAGCCGGATGCGCGTATTTTCGACTATGCGCTGGCGCAGGCGGGCAATCCCGATCGTTCGCGGGTGCTGATGGTTGGCGATACGGCGGAATCGGATATTCGCGGCGGCGTGAATGCCGGCCTGGCGACCTGCTGGTTCAATCCCCATCAGCGCGAACTGCCCGCGGACCTCCGCGCGGACTGGACGGTCACCTCTTTAAGCGAACTGGAGCAACTCCTGTGTAAACACTGATTGCCTCCCCCCCATTGATGGGTAAAATAGCCGCAATTTTTTCGTATTCAACATGCGCGGCGCGTTGCCGCGTTTACTAAGAAGATTGAATTATGACGTTGTCTCCTTATTTGCAGGAGGTGGCCAAGCGCCGCACTTTTGCCATTATTTCTCACCCGGATGCCGGTAAAACGACCATTACTGAAAAGGTGCTGTTATTCGGACAGGCTATTCAGACCGCCGGAACGGTGAAAGGTCGCGGCTCCAGCCAGCATGCGAAATCTGACTGGATGGAGATGGAAAAGCAGCGCGGTATCTCCATCACCACGTCCGTGATGCAGTTCCCGTATCACGACTGCCTGGTTAACCTGCTCGACACCCCGGGCCACGAAGACTTCTCCGAGGATACCTACCGTACCCTGACGGCGGTGGACTGCTGCCTGATGGTTATCGATGCCGCGAAAGGCGTCGAGGATCGTACCCGTAAGCTGATGGAAGTCACCCGTCTGCGCGATACGCCGATCCTGACGTTCATGAACAAACTCGACCGCGACATCCGCGATCCGATGGAGCTGCTGGATGAAGTGGAAAACGAGCTGAAAATCGGCTGCGCGCCGATCACCTGGCCGATTGGCTGCGGCAAACTGTTCAAGGGCGTTTACCATCTTTATAAAGATGAAACCTACCTGTATCAGACCGGTAAAGGCCACACCATCCAGGAAGTGCGCATCGTGAAGGGGCTGGATAACCCGGAGCTTGATGCCGCGGTGGGTGAAGACCTGGCGCAGCAGCTGCGCGATGAGCTGGAGCTGGTGCAGGGCGCGTCTAACGAATTCGATAAAGAGCTGTTCCTGGCGGGCGAAATTACGCCGGTATTCTTCGGCACCGCGCTGGGTAACTTTGGCGTCGATCATATGCTGGACGGTTTAGTGGAGTGGGCGCCTGCGCCGATGCCGCGCAAAACCGACACCCGCACCGTGGATGCCGCGGAGGAGAAGTTCACCGGCTTCGTCTTTAAAATTCAGGCCAACATGGACCCGAAACACCGCGACCGCGTGGCCTTTATGCGCGTGGTTTCCGGTAAGTACGAGAAGGGTATGAAGATGCGCCAGGTGCGTATCGGCAAGGACGTGGTGATCTCCGACGCGCTGACCTTTATGGCCGGCGACCGTTCGCATGTGGAAGAGGCGTATCCGGGCGATATCCTGGGTCTGCATAACCACGGCACCATTCAGATTGGCGATACCTTCACCCAGGGTGAAATGATGAAGTTCACCGGTATCCCGAACTTCGCCCCGGAACTGTTCCGCCGCATTCGCCTGAAAGATCCGCTCAAGCAGAAACAGCTGCTGAAAGGGCTGGTTCAGCTCTCTGAAGAGGGGGCTGTGCAGGTGTTCCGTCCGATCGCCAATAACGATCTGATCGTTGGCGCGGTGGGTGTGCTGCAGTTTGATGTGGTTGTTGCTCGCCTGAAGAGCGAGTACAACGTTGAGGCGATTTACGAGTCCGTCAACGTCGCGACCGCACGCTGGGTGGAATGCAGCGACGCGAAGAAATTCGAAGAGTTTAAGCGTAAGAACGAAATTCAGCTGGCGCTGGATGGCGGCGATAACCTGACTTATATCGCCCCGACCATGGTTAACCTGAACCTGACGCAGGAACGTTACCCTGACGTCCAGTTCCGTAAAACCCGCGAGCACTAATCCTCTCCGGAGCGCGGTTTTCGCCGCGCTCCACGCCATTTTCCCCTCGGATTGCCCTTTCTGGAAAGTTCTTAATTCTTACCGTTTTGCGCGCTTTTTTACCCGTTCATGCCGCACTCTTCCGCGTATCTACTACATTTAATAAGTAATTTTTGGAATCCTGGCTTAATAGACTACTTATTTTGCTTTACCTGCTTAGATATAACGAGGAACAACGATGACAAAACTTAAGAGCGGCAAGACACTCCTGGCCCTCTTCCTGGGCTCAGCAATAATCAGCGCTTCGGCGTATGCGGAAAACTCGGCCGCGGATAGCGCAAAATCTGCAGCAAGCAATGCCGGGCAAGCCGTTGATAATTCGATGAACAAAGTCGGGAATTTTATGGACGACAGCACCATCACCGCCAGGGTGAAAGCGGCGCTGATCGATCATAAAGATATTCGCAGCACCGATATCTCTGTGAAAACTGAAAACAAAGTCGTCACGTTAAGCGGTACGGTTGACAGTTCAGAGCAGCATAAGCAGGCGCTTAGCGTAGCGAAAGCGGTTGAAGGCGTGACCTCCGTTAACGACAAGCTTAGCGTACAGAACGAAAAATCTGCTTCTCTGAAGGGCTACGCCGGCGACACGGCGGTGACCAGCGAGATCAAAGCGAAATTACTGGCTGACGATATCGTTCCGTCGCGTAACGTGAAGGTGGAGACCACCGATGGCGTTGTACATTTATCCGGTACGGTAGAGTCCAGTAAGCAGTCGGAGCGGGCGGAAGGTATTGCGAAAGCCGTTTCCGGCGTCAAAAGCGTGAAGAATGACCTTAGCGTCAAATAAATCTATTCACTAAAAAAATTTATTCTGCGGTCTTTCCGCAGGATGTGTAGCACCACAGGGTTGTGTATGCGCGGCCTGAGTGCGCAGAAAATCGACCGTCATTAACTATGGTAAGGAGAGACGTATGTTTAGATGGGGCATTATTTTTCTGGTGATCGCGTTAATTGCCGCCGCTCTGGGCTTTGGTGGCCTGGCGGGTACCGCTGCCTGGGCTGCGAAAATTGTCTTCGTTGTCGGTATTATCCTGTTCCTGGTCAGCCTGTTCACCGGCCGTCGGCGTCCCTAGACGTTAAAGACGTTAACGCGTGAAATACCGTCTTACATAAAGCCAGTCAATGTGACTGGCTTTCTCAGTTTCAGGGCGTTAAAAATTGCGTTACCTTTGTTTTTATAATAAGCCAGACAGGAAAGCAGGGTGGGGCAGCGAATTCCCGTTACGTTGGGCAACATTACGCCGTTATCTGTTAAACCCTTCCAGCCGGGCAGGCTCGCACTGGTGTGCGAAGGCGGGGGGCAGAGAGGGATTTTTACCGCCGGGGTACTGGACGAATTTATGCGCGCGGGATTCAACCCGTTCGACATGATGTTCGGTACCTCTGCCGGGGCGCAAAATCTCTCGGCCTATCTGTGCAACCAGCCCGGCTATGCCCGCAAAGTGATCACCCGCTACACCACCGCCCGCGAGTTTTTCGACCCGATGCGTTTTGTGCGCGGCGGGAATCTTATCGATCTTGACTGGCTGGTCGACACCACCTCGAAAAAGATGCCGCTGGCGATGGCCTATGCTGAAGATTGTTTTGCTCAGGGAAAAGAGTTCTGGATGTGCGCCTGTCGCGGCGATGATTACACGCCAAACTACTTTTCCCCCACTCAGCAGACCTGGCTTGACCTGATTCGCGCCTCCAGCGCCATTCCCGGTTTTTACCGCAGCGGCGTGCTGCTGGATGGCGTGAGCTATCTTGACGGCGGCGTCAGCGATGCGATCCCCGTACAGGAAGCGGCCCGCCGAGGGGCGCAAACCATCGTAGTGATCCGCACCGTTCCGTCCCAGATGTACTACACGCCGCAGTGGTTTAAACGGATGGAGCGCTGGCTTGGCGAAAGTAGTCTGCAGCCGTTTGTGAATCTGGTGCAGCATCACGAAACCACCTATCGCTCCACGCAAGAGTTCATTGAAAAACCGCCGGGTAAGCTGAGAATCCTGGAAATTTATCCGCAGAAGCCGTTGAAGAGTATGGCGTTAGGCAGCCGTCTTCCGGCGTTGCTGGAGGACTACAAGACCGGACGCCAGTGCGGGCGCTACTTTCTCGCTACCGTCGGTAAACTGCTGGCCGACAGACCGCCGCTGCTGCGCCATGCGCCGCGTATTGCGGTACCGAAAACGGTCGTTATTCCGCCAGCGCCGGTGGCCAATGAGATCCCTCAGGCGCCGGTCATCGCGGCGGTGCAGGCCAATGATGCCAGCTTTGAAAATGAGGACCTGGCGTGACCATACGATTTATTGATACCCACTGCCATTTCGATTTTCCCCCTTTCATCGGCGACGAAAGCGCCAGCATTGCCCGGGCGGCGGAGGCTGGCGTGACGCAGATCGTGGTACCTGCGACAGAAGCGGATAACTTTGCCCGCGTGTTAGCGCTGGCGGAGAAATATGATGCGCTCTACGCCGCCTTAGGCCTCCACCCGATAGCGATTGAACGGCATAGCGCAGAGAGTCTTGAACGGCTTGAAGCCTGCCTGGCGAAACGCGACGCTAAGCTGGTCGCGGTTGGGGAAATCGGTCTCGATCTCTATCGGGAAGATCCGCAGTTTGCGCGTCAGGTTTCTGTATTTGAGGCGCAGATGCGGCTGGCGAAACGCTACGATTTGCCGGCGATCCTCCACTCCAGACGCACTCACGACAAGCTGGCGATGCTGCTGAAAAAGCACGCTTTACCGCGAACCGGCGTAGTGCACGGTTTTGCCGGTAGCCTTCAGCAGGCGGAGCGGTTTGTGCAACTGGGCTACAAGATTGGCGTTGGCGGCACCATTACCTATCCGCGCGCCAGTAAGACCCGCGATGTGATCGCGCAGCTGCCGCTTTCGGCGCTGCTGCTGGAGACCGATGCGCCGGATATGCCGTTGAACGGTTTCCAGGGGCAGCCGAACAGGCCAGAACGGGTGGCTCGCGTCTTCTCCACCTTATGCGAGCTACGCTCTGAGCCCGCGGAAGAGATAGCGAATACCCTGATTGATAATACAAATGCGCTTTTTGCGCTTCCGTAGCGCTTTGCTGAGTGACCTGTGTCTCATTCCTGCCTTTTTATCTCATTGTTTTGCTTAAAATGTGTGAGCTGAAATGAGCATGATGGTTTCATGCCGTTATAATCGCGGGGTTTTAAGGCTGAACTCTCAATACACAGGGACTCTGTATGCAAATTATCATGGGACTTATCGGCATGGTGGTGCTGTTAGCCATCGCTGTGCTCCTCTCCAGTAATCGAAAAGCCATCAACCTGCGTACCGTCCTCGGCGCCTGGATTATCCAGGTGGGGATCGGCGCGTTAATTCTCTACGTGCCGGCCGGGCGCACCGCGCTGCTGGCCATGTCGAACGGCGTTGCCAACGTGATTGCTTACGGCAATGAAGGGATCGGCTTTATCTTTGGCGGGCTGGTTTCCGACAAGATGTTTGAAGTCTTCGGCGGCGGCGGGTTTGTTTTTGCCCTGCGCGTCCTGCCGGTCATCGTCTTCTTCTCATCGCTGATCGCCGTGCTTTATTACCTCGGCATCATGCAGTTTGTTATCCGCATTCTCGGCGGGGCGCTGCGCGCGGTACTGAAAACCTCGCGCACGGAATCGCTCTCTGCCACGGCGAACATCTTCGTTGGCCAGACCGAAGCGCCGCTGGTGGTGCGTCCATATATCGCCACCATGACCCGTTCCGAGCTCTTCGCCGTGATGTGCGGGGGCCTGGCCTCGGTTGCGGGCTCCGTTCTGGCCGGTTACGCGCAGATGGGCGTACCGCTGGAATACCTGATTGCCGCTTCGTTTATGGCGGCGCCGGGCGGCCTGCTGTTCGCGAAGATTATCGTGCCCGAAACCGAGCAGCCCCGGGACAACCCGGCGATGGACAAAAACGACGCCGATCCGCAGGCGCCGGCGAACGTGCTGGATGCCGCCGCGTCCGGCGCGGCTTCCGGGATGCAGCTGGCGCTTAACGTCGGGGCGATGCTGCTGGCGTTTATCGCGCTGATTGCCCTGGTTAACGGTATTCTCTCCGGCGTGGGCGGCTGGTTTAACCATCCGGACCTGTCGCTGCAAATGATCCTCGGCTGGGTCTTCTCACCGCTGGCGTGGGTGATTGGCGTTCCGTGGAATGAGGCCACCGTTGCCGGCTCGTTTATCGGCCAGAAGCTGATTATCAACGAGTTTGTGGCCTACATGAATTTCGGTGAATACCTGAAAGCCGACGCCGAGGTCGCAGCCGCCGGTTTGCAGGTGATTTCAACCCACACCAAGGCCATCATCTCGTTTGCCCTGTGCGGTTTTGCCAATCTGTCATCCATTGCGATTCTGATTGGCGGACTGGGCGGCATGGCGCCTAATCGTCGCCAGGAAATTGCCCAGCTGGGCATGCGGGCCGTGGCGGCGGGGACGCTGTCTAACCTGATGAGCGCCACGATAGCGGGCGTCTTCCTCGCGCTATAGCGCCGTCGTTAATCACGACCCTACCCCGCGGCACCGCCGCCGCGGGGATCTCTCATCTGTGTGTTAAAATCCTATCATTTAATAATTATCTGTTTATCAATCACTCATGATGCATCTGGCATTTTTTCGCACAAAATGTCCGCGCTGATATCGAGGTTTACCGCGTGGGTATGTTACAATAATAACATTGCCTCGACGCTGAGATTCCTGATTATGCTTGAAGAGAGTCTGGCCTTCGGGGGGCATGCACAGGGATTTGTTATGTGATTCATATCACTCTACAGTAATGCAAATTAGTAATTAGTTTTCATTAACTGTGATGTATATCGAAGTGTAACGGCGAGGGGATGTTACAATAGTAACAGACTCGCAAGGTGAACAAACTTTAATACGGCAATACGCCGTCGGAGTATGAAATGACTGATTTAACGGCAAGCAGCCTGCGCGCGTTGAAACTGATGGACCTGACCACCCTGAACGATGACGACACCAATGAAAAAGTGATCGCGCTGTGCCACCAGGCCAAAACACCGGTAGGGAATACTGCCGCAGTATGCATCTACCCGCGCTTTATCCCGATCGCGCGTAAAACGCTGAACGAGCAGGGTACTCCGGATATCCGGATCGCGACGGTGACCAATTTCCCGCACGGTAACGATGATATTGCTATTGCGCTGGCGGAAACCCGCGCGGCGATAGCTTACGGCGCAGACGAAGTTGACGTCGTATTCCCTTACCGCGCGCTGATTGCCGGCAACGAACAGGTGGGTTTTGACCTGGTGAAAGCCTGTAAAGAAGCCTGCGCGGCGGCAAACGTGCTGCTGAAAGTGATTATCGAAACCGGTGAGCTGAAAGAAGAAGCGCTGATTCGTAAAGCATCTGAAATCGCCATCAAAGCCGGTGCCGATTTTATCAAAACGTCTACCGGTAAAGTTCCGGTCAATGCGACCCCGGAAAGCGCGCGCATCATGCTGGAAGTCATCCGCGATATGGGCGTTCAGCAGAGCGTCGGCTTCAAACCGGCGGGCGGCGTGCGTAGCGCAGAAGACGCGCAAAAGTTCCTCGCTATTGCCGATGAACTGTTCGGTGCCGACTGGGCCGACTCTCGTCACTACCGCTTTGGCGCTTCCAGCCTGCTGGCAAGCCTGCTGAAAGCGCTGGGTCACGGCGATGGTAAGAGCGCCAGCAGCTACTAATACGTAATTTGCCTGACCTCAAGGCCGGATGCTGTCCGGCCTGTGGTTGGTCTTTGACTCTTTCCTCGGGAGGTTATCTTGTTTCTCGCACAAGAAATTATTCGTAAAAAACGTGATGGTCATGCGCTGAGCGATGAAGAGATTCGTTTTTTCATCAACGGCATCCGCGACAACACCATCTCAGAAGGGCAGATCGCCGCGCTGGCGATGACCATTTTTTTCCACGATATGTCTATGCCGGAACGCGTTTCGCTGACCATGGCGATGCGGGATTCAGGGACCGTTCTCGACTGGAAGAGTCTTAACCTCAATGGCCCGATCGTCGATAAACACTCTACCGGCGGCGTAGGCGATGTGACCTCGCTGATGCTGGGGCCGATGGTCGCGGCCTGCGGCGGCTATGTCCCGATGATCTCGGGGCGCGGTCTCGGGCACACCGGCGGTACGCTCGACAAGCTGGAAGCGATTCCTGGGTTCGATATTTTCCCGGACGATAGCCGCTTCCGTGAAATCATTAAAGATGTCGGCGTCGCGATTATCGGGCAGACCAGCTCTCTGGCGCCGGCGGACAAACGTTTTTACGCCACGCGCGATATCACCGCAACGGTGGACTCTATCCCGCTGATCACCGCCTCCATTCTCGCCAAGAAGCTGGCGGAAGGCCTGGACGCGCTGGTGATGGATGTCAAAGTCGGCAGCGGCGCCTTTATGCCTACTTATGAGCTTTCCGCCGCGCTGGCCGAAGCGATCGTCGGGGTATCCAACGGCGCCGGCGTGCGGACGACCGCGCTGTTAACCGATATGAACCAGGTGCTGGCTTCCAGCGCCGGTAATGCGGTGGAAGTGCGTGAAGCCGTGCAGTTCCTCACCGGCGAGTACCGCAATCCGCGGCTGCTTGAGGTGACGATGGCGCTGTGCGTCGAGATGCTGATTTCCGGCAAGCTGGCGCAGAATGACGCCGACGCGCGGGCGAAGCTACAGGCGGTGCTGGATAACGGTAAAGCCGCAGAAGTCTTTGGCCGGATGGTGGCGGCGCAAAAAGGGCCGAACGACTTCGTGGAAAACTACGATAAGTATCTGCCGGCCGCGATGTTGAGCAAAGCCGTCTATGCCGAAGGCGAAGGGTTTGTCGCCGAAATGGACACCCGCGCGCTGGGCATGGCGGTGGTATCAATGGGCGGCGGTCGCCGTCAGGCATCGGATCTGATTGATTACAGCGTCGGTTTCACCGACGTGGTTCGCCTCGGCGCGCGTATCGACGCGCAGCAGCCGCTGGCGGTTATCCATGCTAAAGATGAAAACAGCTGGCAGGAAGCGGCCAAAGCCGTGAAAGCGGCCATTAAACTTGACGATAAAGCGCCTGAAATGACGCCGACGGTCTATCGTCGTATCACCGAATAGTTATATACTGATCTGATCGCTTTTTTGCAGCGCAAAAGGTACGGAGAATAATATGAAACGTGCATTTATTATGGTGCTGGACTCATTCGGCATCGGTGCGACTGAAGACGCCGATCGCTTTGGCGACGTCGGTTCAGACACCATGGGCCATATTGCAGAAGCCTGTGCCAAAGGCGAGGCTGACAACGGCCGCAAAGGCCCGCTCAATCTACCGAATCTGACCCGTCTGGGGCTGGTTAAAGCCCATGAGGGTTCTACCGGTAAAATTGCCGCCGGTATGGACGGCAGCGCGGACGTTATCGGCGCCTACGCATGGGCGCATGAGCTCTCTTCCGGTAAAGACACCCCGTCAGGCCACTGGGAAATCGCCGGCGTGCCGGTTCTGTTTGACTGGGGCTACTTCCCCGAGCATGAAAACAGCTTCCCGCAGGAACTTCTGGATAAACTGGTTAAGCGCGCAAACCTGCCGGGCTACCTCGGCAACTGCCACTCTTCCGGTACCGTTATCCTCGACCAGCTGGGCGAAGAGCATATGAAAACCGGCAAGCCGATTTTCTATACCTCCGCTGACTCGGTATTCCAGATTGCCTGCCATGAAGAGACCTTTGGTCTCGATAAGCTGTACGAGCTGTGTGAAATCGCGCGTGAAGAGCTGACCGAAGGCGGCTACAACATCGGTCGCGTTATCGCGCGTCCGTTTATCGGCGACAAAGCCGGCAACTTCCAGCGCACCGGTAACCGCCACGATTTGGCCGTTGAGCCGCCGGCGCCGACGGTGCTGCAGAAGCTGGTCGACGAGAAAAAGGGCCAGGTTGTATCGGTGGGTAAAATCGCCGATATCTACGCCAACTGCGGTATAACCAAAAAGGTGAAGGCGACCGGCCTGGATGCGCTGTTTGACGCCACCATCAAAGAGATGAAAGAAGCGGGAGACGAGACCATCGTCTTCACCAACTTCGTGGACTTCGACTCTTCCTGGGGCCACCGCCGCGACGTTGCAGGCTATGCCGCAGGGCTGGAGCTGTTCGATCGCCGTCTGCCGGAGCTGATGGAACTGGTCGGGGAAGATGACATTCTGATCCTGACCGCCGACCACGGCTGCGACCCGACCTGGACCGGTACCGACCATACCCGCGAGCACATTCCGGTGCTGATCTATGGCCCGAAAGTGAAGCCGGGTTCGCTGGGTCACCGCGAAACCTTCGCCGATATCGGCCAGACCCTGGCAACGTACTTCGGTACGTCTCCGATGGAATACGGCAAAAACATGCTGTGATTATTTGCCCGGTGAGCCTCGCTCGCCGGGCCTTTTTTGTCGACCTGATTAGGCATAGCCGCCATCAGGTAAAACATTCAGAAGGATTTAACGATGGCTACTCCACACATTAACGCAGAAATGGGCGATTTCGCTGACGTTGTGCTGATGCCTGGCGACCCGCTGCGCGCGAAGCACATTGCAGAAACGTTCCTTGAAGATGTCCGCGAAGTGAATAACGTGCGCGGTATGCTGGGCTTCACCGGTACCTACAAAGGCCGCAAAATTTCCGTTATGGGTCACGGCATGGGGATCCCGTCCTGCTCTATTTACGCAAAAGAGCTGATCACCGACTTCGGCGTCAAAAAAATCATTCGCGTCGGCTCCTGCGGCGCGGTGCGTATGGACGTTAAGCTGCGCGACGTGGTTATCGGCATGGGTGCCTGCACCGACTCTAAAGTTAACCGTATGCGTTTTAAGGACCACGACTTTGCGGCGATTGCCGACTTTGGCATGGTGCGTAACGCGGTTGACGCGGCAAAAGCGCTGGGCGTTGACGCTCGCGTGGGCAACATTTTCTCCGCTGACCTGTTCTATGCGCCGGACGGCGGCGAAATGTTCGACGTGATGGAAAAATACGGCATTCTGGGCGTGGAAATGGAAGCGGCTGGCATCTACGGCGTCGCGGCGGAATTTGGTGCGAAAGCGCTGACCATCTGCACGGTCTCCGACCACATCCGTACCCACGAGCAGACCAGCTCCGCTGAACGTCAGACGACCTTCAACGACATGATTAAAATCGCGCTGGAATCCGTTCTGCTGGGCGATAAAGAGTAATCATCTCTTCCGCCCTCTCCCTATGGGAGAGGGCCGGGGTGACCGCACGTTAGCGTACCGCGCCGGCAATCCATGCCGAGAGCTCCCGCAGCGCTTTCTCCTGCTCCGGGAAATCCACGAGTAATGCATCGCACTCCTGCTGCAGCATATCCGCGCGGTAGAGGCATCCCTGCAGCCTGGCGGCCAGCGCTTCCAGCGGCGCCGGGTTGAGGCTATCGGTAAAAATCTGCGTGCGCGTGATATGGCCTTTTTCGACGTCGAAATGGAGCTCTACGCCGCCCCAGGTAAAACGTTCATCCAGCAGATGGCTGAAGGCCGGAGCCTGGCCAAAGTTCCACTCCCAGCTGCTCTGGCGGGCAAAGGTCGCGGCAAAATTCGGCAGGTCCGGCATTTTCTCCGGAGAGATCACTTCGGCCTCCACGCGCTCGCCGTAATGGGCGAAGAACGCCTCCTGAATCGCTTCGCAAACCTGCTGATGGGTAATGCCCGGCAGCAGCTCGACCAGATTGGCTACCCGTCCGCGCACGGAGGTAATGCCTTTGGCCTGCAGCTTCTTCTTATCGGGATTGAGGTAGTTGGCCAGGCGGCTTAAATCGGCGTTCAGCAGCAGCGTACCGTGGTGAAAGCCGCGATCCATCGTTTCGCGATAGGCGGAACCGGAGACCTTGCGGTCGCCTTCGGCGGTTTTGACCACCAGATCGTTGCGGCCCGAGGCTTCCGCCGCTACGCCCAGCGCATTCAGCGCCGTCAGCACGATATTTGTGGAAACGGTTTTATCGTACTCCGGTTTGCCGGCCATAAAGGTAAAGCAGGTATTGCCCAGATCGTGGAATACCGCGCCGCCGCCGCTGCTGCGACGGGCCAGGCGCACGTTATCTTCTTCCATACGTCGGGTGTTGCACTCTTTCCACGGGTTCTGCGCGCGGCCAATGACCACCGTATCGGCATTGCGCCACAGAAACAGCACCCGTTGAGTCGCGGGCATCTGGCGAAAAATAGACTCCTCAACCGCCAGATTGAACCAGGGGTCGTAAGAGTCGGAGAGCAGCAGGCGCAGCGTTGACATGGCGATTTCCTTATTCTGATTCATCTTTATCTTCATCCTGCACCGGCTTATTGGCGGTGAGCAGGAAAGGCGATTGCTGCCAGCGGGTACGTTTACCCTGCAGCAGGGTGCGCGTCAGGACGACGCCGATGGCCAGAGATAGCAGCAGCATCAGACGCAGGATATTGGTGGTATTATCGACCTGCTGCGCTTCGGTGGCCAGGGTATGGGTATCCAGCGTCAGGCGCAGGTAGCCGAGCGGGCCGTTTTTACCCTGAACAGGTTCGACGATTTGCTGGTTGAAGTAGCCGCCGGCTTTTTTACCGTCCAGCGCCAGCCGATCGCGTACCTCGACGCTTTCGCCGGAACGCGCCACCAGGTCGCCCTGTTCGTCATATACGCCGGCGTCGAGGATCCGGCTTTTATGGGTAAGCTGATCCAGTAGCTGGCTAATCCGCTTTTCGTCGGGCGTTTCGCTACGCATCAGCGGCGCCAGGTTGAGCGTGACCTGCTGGGCGAGCGTGCGGGCCAGTTCTTCCAGCTGCGGATTGCGCTGCTTCTGGCTGTTCTGGCTGAACCATGAGGCCCCCTGCATCAGGGCGACGAGGAGCGCGAGACAGATCAGAACAATCACCGCGCGATGCAGCCGGAATTTAAGTTTTGCGCGTACCATATTCCACCTTTGAAAATTTGCAGCTTAATGTTGCCAGAAGCGCTGGTTACAAGGTAGCCTCATGCGTTATTTTCCTCGCCTGAATGAAGTTATGTGGAGCCGTGATGCCAAACAGTTTGACCTGGTGCGACCTGCCTGAAGATGTTTCCCAGTGGCCTGGATTGCCGCTTTCCCTGAGCGGTGATGAGGTCATGCCGTTGGATTATCATGCCGGACGCAGCGGCTGGCTGCTGTATGGTCGCGGTCTTAACAAGCGTCGCCTGACCGAGTGGCAGCGCGAACTGGGGGCGGCCCTGGTGATTGTTGCCTCCTGGGCGGTCGACGACTATCAGGTGATTCGGCTGGCTGGTTCTTTGACGCTACGAGCGACCCGTCTGGCCCATGAGGCCGGTTTTGACGTTGCGCCGCTGGGTAAAATCCCGCATTTACGTACGCCGGGGCTGCTGGTCATGGATATGGACTCGACGGCGATTCAGATTGAGTGCATTGATGAAATCGCCAAACTGGCCGGTACCGGCGAGCTGGTCTCTGAAGTGACCGAGCGCGCGATGCGCGGCGAACTTGATTTTACCGCCAGCCTGCGCCAGCGGGTGGCGACGCTGAAAGATGCCGATGCCAATATTCTGCTGCAGGTGCGGGAAACGCTGCCGCTGATGCCGGGCCTGACCCAGCTGGTGCTGAAGCTGGAAACGCTCGGCTGGAAAGTGGCGATCGCCTCCGGCGGCTTCACCTTCTTTGCCGAGTATCTGCGCGACAAGCTGCATCTCGACGCGGTGGTCGCCAACGAACTGGAGATCATGGACGGTAAGCTGACCGGCAACGTTATCGGCGATATCGTCGATGCGAAATATAAAGCCAATACGCTGCGTAAACTGGCGGAAAAGTATGAGATCCCGCCGGCGCAAACCGTCGCCATTGGCGATGGCGCAAACGATCTGCCGATGATTAAAGCGGCAGGGCTCGGCATCGCCTATCATGCTAAGCCCAAAGTTAATGAACTGGCGGAAGTGACAATCCGCCACGCTGACCTGATGGGGGTATTCTGTATTCTCTCCGGCAGCATGAATCAAAAGTAAGAGGTTAACGTGGCGAAAGCTCCAAAACGCGCATTTGTCTGTAATGAATGCGGTGCGGATTATCCGCGCTGGCAGGGGCAGTGCAGCGCCTGTCATGCCTGGAATACCATAACCGAGATGCGCATTGCCGCTTCGCCCCAGGTGGCAAGAAACGAACGTCTGTCAGGATATGCCGGTAATGCCGGCGTATCGAAAGTGCAGAAGCTCTCCGATATTAGCCTCGAAGCGCTGCCGCGCTTTTCGACCGGCTTTAAAGAGTTTGACCGCGTGCTCGGCGGCGGCGTGGTGCCGGGGAGCGCGATTCTGATCGGCGGCAACCCCGGCGCGGGTAAGTCGACGCTGCTGCTGCAAACCCTGTGTAAGCTCGCCGAAGGTATGAAAACGCTCTACGTCACCGGGGAAGAGTCGCTTCAGCAGGTGGCGATGCGCGCTCACCGTTTAGGCCTGCCGACGGCTAACCTCAATATGCTGTCAGAAACCAGCATTGAGCAGATTTGCCAGATTGCCGATGAAGAAAAGCCGCAGCTGATGGTTATCGACTCCATCCAGGTAATGCATATGGCCGACGTGCAGTCGTCGCCGGGCAGCGTGGCCCAGGTGCGCGAAACGGCGGCCTATTTAACGCGCTTTGCCAAGACGCGCGGCGTGGCTATCGTCATGGTCGGCCACGTGACCAAAGACGGCTCGCTGGCCGGGCCGAAAGTGCTGGAGCACTGTATCGACTGCTCCGTGCTGCTCGACGGCGACGCCGATTCTCGTTTCCGCACCCTGCGCAGTCATAAAAACCGCTTCGGCGCGGTCAACGAGCTGGGCGTATTCGCCATGACCGAGCAGGGGCTACGTGAAGTGAGCAACCCCTCGGCTATCTTTCTGAGCCGCGGTGACGAAGTGACTTCCGGCAGTTCGGTGATGGTGGTCTGGGAAGGCACGCGACCGCTGCTGGTGGAGATCCAGGCGCTGGTCGATCACTCGATGATGTCCAACCCGCGCCGCGTGGCGGTGGGGCTGGAGCAGAACCGTCTGGCGATCCTGCTGGCGGTCCTGCATCGTCACGGCGGTCTGCAGATGGCCGACCAGGACGTCTTCGTCAATGTGGTTGGTGGCGTGAAGGTCACCGAAACCAGCGCCGATCTGGCGCTGCTGCTGGCGATGGTTTCCAGCCTGCGCGACCGTCCGCTGCCCCAGGACCTGGTGGTTTTCGGCGAAGTGGGTCTGGCAGGCGAAATTCGCCCGGTGCCGAGCGGCCAGGAGCGTATTTCAGAAGCGGCTAAGCATGGTTTTCGTCGGGCGATTGTTCCGGCAGCCAATGTGCCGAAAAAAGTGCCGGAAGGGATGCAAATCTTTGGCGTGAAAAAGCTTGCGGACGCACTTAGCGTCTTTGACGACTTATAATAAGTTAAAAGGAGACTCGCGATGTCGTCATTTGACTATTTAAAAAGCGCCATAAAGCAGAAGGGGTGTACGCTACAGCAGGTAGCTGACGCCAGTGGGATGACAAAAGGCTATCTGAGCCAGCTGCTGAACGCGAAAATTAAAAGCCCCAGCGCGCAGAAGCTGGAAGCGCTGCACCGGTTTCTCGGGCTGGAGTTTCCGCGTCGGCAAAAAAGCGTTGGCGTGGTATTTGGTAAGTTTTACCCGCTGCATACCGGACATATCTATTTGATTCAGCGCGCCTGTAGCCAGGTCGATGAGCTGCACATCATTATGGGCTACGACGATCCCCGCGACCGCGAGCTGTTTGAAAAGAGCGCGATGTCGCAGCAGCCGACCGTGCCCGATCGCCTGCGCTGGCTGCTGCAGACCTTCAAGTACCAGAAAAATATCCGCATCCACGCCTTCAATGAAGAGGGGATGGAACCTTATCCGCACGGCTGGGACGTCTGGAGCCGCGGGATCCGCGCCTTTATGAACGAGAAGGGCATTGAGCCTAACTGGATCTACACCTCGGAAGAGGGCGACGCGCCGCAGTATCTGGATCATCTGGGAATTGAAACCGTACTCATCGATCCTAAACGCACCTTTATGAACATCAGCGGCGGGCAGATTCGTGAAAACCCGTTCCGCTATTGGGAATATATTCCTACCGAAGTGAAGCCGTTTTTCGTGCGCACGGTGGCGATCCTGGGCGGTGAATCGAGCGGTAAGTCGACGCTGGTGAATAAGCTATCCAATATCTTTAATACCACCAGCGCCTGGGAGTATGGCCGCGACTACGTCTTTTCGCACCTCGGCGGCGATGAGATGGCGCTGCAATATTCCGACTACGACAAGATTGCCCTCGGCCACGCGCAATATATTGATTTCGCTGTGAAGTATGCCAACAAGGTGGCGTTCATCGACACGGACTTTGTCAGCACCCAGGCGTTCTGTCTCAAGTACGAAGGGCGGGAACACCCCTTTGTGCAGGCGCTGATCGACGAGTATCGTTTTGACCTGGTCATTCTGCTGGAAAACAACACGCCGTGGGTGGCCGATGGTTTGCGTAGCCTTGGCAGCTCGGTGGACCGCAAAGAGTTTCAGACGCTGCTGGTGTCGTTGCTCAAGGAAAACGAGATAGATTTTGTGCATGTGAAAGAGGCCGACTACGATGCCCGCTTCCTGCGCTGCGTGGAGCTGGTGAAAGAGATGATGGGCGAGCAGGGATAGGCCTTCTGCGGCCTGATGCCGCATGAATGCCTGCGCCTGGCTACAGCCCTTTCCCGGCGGGAGAGGGGGCAAACACGAAAAAGGGCAACCTGCGTTGCCCTTTTGCTTTTACTTCGCGATACGTTTGTACTTAATACGCTTCGGCTCCAGCGCATCGGCGCCGAGGGTGCGTTTCTTGTACTCTTCGTATTCGGTAAAGTTACCTTCGAAGAATTCCACCTTACCTTCATCCTGGTAGTCCAGAATGTGGGTCGCGATGCGGTCGAGGAACCAGCGGTCGTGCGAGATAACCATCGCGCAGCCCGGGAACTCCAGCAGGGCGTTTTCCAGCGCGCGCAGGGTTTCGATATCCAGGTCGTTGGTGGGCTCATCGAGCAGCAGGACGTTACCGCCCACCTGCAGCAGCTTCGCCAGGTGCAGACGACCGCGCTCACCGCCGGACAGCTCGCCAACGCGCTTGCCCTGGTCAACGCCTTTGAAGTTAAAGCGGCCCACGTAGGCGCGGCTCGGCATCTCGGTGTTGCCAATCTTCATGATATCCAGCCCGCCGGAAACTTCTTCCCATACGGTTTTGCTGTTGTCCATCGCGTCGCGGAACTGATCGACGGAGGCCAGCTTGACGGTTTCACCCAGGGTGATTGAACCGGCATCAGGCTGTTCCTGACCGGACATCATGCGGAACAGGGTGGATTTACCCGCGCCGTTCGGGCCGATGATGCCGACGATAGCGCCTTTCGGTACCGAGAAGCTCAGGTCGTCAATCAGCAGACGGTCGCCGTAGGACTTACGCAGGTTGCTGACTTCAACCACTTTATCGCCCAGACGTGCGCCTGGCGGAATAAACAGTTCGTTAGTCTCGTTACGCTTCTGGTACTCGACGTTGTTAAGCTCTTCAAAGCGCGCCAGACGGGCTTTGCCCTTAGACTGACGGCCTTTCGCGCCCTGACGGACCCACTCCAGCTCTTTCTCGATTGACTTACGGCGCGCCGCTTCCTGAGAAGCTTCCTGCGCCAGACGCTGATCTTTCTGCTCCAGCCAGGAGGAGTAGTTGCCTTCCCACGGAATACCTTCGCCGCGGTCAAGCTCAAGGATCCAGCCGGCGACGTTATCGAGGAAGTAGCGGTCGTGGGTAATCGCCACGACGGTGCCTTCGAAATCGTGCAGGAAGCGTTCCAGCCACGCGACGGACTCTGCATCCAGGTGGTTAGTCGGTTCGTCGAGCAGCAGCATGTCTGGTTTTTCCAGCAGCAGGCGGCACAGCGCGACGCGGCGGCGCTCACCGCCGGACAGGTTGGCGATTTTCGCGTCCCAGTCCGGCAGACGCAGGGCATCCGCCGCGCGCTCAAGCTGGACGTTCAGGTTATGGCCATCGTGCGCCTGGATAATCTCTTCGAACTTGCCCTGCTGAGCGGCGAGCTTGTCGAAGTCGGCATCCGGCTCCGCGTATTTGGCGTACACCTCATCCAGACCTTTCAGGGCGTTGACCACTTCGGCCACCGCTTCTTCAACCGACTCACGTACGGTCTGCTCCGGATTGAGCTGCGGCTCCTGCGGCAGATAGCCGATTTTCAGGCCCGGCTGCGGACGGGCTTCGCCTTCGATATCGGTATCGATGCCGGCCATGATGCGCAGCAGGGTAGACTTACCGGCGCCGTTCAGACCGAGAACGCCGATTTTTGCGCCAGGGAAAAAGCTCAGGGAGATATTTTTCAGAATATGACGTTTCGGCGGAACCACTTTGCCGACACGATGCATGGTATAAACGAATTGAGCCACGTTGGACTTCGCCTCTTTTATATACTCTTCATCCCTCAGGCTCGCTTGATGCAGCCAGAATGATTTTGAGTAGGGTAGTGAATAGTTTTCAAAGGCGAAGTGTAGCCTTTTTCGCGCTTTAATCCCAGCGAGGCGATGGGATTCACAAAAGCGTAAAAAAATGTCCGGGACGTGGCGCGATTCGCGTTGTCTGATTAGCATATCTACGTAATACCTGAAATTTTTGCCCGCGGCATGATGCTGCTGTGGTGTATCTGAATAGAGGAAGAGCTTGTGGAAAAAGCCAAAACTGTGACGTGGCGTCTTCTGGCCGCCAGCGTAAGTCTGCTGACGTTAAGCCAACTGGCGCATGCGGATTCACTGGATGAACAGCGCAGCCGCTATGCTCAAATTAAACAGGCGTGGGACAGTCGACAAATGGACGTCGTCAATCAGCTGATGCCCACCCTGACGACCTATCCGCTCTATCCTTATCTCCAGTACCGGCAGATTACCGACGATCTGATGAACCAGCCGGCGCTGGTGGTGACCAACTTTATCGCCGCCAACCCGACGCTGCCTCCCGCGCGCTCGCTGAAATCACGGTTCGTCAATGAACTGGCGCGCCGTAGCGACTGGCGCGGCCTGCTGGCCTTCAGCCCGGATAAGCCGACCGGCACCGAGGCGCAGTGCAATTACTACTATGCGAAGTGGAACGTCGGCCAGGCTCAGGAGGCCTGGGACGGCGCCAAAGCGCTGTGGCTGAGCGGCAAAAGTCAGCCAAACGCCTGTGACCAGCTGTTTGGCGCCTGGCGCGCCTCCGGCCAGCAGGATCCGCTGGCCTACCTTGAACGCATTCGCCTGGCGATGAAAGCGGGCAATACCAGCCTGGTGCGGGTCCTGGCCCAGCAGATGCCTGCCGATTATCAAACGATTTCGACGGCGGTCATCGCGCTGGCTAACGATCCCAATAGCGTGATGACGTTCGCCCGGACAACCGGCGCGACGGATTTTACCCGCCAGATGGCGGCGGTCGCGTTTGCCAGCGTTGCGCGGCAGGATGTGGAAAATGCGCGCCTGATGATCCCCTCATTAGCGCAGGCGCAGCAGCTCAATGAAGATCAGATTCAGGAGCTGCGGGACATCGTCGCCTGGCGCCTGATGGGCAGCGACGTGACCGAAGAGCAGGCCATCTGGCGCGACGATGCCATCATGCGTTCGCAATCCACCTCGCTGGTGGAGCGCCGGGTTCGTATGGCGCTGGGCCTTGGGGACCGCCGGGGCCTGAACACCTGGCTGGCGCGCTTGCCGATGGAGGCGAAAGAGAAGGACGAATGGCGCTACTGGCAGGCCGATCTGCTGCTGGAGCGCGGGCGCGATGACGAAGCGAAAGATATTCTCCGCTCGCTGATGCAGCAGCGCGGCTTCTATCCGATGGTCGCCGCGCAGCGCCTTGGCGAGGAGTACAGGTTCCGCATCGATAAAGCGCCAGCGAACCTCGATCCGGCGCTGACCTCGGGGCCGGAAATGGCGCGGGTGCGCGAACTGATGTACTGGAATATGGATAACACCGCCCGCAGCGAGTGGGCCAATCTGGTCACCAGCAAGACCAAAGACCAGCAGGCGCAGCTGGCTCGTTACGCGTTTAATCAGAACTGGTGGGATCTCAGCGTCCAGGCCACCATCGCCGGTAAATTGTGGGATCAGCTGGAAGAGCGTTTCCCGCTGGCCTATAACGACCTCTTTACCCGCTATATCAGCGGTAAAGATATTCCGCAAAGCTACGCGATGGCCATTGCGCGTCAGGAGAGCGCCTGGAACCCGAAAGCCGGTTCACCGGTTGGCGCCCGCGGTCTGATGCAGATTATGCCGGGGACGGCAACGCATACGGTGAGCATGTTCAGTATTCCCGGCTATAGCGGTCCATCGCAGCTGCTCGATCCGGAAATGAACATCAACATTGGTACCAGCTATCTGCAATATGTTTACCAGCAGTTTGGCAATAACCGTATCTTCGCCTCCGCGGCCTATAACGCCGGTCCCGGGCGGGTGCGCACGTGGCGGGGCAACAGCGGCGGCCGCATTGACGCGGTGGCGTTTATTGAGAGCATTCCTTTCTCTGAAACGCGCGGCTACGTGAAAAACGTTTTGTCCTATGACGCCTACTATCGCTATTTTATGGGCCAGAAAGAGACGCTGCTGAGCGATACGGAGTGGAAGCTGCGCTATTAATATCGCCGTCGTCGGGCAACATCGTATTTCGCGATGTTGCCCGAAATCCGTAGAGTCCGGACAGAAGTATGTTATGCTTTGTACTCGTTAGTGAGTACATTCGACAGGTGGCGTAACATGACCCAACAATCCCCCTATTCAGCGGCGGTGGCCGAACAGCGTCATCAGGAGTGGCTGCGATTTGTTGCCCTCCTGCAGCAGGCGTACGCCGACGATCTCCATCTGCCGCTTTTACAGCTCATGCTGACGCCCGACGAGCGCGAGGCGCTGGGCACGCGGGTGCGTATTATTGAAGAGCTGCTGCGCGGCGAGATGAGCCAGCGCGAGCTGAAAAACGAGCTCGGCGCCGGGATCGCCACCATTACCCGCGGTTCGAACAGCCTGAAGTCAGCCCCGCCGGAGCTGCGTCTGTGGCTGGAGCAGGCGTTGATTAACGTTAACGATAAATAGCGTTATGAAACGGGCTTAGCGCCAGCACGACGGCCTGATGATAAACGCTGCTGCGCGTCAGTTTTCCGGCCGTAAATACGCCGATAGCGCCCTCTTTACGGCCAATTTCATCGATGCCGGTATACTGAGACATCACCGGCCCCAGCGCTTCTCCTGCCTGGACTTTTTCAAGAATGACCTGCGGCAGCGGCAGGGTCGCCGAGCGCGCTTCGCCGAGCAGGCTGCCGTCCTCGATCGTCACCCAGCTAAAGGTGCTGCCCTCATCGATGCCGGCTTCAATAGCGACCCAGAAGTCAGCATTGGGCTGCGCGCGACGCGCGTTAGCCACGCGGTTTCGTGCGCCAGCGCGCGTTTCGTCGCTGCCGAAAGGCTGTTCCGGCACGCCGCTCTCGACGGAGACGGACTCAATGTGGCAGGATCCTTCGCCGAAGATCTCGTTAAAAGCCTGCAGAATTGCCTGAATTTTGGCGGGATTAGTGGTAGCTGAGACAACATGGTGCATAATCAAAACAACTCAGAAATACTAAACATCATCGCAGTATACTCCAAATCATTCTTGTTGCAGGCGGCTATGCTTGTAGCTTAATGGTTAAGAGCTCATAACGGATAATAAAGCATGTTACAGGTATACCTTGTTCGCCACGGTGAAACGCAGTGGAACGCCGAGCGACGTATTCAGGGCCAGTCCGACAGTCCGCTTACCGCCCACGGTGAGCGTCAGGCCTGGCAGGTAGGCGAGCGCGCCAGAACGCTGGGGATTACGCATATTATCGCCAGCGATTTAGGCCGGACGCGGCGTACCGCAGAAATCATCGCTGAAGCCTGCGGATGCAGCGTCATGACCGATTCACGCTTGCGTGAGCTGGATATGGGCGTGCTGGAAAAGCGCCATATCGACTCGCTGAGCGAAGAAGAAGAGGGCTGGCGTCGACAGCTGGTTAACGGTACGCCCGACGGGCGCATCCCGCAGGGAGAGTCAATGCAGGAGCTGAGCGACCGTATGCACGCGGCGCTGACCTCTTGTCTGGAGCTGCCCGCAGGTAGCCGGCCGCTGCTGGTGAGCCACGGCATGGCGCTGGGGTGTCTGGTGAGTACGATTCTTGGCTTGCCCGCCTATGCGGAGCGTCGCCTGCGTCTGCGCAACTGCTCTATCTCTCGCGTTGACTATCAGCAAAGCCCCTGGCTGGCATCGGGATGGGTCGTGGAAACCGCGGGGGATGTCTCGCATCTTGATGCCCCCGCGATGGATGAGCTACAGCGTTAACGACGAATCGGAATCAGGTATTCGCAGCGCAGCTGAATAGGCGGTTCCTGATTCCGGTTTTCATCTTCCGGGAAGAAGCGTTCGATATCCAGGCCCTTACGACGAGTGAGATTGAGCATCGGCATGCAGGTGCCGTAAACCGTCAGAATAAATTCCTGTAGCCCGGTGCCCAATCCTTCGTAGGTAAACATCACGTATTCGCCGCCTTCCAGCGTCACCGGGTGGGCGTTGTGCAGATGGCCGTTAGCCAGCTCCGGCGTCAGCGCGGTGGTGTAAAACACCTCCTGCTCATCGTCTTTATCGAGGCTCGGACGCGGCTCATGCAGGCCGTACAGCGTCGGAGGAATCGATGGCGTATTGGCGAGGAATTCACGCCAGAACTGCACGCGCATCTGATTACGGAAATCGGAGATCTCTTCCAGCTTGCAGGTATAGCTCTGGGTCACGCCGACCAGCTGAGTGGTGTTCAGCGTGACGAATTCGTACTGCGGCATGGTGAACTCGCCCAGACGCAGCGGAGGACGCATACCGTAAGAGCTCCAGTCGGGGGAGCGTCGGTAAAGGGCTGGCGTCAACGAGAACTGTTTTTTAAATGCGCGAGTAAAAGTCTGCTGCGAGTCAAAGCGATACTGCAGCGCAATATCGAGAATCGGACGCGCGGTCAGGCGTAGGGCAACCGCTGACTTAGATAAGCGACGGGCGCGAATATAGGCACCAATGGCATGGCCGGTCACGTCCTTGAACATTCTTTGCAGATGCCACTTGGAATAACCCGCCTTCGCTGCCACATTGTCCAGTGAGAGTGGCTGATCCAGGTGACCTTCCAGCCAGCTAAGGAGATCGCGAATAATCCCTGCTTGATCCATAAAATATCCCCATCCTTAAACTCAGGTGCCTGATACTAAAGGTAGCGGATAATAGCATTTTTTGATGTTTTAGCATTCAGTGTTTTTTTTGCTTTTAAATGCGATTCTTCCAGAAGTATCGGTGGTAATTTTGTAAAGCTGTGATCTATAAAACTTTTCTTCTTAATGTGTGATAATCACTCAGCTAAATTTTTAAGAATGGTAACAATATGAAATACAAGAAGTTAGTGGCAGGTATGCTTTTACTGGCGGGGTCTCAGATGGCGCAGGCGGAGCAAATTGGCTCTGTGGATACCGTGTTTAAGTTCCTTGGGCCGGATCATAAAATTGTCGTAGAGGCCTTTGACGACCCGGATGTACAAAACGTGACGTGCTACATCAGCCGGGCGAAAACCGGGGGAATTAAAGGCGGGTTAGGGCTGGCGGAAGATACCTCTGATGCTGCGATCTCCTGTCAGCAGGTGGGGCCGATTGAGCTGACGGATAAAATCAAAAACGGTAAAACGCAGGGCGATGTCGTGTTCCAGAAACGCACCTCGCTGGTATTTAAAAAGCTGCAGGTGGTGCGCTTTTACGATGCCAAACGCAATGCGCTGGTCTATCTGACCTATTCGGATAAAATCGTCGATGGCTCGCCGAAGAACGCGATTAGCGCGGTGCCGATTATGCCATGGAATAAATAACAGGGAACGCCGATGCAACAACCGCGGATCTGGTTGGTGGAAGATGAGATGAGCATCGCCGATACGCTCGTCTACCAGCTGCAGCAGGAAGGATTTATCGTTACGGCGTTCGAGCGCGGGCTGCCGGCGCTCGATGCGGCACATCACCACCAACCCGACCTGGCGATTCTCGACGTCGGGCTGCCGGATATCAGCGGGTTTGAGCTCTGTCGGCGGCTGCTTGCTCGCTACCCGGCGCTGCCGGTGCTGTTCCTGACGGCCCGCAGCGAAGAGGTGGATAAGCTGCTTGGCCTGGAAATCGGCGCTGATGACTATATTGCCAAGCCATTTTCCCCTCGTGAAGTTTGCGCCAGAGTTCGCACCGTTCTGCGGCGGCTGCAGAAGTTCGCCGCCCCTCCACCGCTCTTGCGCGTGGGGGAGTTCACATTGAACGACGCCGCGGCTCGGGTCACCTGGTGCGGTCAGAGCCTGAATCTGACCCGCTATGAGTTTTTATTATTAAAAACGCTACTGCACTCTCCGGGGCGCATTTTTTCCCGCCAGCTGCTGATGGAGCAGGTATGGGGCGATGCGAACGAGAGCTTCGATCGTACCGTGGATACTCATATCAAAACGCTGCGCGCTAAGCTGCGAGAAGTGAACCCTGACATCTCCCCCATCAATACGCACCGCGGCATGGGATACAGCCTTGGAGGCTTCTGATGCGCATCGGTATGCGGCTGCTGATGGGCTACTTTTTGATTGTGGCGATCGCGGCCTGGTTTGTGCTTTCCATCTTCGTTCAGGAGATTAAACCCGGGGTCCGGCGGGCAACCGAAGGGACGCTGATTGATACGGCTACCCTGCTTGCCGAGCTGGCCCGCGAGGATTTACTCTCCGCCGATCCCCAGCACGGGCGCCTGGCCCAGGCTTTTCAAACGCTGCATCGCCAGCCGATCAACGCCAACATTGCCGGCATTAATAAAGTTCGCAATGAATATCACGTCTATATGACCGATGCGCAGGGCAAGGTGGTGTTTGATTCTGCGGGCAGTGCGCTGGGGCAAGACTACTCGCGCTGGAACGATGTCTGGCTCACTTTACGCGGGCAATACGGCGCGCGCAGCACGCGCAGCGATCCGAACGATGATAACAGCTCGGTGATGTATATTGCCGCGCCGGTGACTGACAGCGGCCGAATCATTGGCGTGCTAAGCGTCGGGAAACCCAATCTGGCCATGGCGCCGGTCATTAAACGCAGCGAGCGGCGTATTCTGTGGGCCGGCGGGGCGCTGCTGGGGATCGCGCTCCTGATAGGCGCTGCGATGGTATGGTGGATTAACTTTTCCATCGGCAAGCTGGTTCGCTACGCGGACTCCGTGACCGCCGATCGTCCGGTTCCGCTGCCGAATCTGGGCGGCAGCGAACTGCGTAAGCTGGCGCAGGCGCTGGAGAGTATGCGCCTTAAGCTTGAAGGTAAAAACGCCATTGAAAACTATATTTATGCGCTGACCCATGAGCTGAAGAGCCCGCTGGCGGCGATTCGCGGCGCGGCAGAAATTCTCCGTGAGGCTCCTCCGCCTGAGGTCGCCGCCCGTTTTACGCGTAATATTCTGGCGCAGAACGCGCGAATGCAGTCGCTGGTGGAAAATTTGCTCCAGCAGGCCCGGCTGGAGAACCGGCTGGAGATCGCCCGACGTCCCGTCCCCGTCGCTGAGCTATTTCATCGCCTGGCCGAGGAGCGCGAGATCGCGCTGGCGGCGAAAAAAGTGACGCTGCGCTGGCAGGATACGCCTCTGATGGTTGAAGGCGATCGGGAGCTTCTGGCGCAGGCGTTGGGTAATCTCGTTGATAATGCTATCGATTTCACGCCTTCCGCAGGGGAAATCCTGCTTGGTGCTGAAGAGCGTGATGGCGGCGTGCTGTTAACCGTATGCGATACGGGATGCGGCATTCCCGACTACGCCCTGGGGCGTATTTTTGAACGTTTCTATTCCCTGCCTCGTGAAAATGGGCAAAAAAGCAGTGGCCTGGGGCTGGCGTTTGTTCGTGAAGTCGCGCGCCTGCATCAGGGGGATATCCAGCTGGTTAATCGCCCTGAAGGCGGTGCGTGCGCTTTGCTGACACTTCACGCTCACTTCACATAGCTTCAAACTCTCCCCACACGGCCCCTTTAAGGTGAGCGCATCACTAAGGAGAGGGCTATGTTGAAATCACCACTATTCTGGAAAATGAGCACCCTGCTGGGGTGCATTTTACTGTTGTCGATCCCGCTGATGCTGGTCCGGCAGCTGATCGTTGAACGCGCGGACTATCGTAGCGACGTGGTTGACGCGCTGGAGAGCAGCACCAGCGGATCGCAGAAACTGGCTGGGCCGCTGATTGCCATTCCGGTGACCGAGACGCTAACGCGGGTTGAGGGAACTAAAACGGTAGAATATCAAACCCAATGGGTACACTACTGGCTGCCGGAGACGCTGGCGGTCACCGGTAATCAGGATGTTGAATCCCGGAGAATCGGTATCTATGAGGGGCAGATCTGGCACAATAATCTCAGCGTCAAAGCGCATTTTGAACCTTCGCGCATCAAGGCGCTCAGGAAGCAGACGATTACGCTGGGCAGACCGTTTCTGGTCGTCAGCGTCAGCGATGCGCGCGGTATTGGCGAGATTAAGTCACCAGAGCTCAATGGCGAGAGGCTACCCGTTGAGCCTGGGCCGGGTCTCGACGACAGCGGGGAGGGCATTCATATGCCGATGCCGCTGTTACTCCCTGAACAAAAAGCGCTGGATATTGAATTCACGCTCAATCTGAATGGCAGCGGCAGTTTCTCGGTGGTTCCGCTTGGGCGCAACAGTACCTTACAGCTTGCCGGCAATTGGCCGCACCCGGGGTTCCTTGGCGACTTTTTACCTGCAAAGCGGGAAGTCAGCCCAACAGGCTATAGCGCCCAGTGGCAAAGCACCTGGTTTGCCAACAATATGGCGAAGTTTTTTGTTGAGGGTCGGCAGATTGAGTGGCGTCAGTTGCCTGCTTTCAACGTGAATGTCACCACGCCCGCCGATCAATATCAGCTGACCGATCGGGCGACAAAATATGCCGTTCTGTTGATAACGCTGACGTTTATGGCATTTTTTGTTTTTGAAAGCTTAACGCGGTATCGCATGCACCCCATGCAGTATCTGCTGGTGGGGCTGTCGCTGGTCATGTTCTATCTGGTGCTGCTGGCGCTGTCCGAACATATCGGTTTTACGGCATCGTGGATTGCCGCCAGCCTGCTAGGCGCGCTTATCAACGGGGTGTATCTTCAGGCAGTATTGAATGGTTGGCGTAACAGTTTACTGTTCGTCTGCGCGCTACTGCTGCTGGACGGCGTTATGTGGATGCTGTTGCGATCGGAAGATAGCGCATTGCTGCTGGGGACCGGCGTATTGCTGCTGGCGTTAAGTGCGCTGATGTTCCTGACCCGCCACGTTGACTGGTACGCGTTATCTCTGCCGAAGGCAAAAGGTGAGCTGCCGGACGCTGGTCAGGATGACGATAAGCTCAGGATCTGGAAATAAAAAAACGGCGCGAATTGCGCCGTTTTTACGTTATGACAGCAAGAAAAACGGTGTTATTCCTGCAGGTCGCCACAGAAGCGGTACCCCTCGCCATGGATGGTGGCGATAATTTCCGGGGTGTCCGGAGTGGATTCAAAATGCTTACGAATGCGACGGATGGTCACGTCCACGGTACGGTCGTGCGGCTTCAGCTCACGGCCGGTCATTTTCTTCAGCAGTTCCGCACGCGACTGGATTTTGCCCGGATTTTCGCAGAAGTGCAGCATGGCGCGGAATTCACTGCGCGGCAGCTTGTACTGCTCACCATTGGGGCTTACCAGCGAGCGGCTATTGATATCCAGCTCCCAGCCGTTGAACTTATAGCTTTCCACGCTACGGCGCTCTTCGCTCACGGTACCCAGGTTCATGGTACGGGAGAGCAGGTTGCGCGCGCGGATCGTCAGTTCACGTGGGTTGAACGGTTTAGTGATATAATCATCGGCGCCAATTTCGAGGCCAAGGATTTTATCCACTTCGTTATCGCGGCCGGTGAGGAACATCAGCGCGACGTCCGCCTGCTCACGCAGTTCGCGTGCTAACAGGAGACCATTTTTACCCGGCAGGTTGATATCCATGATCACCAGGTTGATATCATTTTCAGACAGGATCTGATGCATTTCCGCGCCATCGGTCGCTTCGAATACATCATAACCTTCTGCTTCGAAAATACTTTTTAACGTGTTGCGTGTTACCAACTCGTCTTCAACGATAAGAATGTGCGGGGTCTGCATGTTTGCTACCTAAATTGCCAACTAAATCGAAACAGGAAGTACCAAAGTCCCTGACCTGCCTGGTGCATGTCGCAAATTAACATGCCCGGCGTAACATGACTAAAGTACGTAATTGCGTTCTTGATGCACTTTCCATCAACGTCAACAACATCATTAGCTTGGTCGTGGGTACTTTCCCTCTGGACCCGACGGTGTCAAAAACGGCTGTCATCCTAACCATTTTAACAGCAACATAACAGGCTAAGTGAGGCATGACACCCAATAAAACTACGCTTCGTTGACATATATCAAGTTCAATTGTAGCACGTTAACAGTCTTGTGAAATCATTGCATCTAAACGGGATTCATCTTCACAATTCATACTTCGCTCAATTAGTTGCAATGAGAAAATAATAAACGCGGTGAATCCAAAGCCTCAAAACGTACTCGGACGTAAATTTCATTGCCAAACATACGGATAAAGCCGTTCTGTTAACATACTCTGTGTCATGGTGCCTTGGGAATAGTTTAGTTTTTTTTATGGGTGATAAAGCTCAAATTTAGTGATTTTTGTTGCAAATTTGTAAATTCACGGCGCGTAAAATGAGGGAAAAAATCGTTATTCCCACCGCCTAAAAGGTAAAAGAGAAACCGAATGCGTTTATCAATTGTATTAGTGTCCCCGGCTCGGGCGGAAAACGTCGGGGCGGCAGCCAGAGCGATGAAAACCATGGGGTTTAGCGACATGCGTATCGTCGATAGCGAGGCGCATTTGCAGCCCGCCGCGCGCTGGGTCGCGCACGGTTCTGGCGATATCCTCGATAATATCAACACTTATGCCACGCTGGAGCAGGCGCTGCACGATGTTGATTTTACCGTGGCCACGACCGCCCGCAGCCGGGCGCGTTTCCACTACTATGCGACGCCGCAGCAGCTCCTGCCGCTGCTGGAAGAAAAAGCGCAGTGGATGCATCATGCCGCGCTGGTGTTTGGCCGGGAAGATTCTGGTCTGACGAATGAAGAGCTGGCCCTTGCCGATGTGTTGACCGGTGTGCCTATGGCGGCTGACTATCCTTCGCTAAACCTGGGGCAGTCGGTGATGGTCTATTGCTACCAGCTGACCTCATTGCTGCAGCAGGCCCCGTCAACCTCCGCCGACGCAGATGATAATCAACTGCAGGCGTTACGCCTGCGAACGCGCGATCTGCTTAATCGCCTCGGCGCGGGTGACGATGTAAAACTGTCCGACTGGCTGGAGCAGCGGATAGGACTTTTGCAGCAGCGAGACACCGCCATGCTGCATCGTTTACTGCACGATATTGAAAAAAACCTCCCAGGGTAAAATGCTGTCATATTATTTTCATATGGTTTTATGTGCTAATTATTGGCGTCTGGATGCGTAAATGCGGATGAATTGTCAGGTTGCTATGGCGTATTGGCCAGGTGTGAAAAAAAGGGCTAAAAGTAGAAATTCGTTGACTTAAGTCGACAGATACTTTAACCAATATAGGCACAGGACACAGACAGATAAAAATTACAGAGTACACAACATCCATGAATCGCATCGGCATGATCACCACGATTATCACCACCACTATTACCACAGGTAACGGTGCGGGCTGACGCGTACAGGAAACACAGAAAAAAGCCCGCACCTGAACAGTGCGGGCTTTTTTTTCGATAAAAAATCAAGGGGTCATAACCATGCGTGTGTTGAAGTTCGGCGGTACATCAGTGGCAAATGCAGAACGTTTTCTGCGTGTTGCCGATATTCTGGAGAGTAATGCCAGGCAGGGGCAGGTAGCGACCGTACTGTCTGCCCCGGCGAAGATCACTAACCATCTGGTTGCGATGATCGAAAAAACCATTGGCGGGCAGGATGCGCTGACCAATATCGCTGATGCCGAACGTATTTTCGCCGAACTTCTGCAAGGCCTCGCCGATGCCCAGCCGGGCTTTCCGCACGCTCAGTTGAAAATGTTTGTCGAGCAGGAGTTTGCGCAAATCAAACACGTCCTGCACGGTATTAGCCTGCTCGGACAGTGCCCGGATAGCGTCAATGCGTCTCTGATCTGCCGGGGAGAAAAACTCTCCATCGCTATTATGGCCGGCTTACTGGAAGCGCGCGGTCATAACGTCACGGTGATTAATCCGGTTGAAAAACTGCTTGCCGTTGGCCATTACCTCGAATCCACCGTGGATATCGCCGAGTCGACCCGCCGCATTGCCGCCAGCCAGATCCCGGCTGACCATATGGTGCTGATGGCGGGCTTTACCGCCGGTAACGAAAAGGGCGAACTGGTGGTGCTGGGCCGTAACGGCTCTGACTACTCCGCAGCCGTGCTGGCCGCCTGCCTGCGCGCCGACTGCTGTGAAATCTGGACCGACGTTGACGGCGTTTATACCTGCGACCCGCGTCAGGTGCCGGATGCGCGTTTGCTGAAGTCGATGTCCTATCAGGAAGCGATGGAGCTCTCCTACTTCGGCGCCAAAGTTTTGCACCCGCGTACTATCGCCCCCATCGCCCAGTTCCAGATCCCCTGTTTAATCAAAAATACCGGCAATCCGCAGGCGCCGGGTACGCTTATCGGCGGCAGCAGCGATGAAGACGATCTGCCGGTGAAAGGTATCTCTAATCTCAACAATATGGCGATGTTCAACGTCTCCGGGCCGGGAATGAAGGGGATGGTTGGCATGGCGGCGCGCGTGTTCGCCACTATGTCCCGCGCGGGAATCTCCGTTGTTCTTATCACCCAGTCCTCTTCCGAATACAGCATCAGCTTCTGCGTGCCGCAGAGCGATTGCGCTCGGGCGAAGCGGGTAATGGAAGATGAATTTTATCTGGAGCTGAAAGAGGGGCTGCTTGAGCCGCTGTCGATCATGGAACGCCTGGCGATTATTTCGGTTGTCGGCGATGGTATGCGCACCCTGCGTGGGATTTCCGCTAAATTCTTCGCTGCGCTGGCGCGCGCCAATATCAACATTGTGGCGATTGCCCAGGGTTCTTCCGAGCGCTCTATTTCCGTTGTCGTGAGCAACGATGATGCGACCACCGGCGTTCGCGTGACCCACCAGATGCTGTTCAATACCGATCAGGTGATTGAAGTGTTTGTCATTGGCATCGGCGGCGTCGGCGGCGCGCTGATCGAACAGATCAAGCGCCAGCAGAGCTGGTTGAAGAGTAAACATATCGACCTCCGCGTTTGCGGGGTGGCTAACTCGCGCGCCTTGCTGACCAACGTACACGGCCTGAACCTTGAACACTGGCGCGATGAGCTGGCGGAAGCCAAAGAGGCGTTCAACCTGGGGCGACTTATTCGTCTGGTGAAAGAGTACCATCTGCTGAACCCGGTGATTGTCGACTGTACCTCCAGCCAGGCGGTGGCCGATCAGTACGCCGATTTCCTGCGCGAAGGTTTCCACGTGGTAACGCCGAACAAAAAGGCCAATACCTCATCGCTGGATTACTATCATCAGCTGCGTCATGCCGCGAGCAGCTCACGACGTAAGTTTTTATACGATACCAACGTCGGCGCGGGGCTGCCGGTAATCGAAAACCTGCAAAATCTGCTGAACGCCGGCGATGAGCTGCTGCGCTTCTCCGGTATTCTGTCCGGCTCGCTGTCATTTATCTTCGGTAAGCTGGACGAAGGCGTAAGCTTCTCTGCGGCGACGAAGCTGGCGCGTGAAATGGGCTATACCGAACCGGATCCGCGCGACGATCTTTCCGGCGTGGATGTTGCGCGTAAGCTGCTAATCCTCGCGCGTGAAACCGGGCGCGAACTGGAGCTGTCTGACATTATCGTAGAGCCGGCGCTACCGGCGGGTTTTGACGCCAGCGGCGATGTCGACAGCTTTATGGCACGCCTGCCTTCTCTGGATGACGAGTTTGCCTCGCGGGTCTCAAAAGCGCGCGATGAAGGTAAGGTCTTGCGCTATGTCGGTAATATCGAAGAGGATGGCACCTGCCGCGTGAAAATCGCCGCGGTTGATGGCAACGATCCGCTGTTTAAAGTGAAAAACGGCGAGAATGCGCTGGCGTTCTACAGCCACTATTACCAGCCGCTGCCGCTGGTGCTGCGCGGTTATGGTGCGGGTAACGATGTGACGGCGGCTGGCGTTTTCGCCGACCTGCTGCGTACCCTGTCATGGAAGTTAGGAGTTTAAGATGGTCAAAGTATATGCCCCGGCTTCCAGTGCTAATATGAGCGTCGGGTTTGACGTGCTGGGCGCGGCGGTAACGCCGGTTGACGGCACGCTGCTGGGGGACAATGTCTCGGTTGAGGCGGCGACGAGCTTTAGCCTGCAAAACGTGGGTCGCTTCGCCAGTAAACTGCCGACGGCGCCGCAGGAAAATATTGTCTATCAATGCTGGGAGCGTTTTTGCCAGGAGATTGGCAAGAAGGTACCGGTGGCGATGACCCTGGAAAAAAACATGCCGATTGGTTCCGGCCTGGGCTCCAGCGCCTGTTCCGTCGTCGCCGCGCTGGTCGCGATGAACGAGTTCTGCGGCAAGCCGCTCAATGAGAGCCGAATGCTGGCGCTGATGGGCGAGATGGAAGGGCGGATTTCCGGCAGTATCCATTACGATAACGTCGCGCCGTGCTATCTGGGCGGGATACAATTGATGCTTGAGGAAAACGGCATCATCAGCCAGCAGATTCCGGCCTTCGACGAGTGGTTGTGGGTGCTGGCCTATCCGGGTATTAAGGTCTCCACCGCGGAAGCGCGGGCAATTTTGCCGGCGCAGTATCGCCGTCAGGACTGTATTGCCCACGGTCGTCATCTAGCGGGCTTTATTCACGCCTGCTATTCCCGCCAGCCTCAGCTGGCGGCGAAATTGATGAAAGATGTGATTGCCGAACCGTATCGTACCAAACTACTGCCGGGCTTCAGCGAAGCGCGTCAGGCAGCAATGGAAATTGGCGCGCAGGCGTGCGGCATTTCCGGTTCCGGTCCAACGTTGTTTGCATTATGCGATAAACCGGAAACCGCGCAGCGCGTCGCCGACTGGCTGGCTACGCACTATCTGCAAAATCAGGAAGGCTTCGTTCATATTTGCCGGCTGGACACGGCGGGCGCTCGAGTAGTGGGATAACCAATGAAACTCTATAACTTAAAAGATCATAACGAACAGGTCAGCTTTGCGCAGGCCGTCACGCAGGGGCTTGGCAAGCATCAGGGGCTGTTCTTCCCGCACGATCTGCCGGAATTCAGCCTGACTGAAATCGACGAGATGCTGCAGCAGGACTTTGTGTCGCGTAGCGCAAAAATCCTGTCGGCATTTATCGGCGATGAGATCCCGCAGGGCGTTCTGCAAGAGCGCATCGGCAATGCCTTTACCTTCCCGGCGCCGGTCAGCAAAGTGCAGGACGACGTCGGCTGCCTCGAACTGTTCCACGGCCCGACTCTGGCGTTTAAAGACTTCGGCGGCCGCTTTATGGCGCAGATGCTCACCCATATCGCAGGCGACAAACCGGTCACTATTCTGACGGCCACCTCCGGCGACACCGGCGCGGCGGTTGCGCACGCGTTTTATGGCCTGCCAAACGTCAAAGTGGTCATTCTCTATCCGCGCGGCAAAATCAGCCCGCTGCAGGAAAAGCTGTTCTGCACCCTCGGCGGTAACATTGAAACTGTGGCTATCGACGGCGACTTTGACGCCTGCCAGGCGCTGGTTAAACAGGCCTTTGATGATGAAGAGCTGAAAGCTGCGCTGGGTCTTAACTCGGCTAACTCAATCAATATCAGCCGCCTGCTGGCGCAGATTTGCTATTACTTTGAAGCCGTGGCTCAGCTGCCTCAGGAAGCCCGTAACCAGCTGGTTATCTCGGTACCCAGCGGTAACTTTGGCGATCTGACCGCCGGCCTGCTGGCCAAATCTCTGGGTCTGCCAATCAAACGCTTTATTGCGGCGACTAACGCCAACGACACCGTGCCGCGCTTCCTGCAGGACGGTAACTGGTCGCCGAAAGCAACCCAGGCCACGCTGTCTAACGCCATGGACGTCAGCCAGCCGAACAACTGGCCGCGCGTGGAAGAGCTGTTCCGTCGTAAAATCTGGCGCCTGAATGAGCTGGGCTACGCGGCGGTGGATGATGAAACCACCAAAGAGACCATGCGTGAGCTGAAGGCTATCGGCTATACCTCAGAACCGCATGCGGCGATTGCTTATCGCGCGCTGCGCGACCAGCTGCAGGCGGGTGAGTACGGCCTGTTCCTCGGCACGGCGCATCCGGCGAAGTTTAAAGAGAGCGTGGAAGAGATTCTGCAAGAGACGCTGCCGCTGCCGAAAGAGCTGGCCGATCGCGCCGATCTGCCGCTGCTGTCGCATAATCTGCCGGCCGATTTTGCCGCGCTGCGTAAGCTGATGATGGGCTAAGTCTGAATCAGCGCTTCCCTGCTGCGTGATTTGCGGCAGGGAAGCGGTTTTTTTACTGCTCGTGGCGTTTAAAGACCAGCTCTCCGTTACCCGAAGCGTCGGCGTCAAAGAAATAGCCTTCACTATCAAAGCGGGTCAGCTGCTCCGGCTTCGTTAAGCGATTCTCAATGATGTAACGACTCATCAAGCCGCGCGCTTTTTTAGCGTAGAAGCTGATCACTTTAAACTTGCCGTTTTTCTCATCAAGGAATACCGGCTTTATCAGCTGGCCCTCAAGCCGTTTGGGTTTCACCGACCTGAAGTACTCATCAGAGGCCAGATTTACCACAATATCGTCGCCCTGGGCTTTCAACGCCTGATTCAGCTTATCGGTAATAACGTCTCCCCAATACTGATACAGATCTTTGCCTTTTGCGTTCTCAAGCTTAATCCCCATCTCCAGACGATAGGGTTGCATCAGATCCAGCGGGCGCAGAACGCCGTACAGGCCGGAAAGCATCCGCAGATGCTGCTGGGCAAAATCGAAATCGGCTTCGCTAAAGGTCTCTGCCCGCAGGCCGGTATAGACATCGCCCTTAAACGCCAGGATCGCCTGACGGGCGTTGTCCGGGGTGAAGTCTGGCTGCCAGTCGTGAAAGCGGGTCGCATTCAGGTCAGCCAGCTTGTCGCTGATGCCCATCAGTTTACCAATCTGCGGTGCCGACAGCTGACGGGCAATGCCGATAAGCTCCTGAGAGTGTTCCAGTAGCTCTGGCTGGGTATAACGCGTCGTTGCCAGCGGGCTTTGATAATCGAGCGTTTTTGCAGGTGAAATCAGAATGAGCATATCCAGTCCTTACAGGAAATTTTTGACGACTTTAGCAAAAAAACGTCATGAGAGGATCGATAGCTGCGATTGCCGCGCTATTCGCGCGGCAGGTTGTCCCATGTTCCCGGTACCAGCTGCTGATGAATTTCAGGGTAGCGGGTGACGTCAAATTCCGGCCGCTGGCCCAGCTTCCGCTGTCGCAGATAATCGCTGGCAATGATCCGCACCGTCGGCGACAGCAGCAGGATAGCCGTCAGGTTAGTTATTGCCATCAGCGCCATGATGATATCCGCCATCTGCCAGACCACCGGTAGGCTGACCATCGCGCCGGTGACGACCATACACAGCGTAAGCAGACGCAGCAGCCAGATGTTACGCAGGCTATCCATGCGGAGAAAAATGAGATTATTTTCGGCATAGATATAGTTTGCGACGATCGAACTGAAGGCGAACAGCAGCACGATAAAAGCGACAAAGCCGGAACCCCAGTCGCCGACGAGGTTGTTCATCGCGTGCTGGATGTCCTGAATGCCGCTTGCCGCTTCGTCATTGCCGTCTCGCGGCGCCAGCATGATGATCACGGCGCTGGCGGTACAGATCACGATGGTATCAATAAAGACGCCAATCATCTGTACGATCCCCTGCGCCGCGGGATGAGGGGGCCAGGAGGCGGCAGCGGCGGCGGAATTTGGCGTCGAACCCATACCCGCTTCATTGGAAAACATCCCGCGCTGAAAGCCGCTGGTGAGCGCCTGGCTGATGGTGTAGCCCACCGCGCCCGCAGCGGCCTCTTGCCAGCCGAAAGCGCAGCGGAAAATGATTTCAAAAATCGTCGGCAGGGCGGTGATATGCCACAGGCCGATAATCAGGCTGGTCAGCACCCACAGTAAAGCCATAAGCGGCACGAGCCACTGCATCAGCCGCGCTACGCCGCGAATCCCGCGAACGATGACCAGCAGGGTCAGCGCCGCCAGGACGCCGCCGGTGATAACATCGGGTAAACGAAACGCATACTCCATGGCATGGGCAACGGAGTTGGCTTGTACGGTATTAAAGATGACGCCGTAGGCCAGCAGGAGAAGAATAGAAAACAGCACGCCCATCCAGCGCATGCCGAGTCCCCGGGCCATATACCAGGCCGGGCCACCGCGAAAGTGCCCGCGGGAGTCGCGCTCTTTATAAAGCTGCGCGAGAGAACATTCGGCGAAACTGCTGGCCATGCCGAGCAGCGCCGAGACCCACATCCAGAAAACGGCGCCGGGGCCACCTGCGGCAATGGCCAGCGCCACGCCTGCCATATTGCCGCTGCCCACGCGCGCCGCCAGACTCATACAGAGCGCCTGAAAAGAGGTTAACCCGCCGGGCTGCGGCTGAAGGCTCTTTTTCAGACTTCTGCTAAACTGGCGGATATAACGGAACTGAATATATTTTGTTCGCCAGGTAAACCAAACTCCAGCGCCCAGTAACAGATAAATCATTACCGAGCCCCAGAGTATTTCATTGATAAACGACAGAAAATCAGGCATCAAGCATCCTCTTGCCCATATCGGTGCGCGAGTGTAAGCGCTACCAATCCAGTGACAATCCTTTAGTGTTCAGGGAATTAATTGGCCCAGTTTATCACACTCTGCGCTCATGCATTGTAGGCGGTTGCGCTGCCCCGGCAGCGTGTTATCATCTTGGCAGACCGGTTACATCCCCTTAACTGCTGTTTAAGAGAAACACTATCATGACGGATAAATTGACTTCTCTGCGTCAGTACACCACTGTCGTAGCTGATACCGGAGATATCGCGGCAATGAAGCTGTATCAGCCTCAGGACGCCACGACTAACCCTTCTTTGATTCTCGGCGCGGCTCAGATCCCTGAGTACCGTAAGCTGATTGATGACGCCGTTGCCTGGGCTCGCGGCCAGAGCAGCGACCGCGCGCAGCAGATTATCGATGCTTCCGATAAGCTGGCGGTGAACATTGGTCTCGAAATTCTTAAGCTGATCCCTGGCCGTATTTCCACCGAAGTTGATGCTCGCCTGTCCTATGACACCGAGGCTTCTATCGCCAAAGCTAAGCGCCTCATCAAACTGTACAACGATGCTGGCATCGGCAACGATCGCATTCTGATTAAACTGGCTTCTACCTGGCAGGGCATTCGCGCCGCTGAGCAGCTGGAAAAAGAAGGCATCAACTGTAACCTGACGCTGCTGTTCTCCTTCGCTCAGGCGCGTGCCTGTGCGGAAGCGGGCGTATTCCTGATTTCTCCGTTCGTTGGTCGTATCCTCGACTGGTACAAAGCCAACACCGATAAGAAAGAGTACGCGCCGGCAGAAGATCCGGGCGTGGTGTCCGTAAGCGAAATCTACGAATACTACAAACAGCACGGTTACGAAACGGTGGTTATGGGCGCAAGCTTCCGTAACCTCGGCGAGATCCTCGAACTGGCCGGCTGTGACCGTCTGACTATCGCTCCTGCGCTGCTGAAAGAGCTGGCGGAAAGCGAAGGCGCCATCGAACGCAAACTGGCCTTCAGCGGCGAAGTTAAAGCGCGTCCGGCGCGTATCACCGAATCTGAATTCCTGTGGCAGCACAACCAGGATCCGATGGCGGTAGATAAACTGGCGGAAGGTATCCGCAAGTTTGCGATCGACCAGGAAAAACTGGAAAAAATGATCGGCGATCTGCTGTAATACCCCATGTGGCCGGCGTCCGTCGGCCACATTAAACTGTCTGCCTTGCTCCCCTCGGTGTATTATTCTGTCTATTAATACTGTTTGAACGGAATAATCATGAACACCTTACGAATCGGCTTAGTTTCCATTTCCGATCGCGCCTCCAGCGGCGTCTATCAGGATAAAGGCATTCCCGCGCTTGAAGCATGGCTGGCCCGTGCGCTCTCCACGCCTTTCGAATTGCAAACCCGCTTGATCCCGGATGAACAGGTTATTATCGAGCAAACCCTCTGTGAACTGGTCGATGAAATGGGCTGCCACCTGGTCCTGACGACCGGCGGCACGGGCCCGGCCCGCCGTGATGTTACCCCGGATGCGACGCTGGCGATTGCCGATCGGGTGATGCCCGGCTTTGGTGAGCAAATGCGCCAGGTGAGCCTGCACTTTGTGCCGACGGCCATTCTTTCTCGTCAGGTTGGCGTTATCCGCAAGCAGGCGCTGATCCTTAACCTGCCCGGGCAGCCAAAGGCGATTGAGGAAACGCTGGAAGGCGTGAAAGATGCGGAAGGTAACGTGCTGGTGCACGGCGTTTTCGCGAGTGTACCGTATTGTGTACAGCTGCTTGAGGGGCCTTATGTGGAAACAAACGGCGAGGTAGTAGCAGCTTTCCGTCCTAAAAGCGCCAGGCGTGAAACATTATCCTGAATTTACCGTATTCCTGATATAACCTGCATCACCAGTGGTGTGTTGTTTTATTTACGATATAGTGTTTTTTACTTTACACCGTACGTGGAATATCTTCATACCTCTGGATGATCGCCCGTTATGTCACACTACACCCGACCTCTGAATCGACAGGATTATAAAACGCTGACGCTGGCCGCCCTCGGCGGCGCGCTGGAGTTTTACGATTTCATTATCTTTGTCTTCTTCGCCGCCGTTGTCGGCGAGCTATTTTTCCCGGCCGATATCCCGGAATGGCTGCGCCAGGTACAGACCTTCGGCATTTTTGCGGCGGGCTATTTAGCTCGTCCTCTTGGCGGCATCATTATGGCCCATTTTGGCGATCTGGTCGGGCGTAAGAAGATGTTTACCCTGAGTATTTTACTGATGGCGCTGCCTACGCTGGCGATTGGCCTGCTGCCCACCTACGCGTCGGTAGGCATCGTGGCGCCGCTTTTGCTGCTGCTTATGCGCATTCTTCAGGGGGCGGCGATTGGCGGTGAAGTCCCCGGCGCCTGGGTCTTTGTGGCGGAGCATGTACCGGAAAAAAGAATAGGTATCGCCTGCGGTACGCTGACCGCTGGCCTGACGGTGGGGATATTACTGGGGTCGGTCGTCGCGACGCTGATTAATACTCATCTGACTCCTCAGGGTATCCACGATGGCGGCTGGCGTATTCCGTTCCTGTTAGGCGGCGCGTTTGGTCTTGTCGCCATGTATCTGCGCCGTTGGCTCCAGGAGACGCCGATTTTCCTCGAAATGCAGCAGCGTAAAGCATTAGCGCAGGAGCTGCCGGTTAAAGCCGTCGCGCTGAAGCATCAGAAAGCGGTGGTGGTCTCAATGCTGCTGACCTGGCTTTTATCCGCCGGCGTGGTGGTGGTGATCCTGATGTCGCCGGTCTGGCTGCAAAAGCACTACGGTTTTGCCCCCGCAATCACCCTGAAGGCGAACAGTATTGCCACCATCATGCTGTGTATCGGCTGCCTGCTGGCAGGGCTGGCCGCTGACCGTTTTGGCGCCAGCCGCACGTTTATCGTCGGCAGCGTATTCCTCGCGGCGGCAAGCTGGGCGTTCTATCATCTTTCCGGCGATAGCCCGCAGCGCCTGTTCCTGCTTTACGGTGCGGTGGGGCTGTGCGTCGGCGTGGTCGGGGCGGTTCCGTATGTGATGGTGCGCGCGTTCCCGGCTGAAGTGCGTTTTACCGGTATCTCATTCTCTTATAACGTCTCTTACGCCATCTTTGGCGGTCTGACTCCGATTGCGGTGACCATGCTGATGGGCGTTTCGCCGATGGCGCCCGCGTGGTACGTGCTGGCACTGTCGTTGATGGGGTTGGGGCTGGGGATCTGGCTGCGCCAGGGGCTGGAACAACAGGTCGCTGCGCCGAAAGCTGAACTGCAGCGCCTGCCGTAAATCGATAGGGCTCACGTCGCCGCTCGCGAACGGACGGCGACGTTAATTAATGCTTTTCGCCGATTGGCAGAACGGTGCGGCCAAACTGCTCGTTCAGCACTTCACCCATCGCCAGATAGATAGCGCTAGCGCCACAGACCAGACCGACCCAGCCCGCAATCTTAACGATGCCTTCGTTATCAGCCAGGTGACCAATCGCCAGCAGCGCGAACAGCACGGTCAGACTGAGGAAAACAAACTGCAGCATACGCGCGGCTTTCAGGGTGCCAAAGAACATAAACAGGGTAAAAACGCCCCATAGTCCCAGGTACATACCGAGGAAGTGCGCGTTGGGTGCTTCTGCAAGGCCCATTTTCGGCATCAGAAGAATAGCAACCAGCGTCAGCCAAAAAGCGCCGTAAGACGTGAATGCGGTTAAACCAAAGGTGTTGCCTTTTTTAAACTCCAGCAGGCCGGCAAAAATCTGCGCAATGCCGCCGTAAAAAATGCCCATCGCCAGGATAGCTACATCAAACGCGAACAGGCCGCTATTTGCCAGGTTAAGCAGAATAGTGGTCATGCCGAAGCCCATAAGGCCCAGCGGTGCCGGATTAGCCAACTTAGTGTTGCCCATAATTCCTCAAAATAATGATTAGAAAGGGAAGCATTCCCCGTCTCTCAGCGACGGGGCGCGGCATAATAATTAGGCGCTGCGAAACTGTCTATGATCTGGCGGGGTATTTTTCACCAATTTCATTTTTCACCTGATAAAGACTGGTCATTTGCCGTAAACAGGCAATATGCAGTACGGCCGGGATGGTCACGCGATAAGCGCTGCCGCTCACGGCTTTGACGCCATTAAACGCGGCGCCGAGGGGGCCGCCAAGCCCCGCGCCGCGAACCAGACCGTGGCCGATGACGCTAACCGCGGCGTGCGTGCGCAGGATCTTCGCCAGCCGGATTTCCAGAAGGTGGTTGACGCCCTGCGCCAGCTTATTTGTCTGCAGCAGATGGGGAAGTAATGCTTTATGGTCGTTGACCCGACACTCAACGGCAGTGAAGAAGTCAGCTTTCTGCCGATCGTCCATCTTCTTCCAGCTGTGTTCAAGGAAGTGCTCCAGAAGATGCTGTTCTATTTCCGGCGTAGAGGTGTGCTTATCGGCTTTGATTTTTAGCCGCTTGCAAACATCCAGCAAAATTTCCCGGTAGAACTTTCCGTGACGACGCAGCGTGTTGGCGATGCTGTCGCCGCCGAAGTGCTGGAGCTCGCCGGCAATGAGCTGCCAGTTGCGACGATAGCGTTCGGGATGCCCTGCCATCGCCTGGAAAGTTTGATTACGTAATAGCGTACTTGAAAGGCGCGGCTTTCCATTCTCATTGTGGGTCAGAATTCGGGTGAATGTTTCCAGATGCTCTTCGCTACAGCGATGAAGAAAAGAGAGGTCTTCATCATCCAGATAATTAATTTTCATAAATACCAGATAAGGTGAACAGTAATATTAATCGTCGCCAATGATTTTTAGCGAGGCCATGTCAGAAGAGTTAATCGTGTGGCCAGAAAAAGCGATTTTTTTTACGCAGCGCTTGTTATCGTTGTCGCTATTAATGTTAATCCAGTCGGTGGTTGCCCCCTGTTTGATGGTTGATGGAACGTTGAGGCTCTGGCTGGCGCTATTGCTGGCTTTAAAGTACACCGTCGCGCCGGAGAGCTGGATGTCGCCGCGATCGGCAGTGAGCTGGATACGCTTAATCACCCGGCATACCGGTAGCTTCAGCGTGAGATCGTTAGTCTCATTTCGCGGCATGGCGACAACCCCTAAAATTTTATGATCGTTAGTGGATGCTGACGTTATTAAGGCGGTGCTTAAAAATAACCCTGCTGATATATGAATCAGTGATTTCATGAGGATTTCCTGAATATTGGATGAGTCATAGCGGGGGCGTATTTTATCACCGGAACTTTATTGTCTTTAGCACGTAATCATTGCGGATTATGTCAATTGTTTTATGAATATATTTAACTTTAATTATTATCATTAATTATATTTTGTGCGTTTTTAGGCCCGCTTTCCGGACCGCTTATGAGGCCTGCTTGCCACCCGTCGGCGCGGGCAGGGCAAAAATTTTTTTGTATCCCCCCTTGATGCCGCGGTGGGCGACCCCATCTTGTAGTCAACCGCAGTGAATGAACCTGAAAAAAAATGATGTCTGGGTAGTTGAAACCGCACGTTTCGCCCTTATTACAGGTTCACAACCACATGTTGACTGAATTTTTAGTGGAGACGTTTAGATGGGTAAAATTATTGGTATCGACCTGGGTACTACCAACTCTTGTGTAGCGATTATGGATGGCACTACTGCACGCGTGCTGGAGAATGCCGAAGGCGATCGCACCACGCCTTCTATCATTGCCTATACCCAGGATGGTGAAACTCTGGTTGGTCAGCCGGCTAAACGTCAGGCAGTGACAAACCCGCAAAATACCCTGTTTGCGATTAAACGCCTGATTGGCCGCCGCTTCCAGGACGAAGAAGTCCAGCGTGACGTTTCTATCATGCCGTACAAAATCGTTGCCGCAGACAATGGCGACGCATGGCTTGATGTGAAAGGCACTAAAACCGCACCGCCGCAGATCTCTGCCGAAGTGCTGAAGAAAATGAAGAAAACGGCTGAAGATTACCTGGGTGAACCGGTAACTGAAGCGGTTATTACCGTACCTGCTTACTTTAACGATGCTCAGCGTCAGGCAACCAAAGACGCCGGCCGTATTGCAGGTCTGGAAGTCAAACGTATCATCAACGAACCGACTGCCGCTGCGCTGGCTTACGGTCTGGATAAAGAAGTCGGCAACCGCACTATCGCGGTGTACGACCTCGGTGGTGGTACCTTCGATATCTCCATTATCGAAATCGACGAAGTTGATGGCGAAAAAACCTTCGAAGTTCTGGCGACCAACGGTGATACCCACCTGGGCGGTGAAGACTTCGATACCCGTCTGATCAACTACCTCGTTGACGAGTTTAAGAAAGATCAGGGCATTGACCTGCGTAACGACCCGCTGGCGATGCAGCGCCTGAAAGAAGCCGCTGAGAAAGCGAAGATTGAACTCTCTTCCGCTCAGCAGACCGACGTGAATCTGCCGTACATCACCGCAGATGCCACCGGTCCGAAACATATGAACATCAAAGTGACCCGTGCGAAACTGGAAAGCCTGGTAGAAGATCTGGTTAACCGTTCCATCGAGCCGCTGAAAGTTGCTCTGCAGGATGCTGGCCTGTCCGTATCCGATATCCAGGACGTTATCCTGGTTGGTGGTCAGACCCGTATGCCAATGGTTCAGAAGAAAGTTGCTGAGTTCTTCGGTAAAGAGCCGCGTAAAGACGTTAACCCGGACGAAGCCGTTGCCATTGGCGCTGCTGTTCAGGGCGGCGTCCTGACGGGTGAAGTGAAAGACGTTCTGCTGCTGGACGTTACCCCGCTGTCTCTGGGTATCGAAACCATGGGCGGCGTGATGACTGCGCTGATCAATAAGAACACCACCATCCCGACCAAGCACAGCCAGGTGTTCTCAACTGCTGAAGACAACCAGTCTGCGGTAACCATCCATGTTATTCAGGGTGAGCGTAAACGCGCATCGGATAACAAATCTCTGGGTCAATTCAACCTGGATGGTATCAACCCGGCACCGCGCGGTATGCCTCAGATCGAAGTGACTTTCGACATCGATGCTGACGGTATCCTGCATGTGTCCGCGAAAGACAAAAACAGCGGTAAAGAGCAGAAGATCACTATCAAAGCCTCTTCTGGTCTGAACGAAGAAGAAATTCAGAAAATGGTACGCGATGCTGAAGCTAACGCAGAAGCTGACCGTAAGTTTGAAGAACTGGTACAGACCCGTAACCAGGGTGACCACCTGCTGCACAGCACGCGTAAGCAGGTTGAAGAAGCAGGCGATAAACTGCCGGCTGACGATAAAACCGCTATCGAGTCTGCGCTGACCGCGCTGGAAACTTCGCTGAAAGGTGAAGATAAAGCCGATATTGAAGCGAAAATGCAGGCGCTGGCCCAGGCTTCCCAGAAGCTGATGGAAATCGCTCAGCAGCAGCACGCTCAGCAGCAGGCTGGCGGCGCTGACGCTTCCGAGAGCAACGCGAAGGACGACGATGTTGTTGACGCTGAGTTCGAAGAAGTGAAAGACAAAAAATAATCGCCCTTTGAACGGGTAAAACACTGGCACGGGCGAAGAGGTTTCCTCTCCGCCCGTGCACGCATGTTAAGGGGCTGAAAAACACCAATGGCAAAGCAAGACTATTACGAGATTTTAGGCGTTTCCAGAACAGCGGAAGAGCGTGAAATCAAAAAGGCGTATAAGCGCCTGGCCATGAAGTATCACCCGGACCGTAACCAGGGTGATAAAGAGGCTGAAGCTAAATTCAAAGAAATCAAAGAAGCGTATGAAATCCTGACCGATGCCCAGAAGCGTGCAGCCTACGATCAGTACGGTCACGCCGCATTTGAGCAGGGCGGCATGGGCGGCGGCGGTGGTTTTGGTGGCGGCGCGGATTTCAGCGATATCTTTGGCGATGTTTTCGGTGATATCTTTGGCGGCGGACGCGGTCGCCAGCGCGCAGCGCGCGGCTCGGACCTGCGCTATAACATGGATCTGACGCTCGAAGAAGCCGTTCGCGGCGTAACCAAAGAGATCCGTATCCCGACTCTGGAAGAGTGCGACGTTTGCCACGGCAGCGGAGCCAAAGCGGGTAGCCAGCCGCAGACTTGCCCAACCTGTCACGGTGCGGGCCAGGTCCAGATGCGCCAGGGTTTCTTCGCCGTTCAGCAGACCTGTCCGCATTGCCAGGGGCGCGGTACGCTGATTAAAGATCCGTGCAATAAATGCCACGGTCATGGTCGCGTTGAGAAAACCAAAACGCTGTCGGTTAAAATCCCGGCGGGCGTCGATACCGGCGACCGTATTCGTCTGGCAGGTGAAGGTGAAGCGGGCGAGCATGGCGCACCGGCTGGCGATCTGTATGTACAGGTCCAGGTTAAGCAGCACGCCATTTTCGAGCGTGAAGGAAATAATCTGTACTGCGAAGTCCCGATTAACTTCACCATGGCCGCTCTTGGCGGAGAGATTGAGGTTCCGACGCTGGACGGTCGTGTAAATCTTAAAGTGCCGGGCGAGACGCAGACAGGTAAGCTGTTCAGGATGCGCGGTAAAGGCGTGAAGTCCGTGCGCGGCGGTGCGCAGGGCGATCTGCTGTGCCGCGTGGTGGTTGAAACTCCGGTTGGTCTTAACGATAAACAAAAGCAGCTGCTGAAAGATCTTCAGGAGAGCTTTGGTGGACCAACGGGTGAGAAGAACAGTCCGCGCTCTAAAAGTTTCTTCGATGGTGTGAAGAAGTTTTTCGATGATTTGACGCGCTAATTGCTATTCATTTCCTGACTTTCTCCAAGCCCGGGCCTTCGTGCCCGGGCTTTTTTCTATCCGGCTTCCACACTATTTAAATTAACCTATTATTTATCAGGGCTAACAATTGATTTATTTTGAGTATTATCTATATTGCTTTTTTCATTTTTAGAGGCCTGCAGCGGATGGGATCGAAAGGTGCCAATAAGGATTTTGATTATAATTTAATCAAGACTCTTGACGCTGTTATTTCGGCTGGAAATGCTGCTAAAGCAGCCAAAAAACTTGGAATTACCCCTTCTGCCGTGTCATTGGCGCTCCGCCGTTTACAAGGGTATTATCAGGAAGAGTTGTTTGTTCGTGGTAAAGATGGTTTGTTACCTACCGCGAAGGCGATTGAAATCTATCAAAATTTCCGTCAGGTGATGGAATTGGTAGAGAGCACATTTATTTCCGACAAAAAAGATAACGCTGACGCCAGGATGACTATTTTAGGCGGAGATATCGTTGAGACTTACTACCTCTCTCAGCTTTATGCAGACGATATCTTTGAGCACGTGTTACTAAATCATTATTCATCACGAAATCTTTCCCGCGAGGTGCTGGCTGATTTACTACTCACTGCGGAATGCGATCTTCTGATTAGCAGCGAGCCGTTGAATATCCCGGGAATTGATAATCAGCTTATCGACAGCTTCAGGAGCTTTGTTTGCATTTTCGCCAGCAACCATATCCTGAGTACCTTACCTCATATCTCATTACATCATTTCTATTCTTCTCGTCACGCGATGTATCAACTGGGTAGGTATTCTCCGATGATTATAAATGATAAAGGCCTTTTTAAAGATAATCTTTATTATAAAGGATCGCGCATTATCGGCTATCGCACCGATTCACTTAATGGGATGTTAAGTATGATTGAACGCACCTCATTAATCGCATTAATGCCGTTAAAGCTGGCACTTTTTTATAAAAATCAGCGCAAATATGATATTAAGTTTGTTCAGCCGCCACCTGAACTCACGTTCAAATCTATACAGATTTATGCATCATGGGACAAAAATAGTAAAAATATATCCATCATTAACGAAGTTGTCTCCCGGTTACACACGCTGTCATCATTTCGTCGCTGAGGAGTATCTTTTCAAACACTATATCAAATATGGTTTGGTTTGATACTCTTTGATTATTTTAAAATAGTCAACCTACCTACACTCTGGTGGTGCCTTTTTATATGAGTTAATCAAGGAGTGTACTATGTCTATTCCCAACCATCTCGAAACCACGGAAGTCGTTTTGCTGGAAGTCGAAATATTGTTCACAATTATTGCTACCGGCGCCTGGGGGGGATTTGTTAGCTATCTTATCCGCCGTGATAGGCAAGAGGGTGACGATCATTCCCATAAGGGAATCATGCACTGTTTGACCCAAGTGGTGGTTTCCTGTTTTACCAGTTTTTTGCTCAGCGCTGTAGCGATTGAAAAAGAGCTTAGTTTTAATATGGTGCTACTCGCCGCCGGTCTTGGCGGAGTATTTGCAGGGCCGATTTTAAAAATTCTTGGCGAGAAAATTAAAAAAGCGCTGGACGACGCAAAAATACATTAACTACATCTTTAATGTATATCGATCATGATAAAAGGCTCATCCCTGAGTCTTTTATTAGCTATAATTAAATAATCGTGTTATTTGACTCTGGCTTTCATCCAGCCAAAAATGAACTCTTCATTTTGTCTATTTTTTTCAGTGATATCCAGGTAGTAGGCGCCCTGGCTACAGTTGAGCGCTTTGACTAATACCTCCTCCCCCTGCTTACCCCGTAAGGTCAGAAAATACTTGAGGGCCGCGAGCGTTCGGGGGCCAATCTTGCCATCGGTTTTGATATCCTGGTAGCTTCTTTCTTCCCGATTTAGTGCATTTAGCCAGCGCTGTAGCCACACGCAGGGATAGTGGGGGCCAATATTGACTGCGGCATCGCAGAGTTCAAAGGAAATGGGGTAGGAGAGTGTTGATATCTGCTCGAAGCCAGGTTTAATCCAATAATCTTCTTCGAGAATAGAAAATGCTTCAGTTCGCGTCAGGTTGATCATCTCACCGGTATAACCATGGGCCCGGGCTGTCGCCTCAGTGATTCCCCAGTTGGTTGCACCACCTTTATCTTTCGGGTTCAGGCTGTAACCACCTTCCATCGCCAAAATGCCATCAATGATTGGGTTCATTTTTTCTCTCCTTGAATTAATGAATATGCAAATACATCACTGTACCGAGGGTGACAGAAAAGACCGTGGTTAATGCTGCCAGCGTCTTTCTGAAAACCTGTCGTTTGTTTTCTTTCTTCTTGCTTTCCATTGCTTTAATAGGGATCTCTTTATTAACTTGAATGCCTTGTCTTGGGATGGTGATAAAGAGATCGTTTATTCCAAGCGACTTCAGATCTCGTCTGATCAGGTAGAGTATTTGCGTTAAATTTGCATCATTGACAAAATGGCTACGACTTCCCCATAACTCTGTGGTTATTTTTTGGCGCTCAATAATATCCATATCAGCATTTTCGATGATGAAGCTAAGACACTTCGCCCTCATTGCCGTCATTTTAATGACCTTTGAGTTGGAAGCGGTTCTCAGTTCATACTTTCCTTCATTATAAACGCAATTGTCGTTGATGAGATAAGTTTTCATATTGTCGTCCTTTAGATATGATCCTGTTTGCTTGCGTTAAATATATTGTACGAGAATTGTCTTAATCTATTACTTGTCATCCGTATTATTGTAATGTCATTTGATGGTGAGAGCTTAATCACATAATCTCATGTAAGTTAAATGATATTTAACTAGATGATTAATGATATTTACTATGCTGCTGATGTTTTAATCCCGTTTTGATGAGATGCGTTTACCTGCTGATGAGCCGGAGATTATTACTATCATTTTGGCCTCATAAATTAGCGTGAAGCCTGTCTCGAAAACGTGATGTTTTGTGATTAGCCATCGCCTCGTAAGGATTGGATTATTGGCCCGGCAGAACGAACTGCGACAATTTTTCAAACTTAAAAGGAAATTAAAAATGGCTACCAGCAAATTGATTCAAGGCGATACGCTGACCGAAACCAGCAACGCCGCAGACGGCTTTAACCCGGCAACAGAAGTGAGCGCATACAGCTATACCTCCGCTCGCGTCGCTAAACCGGTCTATAACAAATACAAAGCTTCCACCACCAAACCCAAAGTCTTCGGCTACTACACCGACTGGTCACAGTATGATGGTCGTCTGCAGGGCGATGATTCAAAAGATAACCGCGGTCGCGGCTACGACCTGGCCAACGTTTCTCCTACCGCCTACGACAAAATCATCGTCGGTTTCGTCGGCGTGACCGGCTTCCACAAAGTAGACAACCTGTGGCGCGACGTGGTTGCCGAAGGTGCCGATCAGTGCGGAAAAGTGAAGTACGAGCCCACCTTTCTCGACCCGTGGGGCGACTTCCAGTCTTACGTTAACGTTGGCCATACCGTCAGCGGCTGGGATGTCGATCCGAAGACCGTGACCCAGAGTAATACTAAAGGCCTGCTCGGCGGCCTGCGCGATCTGCAGGCCAAAGCGAAGCAGCAGGGCCACGACCTGGTGCTGTCCATGAGCATCGGCGGCTGGAGCATGAGTAACGGTTTCCATGAAACCGCCGCGTCTGACGCCGCGCGTAAGGTCTTTGCCAAAGGCGTGGTAAAACTGTTCAAACAGTTCCCGATGTTCAGCGAAGTGGATATCGACTGGGAATATCCGAACGCCGAAGGCGCTGGCAACCCGTACGGCCCGGAAGACGGCGAGAACTACGCCCTGCTGATTGGCGAACTGCGTAAGCAGCTGGACGCCGCAGGCCTGAGCAACGTCAAAATCTCCATTGCCAGCTCGGCGGTGGTCAAGACGCTCGGCTACTCTAACGTCAATGCGCTGCTGGAAGCGGGCCTGTACGGTATCAACGTCATGACCTATGACTTCTTCGGTACCCCGTGGGCGGAGAGCGTGACCCACCACACCAACCTGAAGGCGCTGGAAGAAGGCGGCTGGGGGGTGGATACCGTTGTCGGCCATCTGCTGTCCGAAGGCTTCCCGGCAGAGCGCATCAACATTGGTTACGCTGCCTACACCCGTAACGGGCGCAACGCGGAGCTGGAATCCCTGTCCCCGCTGAAAGGCACCTATAACCCGGGCACCGGCACCACCGTAGGCTCCTTCGAATCGGGTACCACCGAATGGTACGACATCATTTATAACTACCTGGATCTGGAAAACCAGAAAGGCCGTAACGGCTTCAACGTCTACACCGACAAGGTTGCCGACGCGGACTACCTCTACAACCCTGACAGCAAACTGTTCATGTCCCTGGATACGCCGCGCACGGTGAAAGCCAAGGGCGAATACGCCGCCAGCCTCGGCCTGGGCGCGCTGTTCACCTGGACAATCGACCAGGACAACGGCGTGCTGGTTAACGCCGCCCGTGAAGGTCTGGGCTATGAAATAGCGTCTGAAGTTATCGATATGGAGCCGTTCTATTTCGAAGGCATCAACGTCGACCCGGCGGATGAACCAGATGAAGAAGATGCGACTACCGACGTGAACCACGCGCCGAAAGCCGCCGTTGAACTGCGCGTCGTCGGCGGCTCTACCGTACAGCTTTCCGGTGAAGGATCCTCTGACGAAGATAAAGACGATATCACCTTCAGCTGGGGGGTTCCGTCTGAAATCACCGTGGCTGACAAAACCGTTCCCGTGATCGAGTTCGTCGTTCCGGACGTTTCCGTTAAAACCAACTTCCAGTTCACCCTGTTTGTCCGGGATGTCTGGGGCGAGCCTTCTACCCAGCAGCGTTTCGTGCTGGTCGCCGTTCCGGCTGCGTCTCAGATTCAACCTGAGCCGGAAGAGGAAGATAGCGTTGTGCCCGTAGAGCCGGAAGAAGATACCACGCCGGCAGAAGATGAGACTTCGGGGGATGACGCGACTACACCTTATCCGCTGTGGGATGCCGCAACCGTGTACGGTGGGAACTGGGGGTCATTCGAAACGGTAAGCTGGAAAGGCCATAACTACCAGGTGAAATGGTGGTCTCAGGGCGATCAGCCGGACCTGAACTGCGCTGCGGGCCAGGCATGGACTGACCTTGGTGCTTACTAATCCTTTTCATTAAAGGAAAAGGATTGAGTTCAACAATACAAGCCCCGGAAAACCGGGGCTTTTTCCACCAGGGAACGAGGAGTGTTGTCAATGACGGTCTCGATTAAAAACAGCCAGATCGATGTGAATAGCTGGTATCAGAAAATCACGTTAACCATCACCAATGAAAATAACCGTGCCGTGGATATGAATCATGCGGTCATTAGCTTTACCGGGTCCGGCCATCAGGATCCGTGGGGAAATTTTGGCGGTACCCTCAAAGGGGACATGCCTCTTACGTTAAGCGGTAAATCACAGGGGACCGTTGACATCAATGAAATCATTATTAATAACAGCCGGCAGCTGTTACTGCAGCCGGGCGAAAGCGGTACGTTATTCTTCAGTTTTGCCGCCACTCAGGTTCCGGTAAAACTCTCGACCTTCACATTAACTCTGGCCTCTTCGGCACAAGACGAGACAACGGATGACGCTGCAGATGAGGTTGAGCCAGAACCTGAAGTTCCCGCCGATGATGATACTGATAGCCTGAAGCCCGAACCTGAAGACAATATCCCTGCTGATGAGGAAACGGATGAGGTTGCTCCGGAACCTCAAGAGCAGGGTGATGATGCGGTTGAGGAAGAGGAAGGGATAGTTATTGCGGCAAGCCAGCTGAGTACGACCAGCTGGTATCAGCGCGTCACCCTGACGCTGACCAATCTCTATTCCCACTCTATCGATCTTAATCAACTTAAGCTGGAGTTTACCGCCAGCGGGCATCCCGATCCTTACAGCCCATTCAGCGGTTCTTTGCTCGGCAATAAGCCCGTGACGCTGGGCAGCGACGGCGGTTGGCCCATCGAGAAAAATACGATTACCCTTCATCATGATGGCGAGTTCTGGCTGACGGCCGGGGCCAGCGCCGAGCTGCAGTTCTTTCTTTCCGCTACCCAAACTCCGGTCACGATGAGCGGCTTAACCGCAACCCTGGCGCACGATCCTGGCCGTCAGGGGACGATTGAAATTCAGTTTCCACCGTTGGCGGAAAGCACAACCCTCAAGCCGACCATCGATCTGCGCTATCCAGACGCAACATCACAACGCTTTGCCGGCGAGTGGGGACAGGCTTTAGTCATCGGCGATCTTAGCGCCGGCGATTACGCTATCACCGTGCTGGAGCTGTGCAATGATGATATGCGGATCGCGCCTGTTGAATCGACGTATCCGCTTAAGCTTGTTTCCGGCCATGACGCCCAGACCTGCCGGGTTGCGTATCAATCGCCAGTACCGTTGGCTTCGGTACGCCTGACTGTCGATGCCCCTGAGTTCATCGGCGCGGAAATGGTGGTTGAGCTGTGGACGGAATCTGGCGTCTGCGAAAGAACCCTGACAATGCCCGTCAATCAAATGCAGCTGGTGACCCGGCTTACCGCGGGGCACCGCTATCAGATGGGTTTGCAACCTGCGGTTATCAATAACCAGATGGTGACGACTCCCGCCCAGCCGACTATTTTTACCCCTGAACAAGGGGTGGCGAAAGAGGTCCTCGTCGGTTTCCGGCAGACGGAGGTTGATAGCCATGATTTTGTTGAGGTTCAGGCCACTATACTGGGCTTGCCTGAGGGCGTTTCGCCCCAGCGCTATCGGTTCTGCTATGGGCAATATCAATATACTCTGATGCTGGAGAGCACTCCCCATCTGCAAACGCTGGCGATGCCTATGGCTCCTGGCCAGTACAGCGTTGAGGCGCCAGAGGTTTATCTCTCCGGGACGCCGTGGCGCTGTGAACCGGACGCGCCGCTGCGGCTGTTGCAAAGCGTCAACCATATCACCCTGGAGTTTGTTCAGGGCGTTCCCTTGCAGGTTAAAGGCTGGCCAAACTATCTCACCCACGGTGGCGTGACGGTGAATGCGGCGGACACCGTATCGCTATACCGCGACGTCCCCTTCAGCGCCCTGTTTAAATACGATGGTTTTGATGGCGGCGGTGACCCCGTCCCGGCTGCGGAAGTGGATAAAAACGGCGACGGCTTTCTTGATTATGATTCGCTCCCGATTCACAAAACAGTTCCTCTGGTACGTGAGATTGAAAAAGAGGCGGGCCGTTGCGTAATGCCGGTCATGGTGGTGTATACCGCCAATGCCAGCGGCGGCAGCGCGCTCGCCGATCTCCAGGACGCTCAGCGGTTGCGTAACCATTTTGGCAACTTCATCACCCAGTGTCTCGCGGCGCAATCCTGGAAGGATGACGAGCATCCGGTTCCCGCCACCTTTGTGCTGAACCCCGATTTTCTTGGCGCGATGCAGCAGGAGCCGTATGGCTACGCTGCGGTGCGTCAAGCGAATAGCATGCAGGTTAATGTCCAACTGGCGGCCGCGATTAACGCTTTGCCTGCGCTTCCGGGATTCAGCGCGCCGGTGTTGCCGACTTTCTCTAACGATCTCTACGGTTATGTCCAGGCGATCAACTACCTTGTGCGGCAGTTCGCGCCGGATGTGGCATTCGGCTGGCAGACAAACGTATGGGCGACAGGAACGGCAGATTGGGTACTCAGGCCGAACGCCGATCCGGCCGCGCAGGGGACCGCTATCGCCAACTTTATCAATGAGCTGGGTGTCTATAGCGGTGAGTATGCGCCAGACTTTATCGCCTTTGATAAATTTGAGCGCGATTGCTTTAGCCCTGATGCATTAGCGCACTATGCCTGGAACGCGACCTGCTGGTTTAATTATCTGGGGATGGTAAAACACGCGGCTAAAGCTCTGCGTAAACCGGCAATGCTGTGGCAAATTCCGGGCGGCCATATGCCAACCGTGGATGAAGGCAACAGTAAAATTGCCGCCGCGCATTACGCATCGGGCGGAAGCTTCTTCATGGGCGATGCGCGTATTGGCTGCGATCTCGATACCATCGCGTCAGATCTGCTCAATACGACGGTGAATAGCGCAACTTACGGCGCGGCGACCGTCGATGACTTTTTACGCCAGGATAAGGGTTACGACTGGGGGCAAATGCAGGCATTGAATCTACCCGACTACCATGTTTTCTCAGTACTGTGGGGCGGCGGCTCGACGGTAAGCATAACCACCATTCACTCTAATGGTGAAGATGGCGGTTGGCTTGCAGATAAAATGGTTGAGTATTATACCGCACCGGCCTATTTCAGTAATGTCGCATTTACCCCGCCATAGCGCCTGAAAAATGCATCGCTGTTCATAGTGATTCAGAATATTTAATTTCTGAATCACTATTTTTTAGTGTATTTTTATTTCGGGAGAGATAGTTTCAGCAGTTATTTTATTGTTATGTTAATTTTTTGTTTTGCGATTTATTTGTGGTTGTTGAAGTTTATATTAAGAATTTGCGCTTTGTGCTAAGTATTGCGTTTTCGTGCTTGCGGCTAAAAATATACTTCCGGGAGGATGTTTATAATGAATTGAAGATGACCTCCGTTAAGTATATCTTGGGGTAATCTATGATTATGGTAATAATGAAAAATGAAATTAGACGTTGCTGAAAATGATAATGGGAATACCCTGCATTCCTATCTTTTTTCCCAACAGGCTAAACCGCATGCAGCGCTTGATGCACTCTTCGCCTCGCTATGGCCCTTCGGTAAACCTTTTAATTTGGCTCCCGGAGATGAGTTTTTACTGAATTCAGACGGGGAAAATAAAATTGTGCTGCTGGAGTCCGGTATATTTTCGTTTTGCCGCTGTGGCAGCGGACTTCATGTTAATTCCTCTTTTGCTCCCGCCATTATCGGATTAGTCGATAGTTATGGGGTGACTTACAATGTTCCGACCCGGCCAGAACACTTTCTGATAGCGGAAACGAAGTGCAGCGGGCGCGCAGTGTCTCTGCCCGACTTTATCAAGACTGTTGATGAGTGCGATCTGTGGCACGATGTCGCACGAATACTTGCCTATCGTCTGATGGTCATGAGCGTACGCGATCGTGAACTGGTTGGCGTGGACTCTTATCTGAAGGTGAGATCGTTATTAATCGAGCTTTGGGCTTATGCCAGCGAATATCGACAAAGTATTAATGTGCTTAACTTCATTCAACGCCGAACAGGAATATCCCGTAGCCGTACCATGAAGCTTCTCTCTGAACTGAAAAAAGGCGGCTATATAACTATTGATGGCGGCCGTTTAATAGATATGAAAAAATTACCCACGGCTTTTTAATACTTTTCAGGGCAAAGGTGTTTATTAGATTAGTAGTCACCTTTTAAACTTTCTTGGTACAGCAATCGTCGAGATATTCATATATTGATTATCCTGTCAATCATGCTAATGACGTAAAGAGAGATTTCCCATTGGTATAGTTTTTAAATATCTTATGGGGCATAAAAAGCGTCGACGATCGCGGCAATCGCTCATGCTTCATCCCATTCACGCTAAGCTAATACGCATAACCTTGAAGATGGCGATACGGATCCTTTCCTTATGGTCCGTTGAGGATGGAGCTGGCGTACCTCTGACTTCCTGTCCGGACAACGCAGCGCCCCCACTGACGATCGGACGGCCAATCTCTTAACGAGGGTTAATTCGTAAAAATCGAGTCTAATGGCAATTTAAAACTGATTTTTTCGAGGTTTCCGCATATGTATTATACTTTTATCGAGTTGTTTGCGGATAAGGTGAGGTAAAAGTGAAACATCTGCAGCGTTTTTTTCAGAGCGATGCTTCCGGGGGCATTATCTTAATCCTGGCCGCCATCATGGCCATGTTATTAGCCAATACCGGCATGACCAGCGGCCTGTATCGCTCTTTTCTGGAAACGCCCGTCCAGCTGCGCGTAGGTGCGTTAGAGATCAACAAGAACATGCTGTTGTGGATTAACGACGCGCTGATGGCGGTATTTTTCCTGCTTATCGGTCTGGAAGTGAAGCGTGAAATGAATCAGGGGGCATTGGCCAGCCGTCGCCAGGCGGTGTTTCCGGTGGTCGCGGCGTTGGGCGGCATGGTGGTGCCGGCGCTGGTCTACCTGGCGTTTAACGGCCAGGATTCGATTGCCAGAGAAGGGTGGGCAATTCCGGCCGCCACCGATATTGCCTTCGCGCTGGGCGTACTGGCGCTGCTGGGGAATCGGGTGCCCGCCGCGCTGAAGATTTTCCTGATGGCGCTGGCCATTATCGACGATCTGGGCGCCATTATTATTATTGCGCTGTTCTATACGCACGATCTTTCCGTCGTCTCATTGGTTGTCGCTGCCGGAGCCATTGCTGTGCTGGCGGGGTTAAATCTGTGCGGCGTACGGCGTACCGGGATCTATATTCTGGTGGGCGCCATACTCTGGACCGCGGTTCTTAAGTCGGGGGTTCACGCAACGCTGGCTGGGGTCATTGTCGGCTTTATGATCCCGCTAAAAGAGCAGAACGGCAAATCGCCGGCGAAGCAGCTTGAGCACGTGCTGCATCCGTGGGTGGCATTCCTGATCCTGCCCCTGTTCGCCTTCGCTAACGCGGGCGTTTCTTTGCAGGGCGTCACGGTCGAAGGGCTGACCTCACTGCTGCCGTTGGGTATTATTGCCGGGCTGTTTATCGGCAAGCCGTTGGGTATTAGCGTCTTCTGCTGGCTGGCGCTGAAGCTGAAATGGGCTTCGTTACCCGAAGGAACTACCTGTAAGCAAATTATGGCGGTCGGCATCCTGTGTGGGATTGGCTTCACAATGTCGATTTTTATTGCCACCCTGGCCTTCGGTAGCGTCGACCCCGGATTGATCAACTGGGCCAAGCTTGGCATCCTGATTGGATCGATATTATCGGCCGTCACGGGATACATAATATTGCGTAAGCGCGTAACGGATTCGGGCTACGCGGCTTAACATCTCACGGAGAGCCGCTACGGCTCTCCTGGACATTATCAGGGAGAGAAGCATGTCGCATATCAACTACAACCACCTGTACTACTTCTGGCATGTCTATAAAGAGGGCTCCGTTGTTGGCGCGGCGGAAGCGCTGTTCCTGACGCCGCAGACCATTACCGGGCAAATTAAGGCGCTGGAAGAACGCCTGCAGGGGAAATTGTTCAAGCGCAAAGGAAGGGGGCTGGAGCCTAGCGAATTAGGTGAACTGGTGTTCCGCTATGCGGATCGCATGTTTACGCTGAGCCAGGAAATGCTCGACATCGTTAACTACCGTAAAGAGTCGAATCTGCTGTTTGATGTTGGCGTTGCGGACGCGCTGTCGAAAAGGTTGGTGAGCGGCGTACTGGATGCCGCGGTCGTCGAGAATGAACAGATCCATTTACGCTGCTTCGAGTCGACCCACGAAATGCTGCTGGAGCAGCTAAGCCAGCATAAACTCGATATGATTATCTCCGACTGCCCCATCGATTCCACCCAGCAGGAAGGGCTGTTTTCGGTGAAAATCGGCGAGTGCAGCGTGAGCTTCTGGTGCATGAATCCGCCGCCGGAAAAACCGTTCCCCGGCTGTCTGGAAGAACGTCGACTGCTGATTCCCGGCCGCCGTTCCATGTTAGGGCGCAAGCTGCTGAACTGGTTTAACTCGCAGGGTTTGCAGGTGGAAATTCTGGGCGAGTTTGATGATGCGGCGTTGATGAAGGCCTTCGGCGCGGCGCACAATGCGATATTTGTCGCACCGACGCTCTATGCGCATGATTTCTATAGCGATGAGTCGATAGTCGAGATCGGACGCATGGACAACGTCATGGAGGAGTATCACGCCATCTTTGCCGAACGAATGATCCAGCATCCGGCGGTGCAGCGTATTTGTCATCGCGACTATTCGGCGCTCTTTACGCCGCCTCAGGCATAGGCCAGAACGGTTTCTTGCCGCGCGGGAAAACGCCGCACCAGTTCATGCGGAAGCATGAGCTGGCTGCGATAACCAGAACGCGAGTCGTGACGTATTACGTGATAAACGACAGGCATAAAAAAACCCGCTTTCGCGGGTTTTTTTACAAAGCGACAACAAGCAGGCGATTAAGCCAGTTTGTTGATCTGAGCGGTCAGGTTTGCTTTATGACGCGCAGCTTTGTTTTTGTGGATCAGACCTTTAGCAGCCTGACGGTCCACGATTGGTTGCATTTCGTTAAATGCTTTCAGTGCAGTAGCTTTGTCGCCAGCTTCAATAGCTGCGTATACTTTCTTGATGAAAGTACGCATCATAGAGCGACGGCTAGCGTTGTGCTTGCGGGCCTTTTCAGACTGAACGGCGCGCTTCTTAGCTGATTTGATATTAGCCAAGGTCCAACTCCCAAATGTGTTCTATATGGACAATTCAAAGGCCGAGGAGAATGCCCGTTTAGCCTTCTTTTGTCAATGGATTTGTGCAAATAAGCGTCGTTTAAACTAACAACGCTTTATTACGTAGTGATGGCGCAAGATTCTACCAGCTTGTTGCAGGCGAATACAGCCTTTCGACCATAAAAATCGACGACCCCGGAGAGATTTTCCCGCAATCTCGCGCTGAGTGAATGAATTCCCGGGATCTTTCGGTGAAGAGGTGCAATCGCTGGTTAACGTCGCCAGTTGTACAAGGTATACTCGGACGATTTTCACTGTTTTGAGCCAGACATGAAGCTGATACGCGGCATACATAATCTCAGTCAGGCCCCGCACGGGTGTGTGCTGACCATTGGAAATTTTGACGGCGTGCATCGCGGGCACCAGGCATTATTGCAGCGTTTGCGCGCAGAAGGTCGCCAGCGTGGCTTACCGGTGGTGGTGATGATTTTTGAACCACAGCCGCTTGAGCTTTTTGCCGCCGATAAAGCGCCCGCGCGTTTAACGCGCCTGCGTGAGAAGCTGAATTATCTGGCCGAAAGCGGCGTCGATTACGTACTGTGCGTGCGCTTCGATCGGCGCTTTGCGGCATTGACCGCCCAGGACTTTATCAGCGAACTGCTGGTGCGCCAGCTGGGCGTCCAGTTCCTCGCCGTTGGCGATGATTTCCGCTTTGGCGCCGGTCGCCAGGGGGATTTCTTGTTACTGCAAAAAGCCGGCGTGGAGTTCGGCTTTGACGTCACCAGCACTCAAACCTTCTGTGAAGGCGGCGTGCGCATCAGCAGCACGGCGGTACGTCAGGCGCTGGCGGACGACGATCTGCCCCTCGCGGAGACGCTGCTGGGGCATCCGTTTACTATCTCCGGTCGCGTCGTGCACGGCGATGAGCTCGGGCGCACAATAGGCTTCCCGACGGCGAATTTACCGCTGCGCCGTCAGGTTTCCCCGGTAAAAGGGGTCTATGCGGTAGAAGTGACAGGGCTTGGCGACAAACCTTTTATGGGCGTCGCCAACATTGGTACTCGTCCAACGGTCTCCGGCGTGCGTCAGCAGCTGGAAGTTCATCTCCTGGATGTTGTAATGGACCTCTACGGTCGCCATATAGATGTAATACTGCGTAAAAAAATACGTAACGAGCAGCGATTTGCGTCGCTTGATGAGCTGAAAACGCAAATCGCACGTGATGAGTTAACGGCCCGCGACTTCTTTGGGCTAACCGGCCAGGCATAACCCTGACGGTGTTTATCAAACCGAAATACGGAACCGAGAATCTGATGAGTGACTATAAATCGACCCTGAATTTGCCGGAAACAGGGTTCCCGATGCGCGGCGACCTCGCCAAGCGTGAACCGGGAATGCTGGCGCGTTGGACCGATGATGACCTGTACGGCATCATTCGTGCAGCCAAAAAAGGCAAAAAAACCTTCATTCTGCATGATGGCCCTCCTTATGCGAATGGCAGCATTCATATTGGTCACTCGGTTAACAAGATTCTGAAAGACATTATCGTTAAGTCCAAAGGGCTGGCGGGCTATGACTCTCCGTACGTACCGGGCTGGGACTGCCACGGTCTGCCGATCGAGCTGAAAGTGGAGCAGGAGTACGGCAAGCCGGGTGAGAAATTCACCGCCGCCGAGTTCCGCGCTAAGTGCCGTGAATACGCCGCAACCCAGGTTGACGGACAGCGTAAAGACTTTATCCGTCTGGGCGTGCTGGGCGACTGGTCGCATCCGTACCTGACCATGGACTTCAAAACCGAAGCCAACATCATCCGCGCGCTGGGTAAAATCATCGGCAACGGCCACCTGCACAAAGGCGCTAAGCCGGTGCACTGGTGCGTAGACTGCCGCTCCGCGCTGGCTGAAGCGGAAGTCGAGTATTACGACAAAACCTCTCCGTCCATCGACGTGGCGTTCCACGCGGCCGATAAAGCGGCGGTGCTGGCGAAATTTGGCGTGGCCGATGTCAACGGCCCGGTTTCTCTGGTTATCTGGACCACCACCCCGTGGACCCTGCCGGCGAACCGCGCCATCTCGCTCTCCCCGGAGTTTGACTATGCGCTGGTGCAGGTTGACGGTCAGGCGCTGATCCTGGCAAAAGACCTGGTCGACAGCGTGATGAAGCGCGCCGGCATTGCTGATTACACCATCCTGGCGGTGGTGAACGGCGCCGAGCTGGAGCTGATGCGCTTTAAGCACCCGTTCCTCGATTTTGACGTCCCGGCGATCCTGGGCGATCACGTCACGCTGGACGCGGGTACCGGTGCGGTGCATACCGCGCCAGGCCATGGTCCGGATGACTATGTCATCGGTCAAAAATATGGCCTGGAAGTGGCGAACCCGGTTGGCCCGGACGGCGCCTATCTGCCGGGAACCTATCCAACGCTGGACGGCGTAAACGTCTTTAAAGCCAACGATGTTGTCGTTGCGCTGCTGTCAGAAAAAGGCGCGCTGCTGCACGTTGAAAAAATGCAGCACAGCTACCCGTGCTGCTGGCGTCACAAAACGCCGATCATCTTCCGCGCCACGCCGCAGTGGTTCGTGAGCATGGATCAAAAAGGTCTGCGCAAACAGTCGCTTTCCGAAATCAAAGGCGTGCAGTGGATCCCAGACTGGGGCCAGGCGCGTATCGAATCGATGGTCGCCAACCGTCCTGACTGGTGTATCTCCCGTCAGCGCACCTGGGGCGTACCGATGTCGCTGTTCGTGCATAAAGAGACGCAAGAGCTGCATCCGCGCACGCTGGAACTGATGGAAGAAGTGGCGAAACGCGTAGAAGTCGACGGCATCCAGGCGTGGTGGGATCTCGATTCCCGCGACATCCTCGGCGCCGACGCGGATAGCTACGAGAAGGTGCCGGATACGCTGGACGTCTGGTTTGACTCCGGCTCGACCCACTCTTCCGTCGTTGACGTGCGTCCTGAATTCGCCGGTCACGCCGCCGATATGTATCTGGAAGGCTCCGACCAGCACCGCGGCTGGTTTATGTCATCCCTGATGATCTCTACCGCGATGAAGGGCAAAGCGCCTTACCGCCAGGTACTGACCCACGGCTTTACCGTTGATGGCCAGGGCCGCAAGATGTCCAAGTCTATCGGCAACACCGTTTCTCCGCAGGACGTGATGAACAAGCTGGGCGCGGATATTCTGCGCCTGTGGGTGGCTTCCACCGATTACACCGGCGAAATGGCGGTCTCTGACGAGATCCTCAAACGCGCCGCTGACAGCTATCGTCGTATCCGTAACACCGCGCGCTTCCTGCTGGCGAACCTCAACGGTTTCGATCCGGCAAAAGATATGGTGAAACCGGAAGAGATGGTCGTGCTGGACCGCTGGGCAGTAGGCTGCGCGCAAGCGGCGCAGGACGATATCGTCAAAGCCTACGAATCCTATGACTTCCACGAAGTGGTGCAGCGCCTGATGCGCTTCTGCTCCATCGAAATGGGCTCGTTCTGGCTCGATATCATTAAAGATCGCCAGTACACCACCAAGGCTGACAGCATCGCGCGTCGTAGCTGCCAGACCGCGCTGTACCATATTGCCGAGGCGCTGGTGCGCTGGATGGCGCCGATCATGTCCTTCACCGCTGACGAAATCTGGGGTTACCTGCCGGGCGACCGCGAGAAATACGTCTTTACCGGCGAATGGTATACCGGCCTGTTTGGCCTGGACGCTGACGAAGCGATGAACGACGGCTTCTGGGACGCGCTGCTGAAGGTGCGTGGAGAAGTCAACAAGGTTATCGAACAGGCTCGTACGGACAAGCAGGTGGGCGGCTCTCTGGAAGCGGCGGTAACGCTGTACGCCGATGCCGATCTCGCGGCGAAGCTGAACGCGCTGGGCGATGAATTGCGATTTGTCCTGTTGACCTCAGGGGCGAACGTTGCCGATTATGCGCAGGCTCCGGCCGACGCCTGGCAGAGTGAACTGCTCAAAGGTCTGAAAGTCGTGCTGAGTAAAGCCGAAGGTGACAAGTGCCCGCGCTGCTGGCATTACACCACGGATATCGGCAAGGTGGCGGAACACGCGGATATCTGCGGACGCTGTGTCAGCAACATCGCCGGTGACGGCGAAAAACGTAAGTTTGCCTGATGAGTAAACCGATTTGTTCAACGGGGCTACGCTGGCTGTGGGTCGTCGTAGCCGTGCTGATTATCGATTTAGGCAGTAAATTCCTGATCCTCCAGAACTTCGCTCTGGGGGATACGGTATCGCTGTTCCCATCGCTTAATCTGCACTATGCGCGCAACTATGGCGCGGCTTTTAGCTTCCTCGCCGACAGCGGCGGCTGGCAGCGCTGGTTCTTCGCCGGTATCGCTATCGGTATCTGCGTGATCCTTGCGGTGCTGATGTATCGTTCTAAGGCGACGCAAAAGCTGAATAATATTGCCTACGCCCTGATTATTGGCGGCGCGCTGGGGAATTTATTCGACAGGCTGTGGCATGGTTTTGTCGTCGATATGATCGATTTCTACGTTGGGAACTGGCACTTCGCCACCTTCAACCTCGCCGATACCGCTATCTGCATCGGCGCGGCGCTGATTGTGCTGGAAGGCTTCTTACCGAACGCGGCTGCGAAGAAACAGGCGTAACAAAACTCGCCCGGCGGCGGCGCCGCCGGGCAAAACAAGTGAGCAACCTGCATGTCTAAATCAGTACAGAGCAACAGTGCGGTGCTGGTGCACTTCACCTTAAAGCTCGACGATGGCTCCACCGCAGAGTCAACCCGCAATAACGGTAAACCCGCGCTCTTTCGCTTGGGCGATACCTCGCTTTCTGAAGGTCTTGAACAGCATCTGCTGGGGCTGAAAGAAGGGGATAAAACCACCTTTTCGCTGGAGCCGGACGCCGCGTTTGGCGTACCGAGCCCGGATCTGATTCAATATTTCTCGCGCCGGGAGTTTATCGACGCGGGCGAGCCGGAAGTCGGCGCGATTATGCTTTTTACCGCAATGGATGGCAGCGAAATGCCCGGCGTGATCCGCGAAGTGAACGGCGATTCGATCACCGTTGATTTCAATCATCCGCTGGCCGGGCGTACCGTTCATTTTGATGTTGAAGTGCTGGAGATCGATCCGGCGCTGGAGGGGTAAAATGCAGATTCTGTTGGCTAACCCGCGCGGCTTCTGCGCAGGCGTTGACCGCGCTATCAGCATTGTTGAAAACGCGCTGACGCTATACGGCGCGCCGATCTACGTGCGTCATGAAGTCGTGCACAACCGCTATGTTGTCGACAGCCTGCGTCAACGCGGCGCTATTTTTATCGAGCAGATTAGCGAAGTGCCGGACGGCGCCATCCTGATTTTCTCCGCCCACGGCGTCTCTCAGGCCGTTCGCAACGAGGCGAAAAGCCGCGATTTGACGGTTTTTGACGCCACCTGCCCGCTGGTGACTAAAGTGCATATGGAAGTCGCCCGCGCCAGCCGCCGCGGCGAAGAGTCCATTCTGATTGGCCACGCCGGTCACCCGGAAGTTGAAGGTACCATGGGGCAGTACAGCAACCCGCAGGGGGGGATGTACCTGGTGGAATCGCCGGACGATGTCTGGACGCTGGACGTGAAAAACGACGCTAAGCTGTCGTTTATGACCCAGACGACGCTCTCCGTCGACGATACCTCCGACGTGATTGACGCTCTGCGCGAGCGTTTCCCGAAAATCGTCGGGCCGCGTAAAGATGATATCTGCTACGCCACGACTAACCGCCAGGAAGCCGTCCGCGCGCTGGCCGGGCAGGCCGACGTGGTGCTGGTGGTGGGGTCGAAGAACTCCTCGAACTCTAACCGCCTGGCCGAGCTGGCGCAGCGGATGGGGAAAGCGGCCTATCTGATTGACGACGCGACCGATATCCAGGAAGCCTGGGTCAAAGAAGCGGATTGCGTCGGCGTGACCGCGGGCGCATCGGCGCCGGATATCCTGGTACAGAACGTGATTTCGCGTTTGCAGGAGCTGGGCGGCGGAGAAGCGGTGCCGCTGGAAGGCCGCGAAGAGAACATCGTTTTCGAGGTGCCGAAAGAGCTGCGCGTAGATGTCCGTGAAGTAGAGTAAGTTCTTTTCCGCCGCAGTATGAGAAGATGCCAGACTTAACGTCTGGCATTTTTTATGGAGAAACGATGCGCTTACCTATCATTCTGGATACCGATCCCGGCATTGATGACGCCGCGGCGATTGCCGCCGCGCTGTTTGCCCCCGAGCTTGATCTGCAGCTGATGACTACGGTGGCGGGCAACGTGTCGGTGGAGAAAACGACACGCAACGCCCTTCAGCTTCTGCATTTCTGGAACGCCGATGTTCCCCTGGCCCAGGGCGCGTCGATGCCGCTGGTTCGCCCTCTGCGCGACGCCGCCTCGGTGCACGGCGAGTCCGGAATGGAAGGCTACGATTTCGTTGAACATCACCGCCAGCCGCTGGCGAAACCGGCGTTTCAGGCGATCCGCGACGCGCTGATGCACGCCCCGGAGCCGATGACGCTGGTGGCGATCGGCCCTTTAACCAACATTGCGCTTCTGCTGACCCAGTACCCGGAATGTCGCTTTAACATCCGTCGCCTGGTGATCATGGGCGGCTCCGCCGGGCGCGGCAACTTTACGCCGAATGCGGAATTTAACATCGCCATCGACCCGGAAGCGGCGGCTAAAGTGTTCAACAGCGGGCTGGATATCGTCATGTGCGGGCTGGACGTCACCAATCAGGCGATGCTGGCGCCGGATTACCTCGCCACTCTGCCAACGTTGAATCAGACCGGGAAAATGCTGCACGCGCTGTTTAGCCACTACCGTAGCGGCAGCATGAGCAGCGGGCTGCGTATGCACGACCTGTGCGCGATTGCGTGGTTGGTTCGCCCGCAGCTCTTTACCCTTGAACCGTGCTTTGTGGCGGTAGAAACCCAGGGCACATGGACCTCAGGCACCACGGTGGTTGATATCGAGGGCAGGCTGGGCCAGCCGGCAAATGCTCGGGTGGCGCTGGGGCTGGACGTCGAAGGATTTCAGCGCTGGGCGGCCGAGGTGATTGCCCTGGCGCCTTAACCGGGGGACGAAGCGGCCGGCGAGGCGCTCAGGTATTGTGAGTGGCATCAACGACGTTGCGCCATAGCGCGCCCGCTTCATCCGTCCACATAAGCAGTAAGAGCGAAGCTAATCGTTCTGCCGCCGCGGAGAGAGGTCTGTTCTTTACGCGGATCATACCAAGCGTCCGCCGGATAACCGGCTCCACGAGCGGAACGCTCACGACGGTGCTATTGCCGCTATGGGGCATTGCCAGACAGGGAAGCGCCGAGACGCCCAGTCCGGCTTCGACAAGGCCGAGCGAGGTCGACAAATGCCTGACTTCATAAAACCAATCCAGTCGCCAGGGCTTATCCGCCAGGCATTTCTCTATTAACTGTCGGTTGCCGCTTGATTTCCTGACGCCGATTAAGGTCTGGCTCACCAGTTCCCGCCATTCGACTAATTTTCGACACGCCAGAGGGTGGTCTTGCCGACAGGCCAGAACAAAAGGTTCATTCACCAGGGGGATAAAATCGATGTCTGGATATGTGATGAAGTTCATGTTTATTCCAAAATCAACTTCGCCTTTTCGTACCGAGTTCATGCACGTTTCTATACCTTGTTCATAAATTCGTACTTTGATGTTGGGGTAGTTTTTATTAAATTGCACGATAGCGCGCGGTAAAAAGTAAAATACGGCGGTCGGAATGCAAGATAGCGTAACGGTATCATGTAATTGAGACGTTGAATCGTTGAGGTTAAATATTGCCGCATCAAGACTGGAAATCAACGCTTTGGCCTTGGGGAGAAGTATTTTTCCGGCCTGGGTAAGCGCAAGTTTTCGCGTGGTTCGTTCGAACAGCGTAATATTCAGATGACTCTCTATTTTTTTTATCTTTTTGGTGAGTGCCGGCTGTGAGAGGCTGAGCTGCTCGGCGGCTTTGCTAAATGAGCCAAGCTCTGCCACCGTGACGAAAGCTTTCATACCGGATAGTTCATTTTTCATTATTGCTCCGTAGGGTTTAATAAGCGTTGTTCTAAGTAGACGACAAGTCATTATTAAGCAGACATGCTTTTTTATTAATACTTAGCAGGAATAACTCTTATGGCAAAATTTTATCAACCAGCGAAATTCTTGCAAGTAGAATGCATTGGTAAAATACCTGGCGTGATTTATCTGGCCGTTAATTAAGTAAATAAAAACCTTAAAGAACATAAAACCAATTAAATTCACGCGGCATTTTATTCAATTCTTCTATTTATTTCTGGCGGATAAGGAACATGCTATGAAGAGCATTCCCTGTGTATTAATGCGTGGAGGGACATCAAAAGGTGCCTTTCTATTAGCAGATGATTTACCCAAGGATATTCAGAAACGTGATGAGTGCTTGTTAACCATAATGGGATCCGGTCACGAGCTGGAGATTGACGGTATTGGCGGAGGGAGCCCGCAAACCAGTAAAGTGGCCATTATTAGCCAATCCCTTAGCGACAAAGCGGATATCGATTATCTGTTTGTTCAGGTCATCGTCAATGAACGGCGGGTGGATACGACGCCAAACTGCGGCAATATGCTGTGCGCGGTTGGCGGCTTTGCCATTGAACATGGGTTGGTTAAGGCGCTGTCGCCGGTTACGCGAGTGCGTATAAGAAATGTGAACACCAATACCTTTGTTGACGCTGACGTTCAAACACCAGATGGAAAGGTTATTTATGAAGGCAATACGCAAATCGATGGCGTTCCAGGCCATGCCGCGCCGGTTGCGCTGACTTTTCTGAATGCCGCGGGCGCAAAATCCGGCCAGCTTTTCCCAACGGGCAATCGTATGGAAGTTTTTGATAATGTGCGAGTGACCTGTATTGATATGGCGATGCCTATGGTGGTGATCCCGGCCCAGAGTCTGGGAAAAACCGGATATGAATCTGCCAGCGAATTAGATCGGGATACAGCCTTACTCAAATCGCTGGAATCTATTCGCCGTCAGGCCGGGAAGGCGATGGGGTTTGGGGATGTGAGCAATATGGTTATCCCTAAACCGGTTCTGATTTCTCCGGCGCTAAGCGGCGGAACGATAAATGTACGTTATTTTATGCCGCATAACTGTCATAAATCGCTGGCGATTACCGGCGCTATCGGTCTGGCAAGCGCATGTGTTATTCCAGGCACTATTGCGAATGAACTGACGAAGCTATCGGGCGATGGCGTTATTACAGTCGAACATCCCAGCGGAGGGATCGACGTCGATTTAAGTCATACTGCTGAGCGCCCGGAGGATATTCGGGCATCGGTTATACGTACCGCGCGGAAAATCCTTTCAGGAACGGTTTACATCACCGAATAAATATCCACCCTCCGATTATCTATCAATCCACCGTAGAAGAGGAGAGGGGAGGCATGTGAATACGTTCAATAAGCATCCTCAAATATTGAGTGCAGGTAAGGAATGGAAATGCAAAATAATAAATTATGGAAGCTGCTTGTTATTATAGCAATACCGTTACTCATCAGTTTATGCCCGGCGCCGGAAGGATTATCAACACTTGCCTGGGTATTATCCGGTATCTATCTGGCAGCGATTGTAGGTTTAGTAATTAAACCGTTTTCTGAACCCGTGGTATTGCTGATCGCCGTTGCGGCATCAATGGTGATTGTGGGCAATTTGGGTGACGGTTCGATAAAAGCCGCCAGCGTATTAAGCGGATACTCATCAGGTACCACCTGGTTAGTCTTTTCTGCATTTACCCTGAGCGCGGCATTTGTGATTACCGGATTGGGTAAAAGAATTGCTTATATTCTTATCGGCAAGATTGGCAGCACGACGTTGGGCCTTGGCTATGTTACCGCTTTTCTTGACCTGATTCTGGCGCCCGCCACGCCGTCGAATACGGCCCGCGCTGGCGGCATCGTCTTACCCATAATCAATAGCGTCGCCGTCGCCTTAGGGTCAGAGCCGGAGCGGAGCGCGAAGCGCGTGGGCCACTACCTCATGCTGAACATCTATATGGTCACTAAAACGACCAGCTACATGTTCTTCACCGCCATGGCCGGGAATATCCTTGCGCTGAAAATGATCGAAGATATTTGCCACATAAAATTGAGCTGGGGAGGATGGGCGCTGGCCGCAGGACTACCTGGCATCATTATGTTGCTGCTGACGCCGCTGATTACCTACAAGCTGTATCCGCCAGAATTAAAGCGGGTTGATAATAAAAAGATCGCTCAGACAGGCATAGACGCTTTGGGGCCGATGACGGTGCGGGAGAAGATGCTGTCTTGCCTCTTTGTTCTTGCGCTCGGCGGTTGGGTATTCAGCAGCGCCCTGGGGGTCAATGAGTCTACCGTTGCAATCTGCGTAATGGCGCTGATGCTGGTATTGAAAATCGTCACCTGGGATGACGTGATTAAGAATAAAGGAGGATGGAATACGCTCATCTGGTACGGGGGCATTATTGGTTTAAGCTCATTGCTCTCTAAGGTTGGATTTTTCGTATGGCTTGCAGAGGCGCTTAAAAATAATATTTCCTTTGATGGCCACGGCAATATCGCTTTTATTGTGATTGTCGCACTGAGCATATTGGTTCGTTATTTCTTCGCGTCAGGGAGTGCTTATATTGTCGCGATGGTACCGGTCTTTGCCATGCTGGCGAATGTTTCTGGCGCACCGATAATGCTCACCGCGCTCGCGCTATTATTCAGCAACTCTTATGGTGGCATGGTAACCCACTACGGCGGTGCGGCAGGGCCAGTTATTTTTGGCGTTGGCTATAATGATATCAAATCATGGTGGATTATTGGTGGGATATTAGCATTGCTGACTTTTATTCTGCAAATCACCCTCGGAGTATAGTGGTGGGAGATGTTAATCGCCTGGGGAGTAATTTAAATAATCTTTAAGGAGATGAAGGTTTGCCCGGGCATCCTCTGATGCCCGGGGGGGAAGTCCTCTTATTAAGAAAACATAGCCTTTTAGCAAGGTGAGGTGCGATATATTTATGTCTCCAGTTACGATTACGTTGTCGCTATTGGTTTTTTCTATTGTCATGTTTGTTTGGGAAAAAATACCTTTAGCGGTAACGGCCATGATTGTTTGTATTACTCTGGTGGTGACCGGGGTTTTTGATGTCAAAACGGCTTTTGCCGGTTTTATTAATCAAAATGTGATTTTGTTTGTGGCTATGTTTGTGGTTGGCGGCGCCTTATTCGAAACCGGGGTGACGGATAAAATTGGTAGTATGGTTACACGCTACGCCAGGACAGAAAAGCAGCTGATAGTCGTCATTATGCTGGTCTGCGGAACGCTTTCCGGGCTGCTATCCAATACCGGCACGGCGGCGGTCCTCATTCCTGTGGTGATTGGCGCAGCGATGAAATCAGGATATGCCCGGTCGCGCTTGCTTATGCCGCTGGCTTTTGCCTCGGCGCTGGGGGGAAATTTATCGCTGATCGGCTCACCCGGCAATCTGATCGCACAGTCGGCGCTGGAGCAGGTTGGTCAACGCTTCGGGTTTTTTGAATATGCTAAGCTAGGCATTCCAATGCTGGCCTGCGGCATACTCTATTTTGTGACGATCGGCTATCGCATATTGCCAAAAACGAATGCGGCCCAGCCTCAACGTGTTAATAATATTAAAGCGCAGGCATGCCCGAAATATAAGCAGGTGATTGCGCTATCGGTATTAATCCTGACCGTACTGGGCATGATTTTCGAAAAACAGCTGGGTTTGCCGATTGCGATCGTCGGTTCAATTGGCGCATTGTCGTTGATTGTGACCCGGGTCATTACGGAAAAACAGGCTTACCAGGCTATCGACTCGCAGACGATTTTCCTATTCGGCGGCACTCTGGCATTAGCAAAAGCGCTGGAAACCACCGGCGCTGGCGCCATTATGGCGCGCTCAATTATCGCGTTATTAGGCCAGCAGGCGTCGCCTTTCTTACTTCTGAGCGCCGTATTGATAATCTCCTGCGCGTTAACCAATTTCATGTCGAATACGGCAACTGCCGCTTTATTAATGCCGATTGGCCTGTCTATTGCTCACTCTATGGGCGCCGATCCCCGGGCGGTGTTAATGGCGATTGTTATCGGCTGTTCATGTGCTTACGCAACGCCGGTGGGCACCCCGGCCAATATGATGATTTTTTCCGCGGGTGGCTACAAATTTGTCGATTACGTTAAGGTTGGATTGCCGCTTATTTTGATATCGGTCATTGTCAGCTTTATTTTGCTGCCTGTTTTCTTCCCATTTTATTAATCGCGGTCAGCCATTTTTACCGAATGGCTAATGTCAGGCGTGTTTTTTCAACATCTAAGGATATATGTGATGATTAAATTGTATGACCACGGAGTCTATATATCACACCAGCACGGTATTATTGCTGCTGATAAGGGGTCAGTCGCGTTAGAGAAGCATGAGGCGCGCAAGGGAACGATCTCGTGGTCGATCCTCTCCGCCCATAATACTTCAGGGAATGAACAGCAGTTAAAAATTAAATTTGATTCAATGGCCTCCCACGATATTACTTTTGTGGGCATCATCCAGACTGCTAAGGCCTCGGGAATGGAACGTTTTCCATTACCCTATGTTCTGACGAATTGCCATAATTCGCTTTGCGCTGTCGGCGGCACTATCAACAGCGACGATCATATATTTGGTTTGTCCTCAGCGCAAAAATATGGCGGCATTTATGTCCCGCCCCATATCTCAGTTATTCATCAATATATGCGCGAGATGATGGCCGGCGGTGGGAAAATGATCCTGGGCTCAGACAGCCATACGCGCTATGGCGCTTTAGGGACCATGGCGGTTGGCGAGGGGGGCGGCGAGTTGGTTAAGCAACTGCTCGGAGAGACCTGGGATATTGATTATCCTGAGATTGTCGCCGTGTATTTGACAGGAAAACCCTCGCCCGGCGTTGGCCCTCAGGATATTGCCCTGGCGATAATTGGCGCGGTGTTCGAGCGCGGTTATGTGAAAAATAAAGTTATGGAGTTTGTGGGGCCTGGGGTGGCGACAATGTCTACCGACTTCAGGAATAGCGTAGATGTGATGACCACGGAGACCACCTGTTTATCGTCCATCTGGCAAACGGATGAAGAGACAAAAAACTACCTGCGTATTCACGGCAGGGAACAGGACTATTGTCCGCTCTCAGCAAAAGAGATGGCCTACTATGATGGCTGCATAGAAGTGAATTTAAGCACCATCAAGCCGATGATCGCCTTGCCTTTTCACCCTGCCAACGTATATGAAATTGATACGCTTAATGAGAATTTGCAGGATATTTTGCACGAGGTTGAGATTGCGGCGGATAACATTTCCCAGGGACGCGCCAGGCTCTCTCTGCTGGATAAAGTCGAACATGGGAAGCTGCGGATTCAGCAGGGGATCATCGCCGGCTGCGCTGGCGGAAATTATGTTAACGTGGTCGAAGCGGCTCATGCCTTGAAAAATCACGCCTGCGGCGATAGCGCTTTCTCTCTCGCGATATACCCCTCTTCCCAGCCGGTGTTGATGGACCTGACTAAAAAGGGCATGACCACCGCGTTATTGAGCGCCGGCGCAATTATGCGTACCGCATTTTGCGGCCCCTGCTTCGGCGCAGGCGACACGCCCATGCATAATGGACTGAGCATTCGCCACACGACGCGTAATTTTCCCAACCGGGAAGGGTCCAAACCCGGGAATGGGCAAATGTCGGCCGTTGCGCTGATGGATGCCCGCTCCATAGCGGCGACGGCTGCCAATGGGGGCGTGCTGACATCGGCTTCCGCGCTTGATTGCTGGGAAGACATTCCGCAGTATGAATTTGATGCTTCACCTTATCGGAGTCGTGTTTATCAAGGGTTTATTAAAGGAGCGACCCGGCAATCGCTGATCTACGGCCCCAATATAAAAGACTGGCCGGAGATGAGTGAGCTGACGGACAATATTTTGTTAAACGTGACCTCAAAAATCATGGATCCGGTGACCACCACCGATGAACTGATTCCATCAGGCGAAACCTCATCATTTCGCTCCAATCCGTTAGGGCTGGCTGAGTTTACCCTTTCGCGACGCGATCCGGGCTATGTCGGCCGTAGTAAGAAGATTGCGGCGCTGGAAAAATTACGGATCGAGGGGGACGATCCTTGTCGCCTGGATCCGCAGCTTGAGGCGGTTTTTTCCCGGATCCGCCAACTGCCGGGGCAGGAAAATGTCACGCTTGAGCAGACGGAGATTGGCAGCATGGTTTATGCGGTCAAACCCGGCGATGGTTCCGCACGAGAGCAAGCCGCCAGCTGCCAGAGAGTCCTTGGTGGCCTGGCAAATATTGCCCAGCAGTATGCCACGAAGCGCTATCGTTCGAACGTGATTAACTGGGGAATGCTGCCATTGCAGATGAAGGCGCTGCCGGAGTTTGAGGTCGGCGACTTCATCTATATCCCGGGGATCAGGTCAGCCCTGGAAACCGATCTTCGTCAGATTACCGCGTTCGTGATCGGCCACGATCGCCCCATTAAAGAGATCTCTCTTTACATGGAGGGGCTCACCTCAGCAGAGCGGGAGATAATTAAGGCGGGAAGCCTGATTAATTATAATAAATTACGCTTAACAACCCACCATCAGTAAACGATATTGATCATCAAGATGAATCAACGGGGGTGATATCGCATCCCCGTTTTTATTCATAGCCGCTTATTCCGTGGTTTTCGATCGCGGCGTTAGAGCTGGGCTACCTGAAGCCGGCTTCATCTTCTCGCTAAGATAATCAATCATCGCCCGCATTCTGGCGGGCATATGCTTATTGCCCGACCACAGTAGCCAGAGCTGGCCGGAATAGAGGCTGATAAACTCCCACTCCGGTAAAACCTGCACAATCTCGCCGCGCGCCAGCGCCTCACGGGCGGTAAACAGCGGCAGGCTGCCGATGCCCAGATTCTGCTTCACGGCATCAAGGCGCACGGCCGTATGGTTGGCGGCGTAGCGGCCGTGGGTCTGGATCGTTTCCGTTTTCTCCCCGCGGCGGAACTTCCAGCGCGAATCGGCGGGCGTCTCGCCAAGGCTGATACAGCTATGTTCGCGCAGATCCTGCGGCGTTTGCGGCGTTCCATAGTGCTCCAGATAGCCGGGCGTCGCGCAGATGACGTGGCTGATGGTCATCAAAGGCTTACCGTGCAGCCCCGGCGAGGGGGTAGGGGTGATACGCAGCGCCAGATCGATGCCGTCATCAATAAAATCGAGAACCCGATCCTCAAGCCGCAGACAGACGTCGATCTTCGGGTAGCGGTTAAAAAATTCCAGCATCAGCGGGTGAATGGCAAACCGTCCCACGGCTTTCGGCACGCTGAGCGTGAGCTTGCCCTGCGCCACCGCCTGGGTACTGCTGGCGGAGTCCATGGCCATACGCGCCGATTCCAGCATCTCCAGCGCATGTTCATACACCATTTTCCCGGCATCGCTGAGGCGCAGCTTGCGCGTGGTGCGGTGCAGCAGCTTGCAGCCCATCTCCTGCTCCAGGCGCGAGACGCTGCGGCTGATCGCCGAAGGCGTTGCGCCGGCCTGGCGTGCGACGGCGGAGAAGCTGCCCTGTTCCACAATCTGTACGAACAGGGCGAGGTCGGGCAGTAGGCTCAGATTCATTTGTGCTTCCGGAGCAAAATTGCGTTGATGTCAGGCGGGATTATCGCCGCCAGCAATATCAATATACTGTCCTGACAGAGAGGAGGACAACCATGACTGAACGCCTTTATTACACCAGCGACGCCGAGGAATGCCTTGCGCAAGTCGTCAACTGCCTGAGCGAAGCCGATGGCCGCTATGCCATTGAGCTGGATCGCACGCTGTTTCACCCGCAGGGCGGCGGGCAGCCGGCGGATCGCGGCTGGATTGCCGGCCTCGCCGTCGAGGGCGTGGTTAGCCGCGGCGATAGCGTGGCGCATATCGTTTCACAGCCGCTGCCGGCCGGCGAGGTCACGATCCGCATCGATCCAGAGAGCCGGCGGCTGCATGCGCGTCTGCACTCCGCCGGGCACGCGCTTGCCCAGGCCGGGGAGCTGTCGGGCTGGCAGCCGATCAAAGGACATCACTGGCCGGGAGAAAGCCGTATTATTTTTGCCCCAGGCGCGCATGGCGGGCTGCCCGAGGCCAGCGCGCTGCTGGAAAAAGTTGAGGCCTGGCAGGCAGACAATTTACCGCGTCAGCTTACTTTTGCCGATGGCCTGCGCAAGGTCGGGTTCGGCGACATGCAGAGCTATCCCTGCGGCGGGACGCACGTGGCCAGCTTGTCCGAACTGGGTAAGATCGTCATTTCCCAGGTGAAGATGAAAAAAGGGCAAATTATTGTCAGCTACACGGTGGAATAAGCGAGTGAAAAGGAGATGCACACTCAACAGGGCATCTCCCGGTGCTTAAATATGCGCAGGATGTTTACCGTGATAAATCCGCTCCGGTCTGCCGACTTTGCCATAGCTGATTTCAGCCTCAAGGAAATCGTTTTTAACGCCCTGCTCAAGGTAGCGGCGGGCGGTGGTTTTACTACTGCCGAGAATACGGGCCAGGGTGTCTGCGGTATGGACCGTTTCCGGGTCGGTAAAGAGCTGTAATACCCGATTAAAGGTGCTCTCATCAATACCCCGCAGCGGAGAGCCTGCGGCTTCCGCGTGCTCTTTTGCCTGGATATTGAACAGGGCGTCAACATGGGTCTGGCTTGCCTGCTCGCTTGAGCGAAGAGAGCTGCGATAGCGGGCAAAACGCTCAAGCGTATGCTGCAGGCGCTGATAGTGAACGGGTTTAATCAGGTAATCAAAAACGCCCATCCGCAGGGCTTCGCTGATGGTATCCATATGGTTGTCGGCGGTGATGAAAATGATGCGCCCTTTATAATGAGTATTGACGGCGTGGCGGATCAAATCGAGTCCTTTGCCATCGGGTAAGAAGTTATCCAGCAGGGTGAGCTGGGGCTGATAGAGGCGAAGCATCTTTTTTGCGCTTTCCAGTTTATCCGCAATGCCAATGACTTCGAACTGGGGAAATTGCTTGATGGTATCCACCAGAATTTCCGCCAGCATAGGTTCGTCTTCAACGATGAGAGTGGTGATGCTATCCATGGTGTTCATCTCGGGTCAGGGGGATATAAAGGGTAAAAATAGTGCCAAAAGGGATGTTGTCATCGACGACGATATTGCCGCCCGCCTGCTCAACGTAGCTGCGAACCAGCCAGAGTCCGATGCCGTGATCGCCGCTGTCGCTGCTGGTCACGCCGCGCTCAAAAATACGATCGCGCAGCGATTCCTCAATCCCGCAGCCCTGGTCGGCGATCTCGACGATCGCTTCGCCGCCCTCGCTGTTGATCAGGCATTCGATCTGCTTTGAACCTGCCGGCTGACGTAGGGCGGCGTTGTAGGCGTTATCCAGCAAATTGCCGACGATCGAGATCCATTCATTATGCGACAGCGAAGAGGGGAGGGTTTCAACGTGACAGGCGGGATCGAAGACCAGCTCTAATCCGAGCTCTTTGGCGCGGTAATATTTGCCGATCAGCAGCCCGGCAAGGTGGTTCACTTTAAAATTGCGGGCAATAAAATCGAGCACTTTCTGGTGGCTCTCAGACTGCTGCTGAATAAGATCCAGCGCGTTATCGTAGCGTTTTAAAAACAGCAGCCCGGCAATGGTGGAGATCAGATTGCGATGCTCGTGCTGTACGGCGCGCAGGTTATCCGCGTACTGCTGGACCTGGCTGAGCTGCAGGCTCAGAGTGTTGATATCGTCTTTACTGCGAAAGCTAATGACCCAGCCCTGGGGCTCGTTATTAAGCGTGACGGCCATACGGCTGGCGATCACTTTAATCTGATTAAAAGTGACGATTTCGTCTTTTTTATTTGTCTGCGGCGCGTCATAGAAGAATGCCTCCTGAGAGATCACGCTGCTGATGCTTTTGCCAATCAGAATGGTTTCCGGCTGGCTCAGGTTTAATAGCCTCCTTGCGGTTTGATTGATGGCGGTAATTCGGTAGTGGGAGTCAATAGCTATCAGCCCCTCAAAGACCGATTCAAACAGGACGCTCTGCTGGATAAGCAGCTGTGAGAGCTGCTGTGGTTCCATATTCAGCATCTGTTTTTTGATATGCAGCGAGAAGCGCCGGGCGCAGTAGAGCAGCAGAAGCAGCATGATCGCCATCGGGATCATCAGCGATCCGATTTGCAGACTCAGCCAGTTTTCTAACTGTTCGATGGTGTAGCCCACCGATACAATACCGATCACCTTCCCGGTGCTGTCCTGGATCGGCGACTTGCCGCGTAATGACGAACCGAGCGATCCTTTACGCACCGACACGTAGCTTTTGGCGTTATACAGCGCCTCGTCGCTGTCTCCGCCTTCCATCGATTTACCGATTTCCTCTGGATTCACGTGATACAGGCGCCGGCCTTTCGCGTCACCGACGGTGATATAGGTGGCGTCGGAAAACGATCGCATCGGGTCGATAAGTTCTTTAATGCGCGGTAAATCGTGCTTTTCTACCGCGTCAACCAGTTCGGGCATGGCGGAGATCTGCATGGCCTGAATCAGCGCGCGCTGTCCCACCTGGTAATGCAGGCGTTCCTCCGTAATGCTGGTGAGATACCATGACATGGCCAGCATCACGATTGTCGAGGTAAACAGGATCAACAGGAAGATGCGGTTCTGAAACGAACGTCGGGCAAACCAGTGCGTGATTTTTCGGGCAAACATTGGGCGAATTGACATCAAAAGGTCATTTTCTCTTTTTTAGGGGCCGACGGCGCTGAATCGGCCCACAGATTTACTGATTTCAGAACTCATCCAGTAGGAATACGATGTTTTACGTACCATCCGATCGGGCTTTTGCGCCGTAGCCTGGGGTATTTCCCGGAGGCGGGCGCGGCGCCCGTCCGGGCGGGTAGCCCGGCTAAGCGCAGCGCGAGCCGGGAACAACGCGTTTTTACATCGCCAGCACGTACTTGAGCATCACCCCGGCGGCAATCGCCGAGCCAATCACCCCCGCCACGTTCGGACCCATCGCGTGCATCAGCAGAAAGTTCTGCGCGTCCGACTCCAGACCCACTTTGTTCGACACCCTGGCCGCCATCGGCACCGCCGACACCCCGGCCGAGCCAATCAGCGGGTTGATTTTGTTCCGGCTGCACAGGTTCAGCAGCTTCGCCATCAGCACCCCCGCCGCCGTCCCCACGCAGAACGCAATCACCCCCAGCACCAGTATCCCCAGCGTCTGCGGCTGCAGGAACTTGTCCGCCACCAGCTTGGCCCCCACCGACAGCCCGAGGAAAATGGTCACGATATTTATCAGCCCGTTCTGCACCGTGTCGCTCAGGCGCTCCACCACCCCGCTCTCGCGCATCAGGTTGCCGAAGCAGAACATCCCCAGCAGCGGCGCCGCGTCCGGCAGCAGCAGCGCCACCAGCAGCAGCAGCACCGCCGGAAAGAGGATTTTTTCCCGCTTACTCACCGTGCGCAGCTGCACCATGCGGATTTTCCGCTCCTTCTCGCTGGTCAGCGCCTTCATAATCGGCG
>NZ_JBEAIG010000051.1:0-170137 GCF_040064575.1 Klebsiella sp. CN_Kp106 | reverse complement strand
CGGGCCGGTAGCCCGGGTAAGGCGTTTACGCCGCAACCCGGGGAATGTGCCGCGATGTGGCATTGCTGCGGTTTCTACCCGGCCACAGATTGCAGATAACCCGTAGCCCGGACAGGCGCGTCAGGCGCCGCCTCCGGGAGACGTGGCGGTGGCGTGTTTCAGCCAGATAATCTGGCCCTGCTGCTCCCAGAGGCGCATTTGATTGACCTGGGCGCTACAGGGCGCTTCTCCACACCAGACCATCAGCGTACTCTCCGGGAAAAGCTCCGGTCGGAGCTGGTTCAGCGAATGGGCGAGAATGTCCACCCGCCAGCCCTGTTCGCTGGCTATCCAGCCCTCCAGCCATAGCCGGGTGATATCATTCACATTCCAGCCGATAATCAGCGCATGGCTGCCGGGATATTTTGCCGTGGATGAAAGAGTGCGGGCGATATGATTAATCAGAATACCATCAAGGATGCCCCGCAGCGCCAGCAGCGTGGGCTGCGGGCTAAGCAGGCGCTGGCGTAATGGATTAATCAGATTCTTCACCAGAATTTGCGCTGACTCGCTGTGGTTGCGCTCCTTAAGCCACATACGCAGGCGATGATAGCTACCGTTTTGCAGATAACCGAGCAAAATTTCCTGCTGCTTGCGCCAGCCGTCGGCCACCTCCTGCTCATTATCCATCAGCAGCGTTTTCACTTTCCCCACCTGCACGCCGGAGTCAATCCAGCGTTTAATTTCGCGAATCCGGTCTATCTCATATTCGTTGAACAGGCGGTGGCCGCCGTCGGTACGCTGGGGTTTCAGTAATCCGTAGCGCCGCTGCCAGGCGCGTAACGTCACGGGATTGATATCGCAAAGCTGGGCCACTTCGCCGATTGTATAAAGCGCCATTTTCTCCTCCCGCTGTGTTCTCCTCCATTAACTGTAGAAGCTGTTTGCCGAAGCGGGAATTTTTGTCTGTTTTTTGTACAGATTTGAGCCGGCGAGACGCGAAGAAATGTGATCCTGAACATGAATTATCATTTTCATGTATTGCTTCAAAGAAAGTTATAAGCAAGCAGTGTATGTTACGCGCTTTCAAATGAAGTGTGGTCTGCGGGTATGTACGAGTTTGATCTGGTGTTGCTGCTGCTTCAGCAGATGTGCGTGTTTTTGGTCATTGCGTGGCTGATGAGCAAAACGCGGCTGTTCATCCCGTTAATGCAGGTCACCGTCCGGCTGCCGCATAAGCTCCTGTGCTACGTAACCTTCTCCATTTTCTGCATCCTCGGTACCTACTTCGGGCTGCATATCGAAGACTCGATCGCCAATACGCGCGCCATCGGCGCGGTGATGGGGGGGCTGCTGGGCGGGCCGGTGGTTGGCGGCCTGGTGGGGCTGACCGGCGGGCTTCACCGCTACTCGCTGGGCGGCATGACCGCGCTGAGCTGTATGGTATCCACCATCGTAGAAGGGCTACTCGGAGGGCTGGTACACAGTATTCTGGTCAAACGCGGGCGGCCGGACAAAGTCTTCAGCCCGCTCACCGCCGGCGCGATCACCTTTTTCGCCGAGATGGTGCAGATGCTGATTATTCTGCTTATCGCTCGCCCGTTCGAAGATGCCCTGCATCTGGTACAAAGCATCGCCGCGCCCATGATGGTCACCAACACCGTCGGGGCGGCGCTATTTATGCGCATCCTGCTGGATAAGCGAGCGATGTTTGAAAAATACACCTCGGCCTTTTCGGCTACGGCGCTGAAGGTCGCCGCTTCGACGGAGGGGATCCTGCGCCAGGGGTTCAACGAAGAGAACAGCATGAAGGTCGCGCAGGTGCTGATCCAGGAGCTGGATATCGGCGCGGTGGCGATAACCGATCGCGACAAGCTGCTGGCGTTTACCGGGATCGGCGACGATCACCACCTCCCGGGCAAACCCATCTCTTCGCTCTATACCCAAAAGGCGATAGATACCGGCGAAGTTGTTTACGCCGACGGCAACGAGGTGCCTTACCGCTGCTCGATTCATCCGAACTGCAAGCTGGGCTCGACGCTGGTTATCCCGCTGCGCGGCGAAAATCAGCGGGTCATCGGTACCATTAAACTCTATGAAGCGAAAAACCGCCTGTTTAGCTCCATCAACCGCACGCTGGGGGAGGGAATTGCGCAACTGCTGTCGGCGCAGATCCTGGCCGGACAGTATGAGCGGCAAAAGGCGCTGCTGACGCAGTCGGAAATCAAGCTGCTGCACGCCCAGGTGAACCCGCACTTCCTGTTCAACGCGCTGAATACGCTAAAAGCGGTGATTCGCCGCGATAGCGACCAGGCCGGGCAGCTGGTGCAGTATCTGTCGACCTTTTTCCGCAAAAATCTGAAGCGGCCAGCGGAGATCGTGACCCTGGCCGATGAGATTGAACATGTGAACGCCTATTTGCAGATTGAGAAAGCGCGTTTTCAGACCAATTTGCAGATTCATATGCTGGTGCCCGAGGCGCTGGGGCAGCATCAGCTACCGGCGTTTACCCTGCAGCCAATCGTCGAAAACGCGATTAAACACGGGACTTCGCAGCACCTTGGGGTGGGCGAAATCACCATCCGCGCCAGTCAGCAAGAGCGCTGGCTGCAGCTGGATATTGAAGATAATGCCGGGCTGTATCAGGACAAACCCAGCGCCAGCGGGCTGGGCATGAACCTGGTCGACCGCAGACTGCGGGCGCGCTTTGGCACCGACTGCGGGATCACCGTAACCTGCGAGCCGGAATGTTTTACCCGCGTCACGCTGAGACTGCCTCTGGAGGAAAGCGCATGTTAAAAGTATTAATTGTCGACGACGAGCCGCTGGCGCGTGAAAACCTGCGTATTTTGCTGGAGACCCAGCCTGATATTGAGATCGTTGGCGAATGCGGGAATGCCGTCGAGGCGATTGGCGCGGTACATAAGCTGCGCCCGGACGTGCTGTTTCTGGATATCCAGATGCCGCGCATCAGCGGTCTGGAGATGGTCGGCATGCTCGATCCGCAGCATCGGCCCTATATCGTCTTCCTTACCGCGTTTGACGAGTACGCGGTGAAGGCCTTTGAAGAGCATGCGTTTGATTATTTACTGAAGCCGATTGAGTCCGCCCGGCTGGAAAAAACGCTGTTTCGCCTGCGCCAGGAGCGTAGCCTGCAGGATATGACCGTACTCGACGATACCCAGCAGGCGCTGAAGTATATTCCCTGCACCGGACACAGCCGGATCTGGCTACTGCAGATGGAAGACGTGGCCTTCGTCAGCAGCCGGATGAGCGGGATTTACGTGACCGACCGCGAAGGGAAAGAGGGCTTTACCGAGCTCACCCTGCGCACGCTCGAGAGCCGAACGCCGCTGCTGCGCTGCCATCGTCAGTACCTGGTCAACATGTCCCATCTCAAGGAGATCCGCTTTGAGGAGAACGGCCAGGCGGAGCTGCTGATGCGCGCCGGGCAAACGGTGCCGGTCAGCCGCCGCTACCTGAAGAGCCTGAAAGAGGCGATTGGGCTGTAAAACGGCGGAATCGTGATAGACTTAGCGGCAGATTTTTTCATCATGAAGGCAATATGATCAGTAACGATATTCTCCGTAGCCTGCGCTACACCCTGAAAACCAATAACAGCGGCCTGGTTCGTATTTTTGCCCTGGCGGATGCGCCGGTCAGCGCGGAACAGCTGGTTCCCTGGCTGAAAAAAGAAGACGAAGAGGGGTTTGCGCGCTGCCCGGATATCGTGCTGTCGAATTTCCTCAACGGCCTGATTTACGACAAACGCGGTAAAGATGCGTCCGCGCCGCCGCTGGCGGTCGAACGCCGGGTGAATAATAACATCGTGCTGAAAAAGCTGCGTATTGCCTTCTCCCTGAAGACGGATGATATTCTCGCTATCCTCACCCAGCAGAAATTCCGCGTCTCCATGCCGGAAATCACCGCCATGATGCGCGCCCCGGATCATAAAAACTTCCGCGAATGCGGCGACCAGTTCCTGCGCTACTTTTTGCGCGGACTGACCGAGCGCGAACACGCGAAATCCTGATATGCCTCCCCGGCTTGCGGCGTAAACGCCTGAGCCGGGCTACTAAATGCACGGCTCCGTAGCCCGGCTCAGCGCAGCGCAAGCCGGGAGTAGTCCGCACCAGTCAGGGCTGTTTCACTTCTTTAAAACCCTGCGATTTCAGCAATTTCTCCGACTCGCTCAGCGAAATGAACTTTTGTGAACAGTCGGAAAAACTGGCCCCCGGCAAGTGACACAGCTCGCTGATTTTAGCCTGATTAAAGTCGATGGAGAGGTGTTCCTGCGCGACGTTCTCTTTATAGTCGACGCTGTGGGTAACGCCTTTGATTTTGCTGTAGGCCGCGCCGATAGGGTCGATGACCTTGCGCGCCTGCTCTTCGTTACTTACCCCGAGTGATTGATAGGGGATAGTATTCTCAGCGTCCTGGCGGGTGACGACATCGCCTTTGTAGTGATAGATGTAGGTCAGATCAACGCCGTTGATCGTGTTGTTAAACGTTTTGACCTCATCTTTGTTGTTATCGCAGCCGACAAGCGCGGCCATCAATAGCGTGGCGCCCAGAGCGGCGGTCATCCTGCGGTTAAATTTCATTATCATTCCTTGTTAATCAATCATCATCTCTAATTGTATACAGCATTGGGCGATGGTGCCGGGCGTATCCTCGGAAGTTGCCGTTTCGCGCTTATGCCAGCGTTTTCTTCTTTCTGCGCCAGCACCCGGCGGGCGATGTCGTCGACAATATCGTGGCGCTCAAAAAAAAGCGCTGCCGGAGCAGCGCTTTATACAGCCTTACTTGACCTGCTGGCCCGGCTGAGCCCCGCTGTCCGGGCTGAGCAGGAAGATATCTTTCCCGCCAGGACCTGCGGCCATCACCATGCCTTCAGAGATGCCGAAGCGCATTTTGCGCGGCGCCAGGTTAGCGACCATCACCGTCAGGCGGCCAATCAGCGCCTGCGGATCAGGGTAGGCGGAGCGGATGCCGGAGAAGACGTTACGCTTCTCGCCGCCGAGATCCAGCGTCAGGCGCAGCAGCTTATCGGAACCGTCGACGAACTCGGCGTTTTCAATCAGCGCGATGCGCATATCCACTTTGGCGAAATCGTCAAAGGTGATAGTTTCCTGAATCGGATCGTCCGCCAGCGGACCGGTGACCGGCGCTGACAGCGCCTTCACTTCTTCTTTCGACGCTTCGACCAGCGCCTCAACCTGCTTCATTTCGATGCGGTTATACAGCGCTTTAAAGGCGTTAACCTTGTGACCGAGCAGCGGCTGCTGGATAGCATCCCAGCTCAGTTCGCCGTTGAGGAACGCTTCGGCGCGGGCGGCCAGCTGCGGCAGAACCGGCTTCAGCCAGGTCATCAGTACGCGGAACATATTCAGGCCCATGGTGCAGATGGCCTGCAGATCGGCGTCGCGGCCTTCCTGTTTGGCGACCACCCACGGCGCCTGCTCGTCAACGTAGCGGTTTGCCACGTCGGCCAGCGCCATGATTTCGCGGATGGCTTTCCCGAACTCGCGGCTGTCCCACGCATCGCCAATGCTTGCTGCCGCATCGGTGAAGGTTTTATACAGCTGAGGATCGGCCAGCTCGGCGGACAGCATGCCGTCGAAACGCTTGTTGATGAAACCGGCGTTACGCGAGGCAAGGTTAACCACCTTGTTGACGATATCGGCGTTGACGCGCTGCACGAAGTCTTCCAGATTCAGGTCGATATCATCGATACGTGACGAGAGCTTGGCGGTGTAGTAGTAGCGCAGGCTGTCGGCGTCAAAATGATTCAGCCAGGTGCTGGCCTTGATAAAGGTACCGCGCGACTTGGACATCTTGGCGCCGTTGACCGTCACGTAGCCGTGAACGAACAGGTTGGTCGGTTTGCGGAAGCTGCTGCCTTCCAGCATCGCCGGCCAGAACAGGCTGTGGAAGTAAACGATGTCTTTGCCGATAAAGTGGTACAGCTCGGCGGTAGAGTCTTTCTTCCAGTACTCTTCGAAGCTGGTGGCGTCGCCGCGCTTGTCGCACAGGTTCTTAAAGGAGCCCATGTAGCCGATCGGCGCATCCAGCCAGACGTAGAAGTATTTACCCGGCGCGTTCGGGATTTCGAAGCCGAAGTACGGGGCATCGCGGGAGATATCCCACTGCTGCAGGCCGGACTCGAACCACTCCTGCATTTTATTCGCCACCTGCTCCTGCAGCGCGCCGCTGCGGGTCCACGCCTGCAGCATTTCGCTGAACGACGGCAGGTCGAAGAAGAAGTGCTCGGACTCGCGCATCACCGGCGTCGCGCCGGATACCACCGATTTCGGCTCGATAAGCTCGGTCGGGCTGTAGGTCGCGCCGCACACTTCGCAGTTATCGCCGTACTGATCCGGTGATTTACACTTCGGACAGGTGCCTTTCACAAAGCGGTCCGGCAGGAACATGCCTTTTTCCGGATCGTAAAGCTGAGAGATGGTACGGTTTTTGATAAAACCGTTCTCTTTCAGGCGCGTGTAGATGAGCTCCGACAGCTCGCGGTTTTCATCGCTGTGCGTGGAGTGGTAGTTGTCGTAGCTGATGTCGAAGCCAGCAAAATCGGTCTGATGCTCCTGACTCATTTCGCCAATCATCTGCTCCGGAGTAATTCCGAGCTGCTGCGCTTTCAGCATGATCGGGGTGCCGTGGGCGTCGTCGGCGCAGATGAAGTTGACTTCGTGGCCGCGCATTCGCTGGTAACGGACCCAGACATCAGCCTGGATGTGCTCCAGCATGTGGCCGAGGTGGATTGAGCCGTTTGCGTACGGCAGCGCGCACGTTACCAGAATTTTCTTCGCGACTTGAGTCATAGTGGGCATTACATCTTCTATTGTAAAAAGGGGTTTTGATGTTACCGCAAAGGCAATAATTTGGTAAGCCCAAAGCTTATGGTGGGGGAATTATTCCCTTTAAGGTAAACTTAATGCACAAGATTCAACTCACAATAACAAAGGAGTCGGGATGAGTTCGCAATCCCAGGCCAAATCCCCCGAGCGTCTGCGCGCGATGGTCGCCGGGACCCTGGCTAATTTCCAGCACCCAACCCTGAAACATAACCTCACTACGCTGAAGGCGCTGCATCACGTCGCCTGGCTGGACGAGACCGTGCACATTGAAATTCAGCTGCCGTTCGTCTGGAACAGCGCGTTTGAAGCGCTGAAGGAGCAGTGCAGCGCCGAGCTGCTGCGCATTACCGGCGCCAAAGCCATTGACTGGAAGCTGACGCACAGCATCGCTACGCTTCAGCGGGTAAAAAATCAGCCGGGCATCAACGGCGTGAAAAACATTATCGCCATCAGCTCCGGCAAGGGCGGGGTGGGTAAATCGTCGACGGCGGTCAACCTCGCGCTGGCGCTGGCGGCGGAAGGGGCGAAAGTCGGCATTCTGGATGCCGATATTTACGGGCCGTCGATTCCGACCATGCTCGGCGCGGAAGATCAGCGTCCGACTTCGCCGGACGGCACCCATATGGCGCCGATTATGAAATTCGGTCTCGCTACCAACTCCATCGGTTATCTGGTGACCGACGACAACGCCATGGTGTGGCGCGGCCCGATGGCCAGCAAGGCGCTGATGCAGATGCTGCAGGAAACGCTGTGGCCGGATCTCGATTATCTGGTACTGGATATGCCGCCGGGCACCGGTGATATTCAACTGACGCTGGCGCAAAACATTCCGGTCACCGGCGCGGTCGTCGTCACCACGCCGCAGGATATTGCCCTGATCGACGCCAAAAAAGGCATCGTGATGTTTGAAAAAGTCGAGGTACCGGTGCTGGGTATCGTGGAAAACATGAGCATGCATATCTGCAGCAACTGCGGACACCACGAGCCGATTTTCGGTACCGGCGGCGCACAGAAGCTGGCGGAGAAATATCATACCCAGCTGCTGGGCCAGCTGCCGCTGCATATCACTCTGCGCGAAGACCTCGACAAAGGGACGCCGACGGTGGTTGCGCGTCCGGAAAGCGAGTTTACCGAGACCTACCGCCAGCTGGCCGACCGCGTCGCGGCGCAGCTGTACTGGCAGGGGGAAGTCATCCCCGGAGAGATAGCCTTCCGCGCGGTCTAATCTCCTCACTATCCTGAGCCGCCCGGCGCTTTTCGCCGTGCGGTTTTTTATTTTTCCGTCCCGGTTTTCTACCGAGGAGATAATCACCGCGCGAATAATATTGCTGTTAAATATTATTTATTTTTATTCACATTTAGCGATATTGAGATTAATCAATAAAACATATTGCTAACATTGTTTTCCTCTGGCGGTTGTGCGAGCTTTAATAGCAAAGAAGTAACGATTTTAATTCGCCGTGATGAGATTTAATTTTGGCTTTTTATTTGGCGAAACGTGGATGTTATCAGTAATACGTATATAAAAACGATGGAAGGAAAGTATAGCCGTACACATTTCCGGAGTGCATGATGAATAATATTGCTCTAATCGTTAAGTTACGAGAACTACTGGTTATTTTTATGCATACGCGCTCGCTGCCGGAGAAAGCAGCAGACGCGTTGCGTTATTGCCAGGAGCATCTCCCGATAGCTGAGATTCCGATTGGCGCTTATGGTGAGTACAGTGATATTTTTGAACAGATTGTTTTTTTATCGGATGACAAGAGTCGTACGGCCCCGGATGATTTACTGCGTAGCGGCGGCGATCTGATATTAAGTATTTTAATGCTCTATGAGCAGGTTGCTTCATATATTGCCGTCGAGGAATTTATGCACAAACAGAACCGCTTTAACGAATAGCGCTTTGCCACAAAAAAACGCCAGCGGCAGGGAGAGCGCGCTGGCGTTCAGCTTTTAGCGATGGTAAAAAATCTCGCCATCATAAATTTTGAGGATTTTCCCCTCGGTTTCGTTAATCAGCACGTAGCTTCCGCCCATATAGGTCCAGCGGGTCCCGGCATCCGGCGCAGGCAAATTGCGCTGCTGCCACTGCTTGATGTTGTATTCTGGCGTGAGGTACAGCGGCGGGACAGTATCGCCGATGTGAAATTGTTTGAAGTCCGCGGTGACCCCATCCAGCTCATATTTCTGTATACCTTCGCCGGTCGCCGCCCACGCGCCGCTGGCGCAGGCCAACAGTACGCCCAGAAGCATCATTTTTGTTTTACGCATAATTTCCCCATTATTATCCTGGACACAAAATCGCAGCCTCGTATGATTCCTGATACGTCAAGGGATTGGCAAGCGTTGGTTTGGGTAAAAGTGTAAGCAAACGGTGATGCAGCGCCGTTTTTCATCGGCGCGCGCCTGTTTTGAGAATAATCCGGGGTGAGGAGTGTGTATGTTCCGGCTGGAAGATCTGGCATTGTTTGTCCGCGCTGCGGCGTTAAGCAGCTTCAGCGATGCGGCGCGAGAGGCCGGGCTGCAGCCCGCGCAGGTGAGCGCGGCGATCAAGCGTCTGGAAACGACGCTGAATATTCGTCTTTTTGCCCGTTCTACGCGGAGTTTACGCCTGACGCCGGAAGGCGAAACCTGGCTGCCCTATGCCACGCAGATGCTTGATACGCTGCACGCGGGGCTGCAAAAAATCAGCACGCCGGATGACGAAGTACGCGGTACGTTACAAATTGCCGTGCCGTCCGACCTGGGGCGCAACTTGCTTCTGCGCGTGTTTCGCGCTTTTCGCCAGCGCCATCCCGCGCTGCGCCTGCGGATACTGTTTTCCGATCATCGGACCGACGTATTTAAAGATCCGGTAGACGTGGCGTTTCGCTACGGCGATAACGACGATGCCTCGTTTATTTCCCTACCCGTCGCGCCGGAGAACCGCCGGATGCTGGTGGCCTCGCCCGGCTGGATAGCCGAACACGGCGAACCGAAGACGCTGGAAGATTTGGCCCGGCACAATGCGCTGACCTACGTGCTGCGCGGCAGGGCGTTCGATCGCTGGCCGCTGAGCCTGGACGGGAAGGTCCATTACGTGCAGGTTGCCGGCACTATCGTGAGCGATGATGCGGAGGTGATTCGCCGCCTGGCGGTTGCCGGGGAGGGGATCGCGTTCAAATCTGAACTCGACGTCGGGGATGATATCCGTGAAGGACGGCTCCAGGTGCTGTTGCCGGAGTATCAGGGCGACGTGGTGCCGCTGAATATGATTTGCCCGCACCGCAAGCAGCTTTCGCCTGCGGTACGGTTGCTGTATGAGGCGGTGAAAGAGGCGTGCGAAGCGGTTCATTCCCGCGCGCCCTCTGCGGGCCGCTAGCGCCGACTCGGGAATGGTGCCGGGGTGATGCATCGGCGTGGCTTGTTCCCGACTCGCGCTGCGCTTAGCCGGGCTACGGATTGGTAGCCCGGACAGGTGCGCCAGCGCCGCCTCCGGGACGGTGCCGGGGTGATGCATCGGCGCGGCTTTTTCCCGGCTCGCGCTGCGCTTAGCCGGGCTACGGATTGGTAGCCCGGACAGGTGCGCCAGCGCCGCCTCCGGGAGAACGATCGGTGCGAAGCTTAATGCTTCACCAGCGTGGCAAAGTAGTAGACCAGCGGAATCGCAAGGATCCACAGCCCGATGGGGATTTCCCGCCATTTGCCGGCAATCGTTTTAATCACCACATAAAACAGCAGCCCGCCGGCAATCCCGGTCCCGAAGCTATTGGCAATCAGCGTAATCATCACCATCATCAGCACCGGCAGGCCGTCGGTGAAGTTTGCCAGGTCCACTTTGCGTAGGCCGCTGAACATATTCAGGCCAATGAGGATCAGCGCAGGCGCGGTCGCCTCTTTCGGAATCATCAGCGCCACCGGGGTAAACAGCAGCATCAGGAGGAACATCACCGCCGCCGACAGCGCGGTTAACCCGGTTTTGCCGCCGGCTTCCGCTGCCGCTGAGGATTCAATCAGCGCGGTCGCCGCCGGAATGCCCAGCCAGGGGCCAACGGCCGCGGCGATCGAGTCAACCATAAACGGGCGATTGATATGCGGCATATTGCCTTCCTCATCCAGCAGACCCGCTTCGCCGCCTACCGCCAGCGTGGTGCCCATCGTGGAAAAGAACTCTGAGGCGAAAAAGACGAACAGGAACGGCAGGAAGGCGATATTCAGCGCGCCCAGCATATCGATTTGCCCCAGCACCGGCGTCAGCGAATGCGGCATATCGATAAAGCTGCCCGGGAGTCTGGTGACGCCCATCGGAATGCCGACCAGGGTGGCAAAGAGAATCGCCCACAGAATTGAGCCGGGGATTTTTCTCGCCTGAAGGGCAATGGCCAGAAACAGCCCGCAGAGCGCCACCAGCGCCCCCGGTGAGAGAAAATCGCCGAGCATCAGGGCGTTGGTTTTGGCGTTAGCCAGCACCAGCCCGGCGTTACGGAAACCCAGCACCGCGACAAACAGCCCAATGGAGGCCGTCAGGCCGAGCTTGATCGATTGCGGCACCGAACGGGTCACCACTTCACGCAGGCCGAACCTGGTTAGCAGGAAAAACAGAATCCCCGACCAGCAGGCGATCCCAAGACCAATCTGCCAGCCAATGCCTTCGCTGCCTGCCAGCGTGACGCCGACCAGCACCGAGCCGCCGATGCCCGGCCCGACGATAAACGGCAGGTTGGCATAAAACGCCATCAGCAGCGTGCCGCCGACGAACACCAGAATCGTGCCGGTGGTTGCCGCGCCTTTATCCATCCCGCCAACCGCCAGCAGGCCGGGGATAACCACCAGCAGGTAGGCGGCGGCGAGAAAGCCGGTGATGCCCGCGAGGCATTCGGTGCGCAGCGTGCTGCCGCGGGAATACAAGGCAAAACGGCGCTCCAGCCAGCTTCCTTGCGTGGATGAATGAAGGGTATTGTCGGCCATGCTCAGGCTCCCTGATGATTATTGTTGTGTTCTGTGTGTTCCGGGATTTCCCGGCAGTCTATCAGCGGCTCGACGATCTGGCGGGTGCTGCCGTCGGTCAAACCTAAATCGGTCAAATGCGGTCCGGCGTTACAGGCAAGGCAGGTGCCTTCGATAGCCTTAAATACGCGATAGGGCGGCTCCCAGTCGGCGACCTCCGCGCTCAGGTCGCGAAGCTGGCGGAACTGTCTGGCCAGCTCCGGAGCGGGCAAGTCGGAAAGCATTCCGGCAATCGGCATCGCCACGTGGGCAAGGATTTTTCCCTGCTGAGACAGCGCCATACCGCCGCCGGAGGCGATCAGGCGGTTTGCCGCCAGCGCCATCTCGTCGGCATCGCGGCCGAGCACCACCAGGTTGTGGGAATCGTGGGAGTAGCTGGTGGCGATGGCGCCGCGCAGCTCGCCCCAGCCTTCCAGCAGCGCAATTTGCGGCGTCGCCTGGTGACGACCGTGGCGGTGCTTAACCCAAATCAGGCTAAACCCGTCCGGGATTTGCACCCGGCCATCGCGGACCTGCACCTCAACCTCTCCCCACTGGGTAAAGCGCGCGCCGCGAATATGCCGCAGGCGGGCGACGCCGTGGCGAATCGCGCCGACGCGGAGGATAAAATCGTCAGGGCTGAGCGGCGGCATCTGCAGGGTATCGCGCGGCGGGGTAATACCCGCCGCCGGCGGAATCGACTCAAGCAGTGCGCCCTCGCGGGCAATCAGCTTCCCGGCGACGTACACCTCCCGCGCGTCGAGCTTTTCTAATGAATCAAAAACCACCAGATCGGCGCGGCGTCCGGCGGCAATCAGCCCCAGATCGTTACGCTGCAGACGGATCGCCGCGTTTAAGGTGGCGAAGCGCAGGACGTCGGTGGCCGGCAGTCCGTGCTCAATCAGCAGGTTGAGCAGGGCGATAATGCCGCCTTTTTCCAGCAGCATATCCGGCGGCACATCGTCGGTGCAGACGGTGATTTGCGAGGAGAGATGCGGCAGCGTTTTCAGCGCGGTAACGATATCCGGCAGCAGGTAAGGGTGCGAGCCGCGAATTTCGATAGTCAGCCCGGCGCGCAGTTTTTCCAGCGCATCGTCCGCCGAGGTGAGCTCGTGATCGGAGGTGACCCCGGCTGCAAGGTAGGCCTGCAGATCCGCGCCGCGCAAACCGCGGGCGTGGCCTTCGATCAGCTTGCCGCTGTTGAGACCGGCCTGGATAATCTCCTGCATCCGCTCGCTGCCGTGCAGCACGCCGTGCATATCCATCACTTCGGCGACGCCGCAAACTTCCGGCCAGGCCAGCATGGTTTCCATCTCCGCGCCGGCAAAATCGGCGCCGGACATCTCCAGTCCCGGCGTCGACGGCACGCTGGACGGCGCCGCGACCATCACCTGCAGCGGCAGATGGCGGCTGGCGGCGACGGCGTAGCGCACGCCTTCGACGCCCAGCACGTTGGCCAGCTCGTGCGGGTCCCAGAATACCGCCGTGGTGCCCTGAGCCAGGACGATTTCGGCATAGCGTTCAGGCGGCAGGTGGGAGCTTTCAAGGTGGACGTGCGTGTCCATCAGCCCCGGCGACAGGAAATATCCCGCCAGCGAGCGGCGTTCGTGGGCATCGGAGCGGCTGCCGCGCGGGTGCACGCTGGCGATGGTTTCGCCGACGATCCCGACGTCGGCCTCGCGGATCTCTCCGGTGGCCATATCGACAATCTGCGCGTCGGTTAATAAGAGATCGAACGGGGATTCGCCGCGTGCGGCCTGCACGGCGCGGCGGCGGGTTTCAGCACTGCTGGACATAACAACTCCGGCACAAGGATAATGGGGATACTCTAGGGGCAGAGCAAACGTTTGCCCAGATGAATAAATTTATCGCCCGATAACCTCGGGTTATTCTGCATGCTCACCATTGATGAAAACATGATGACTGAACCCTGGCAGCGTCTGCCCGCGCTCTCCCTTAAGCAGATCCAGTACTTTGTGACCCTGGCCCAGCTACGCCACTTCACCGACACCGCTAACCGGCTGGCTATCAGCCAGCCGGCGCTAAGCAGCGCGCTGCGGCAAATCGAGACGGTGCTCGGCGGCAAGCTGGTCAACCGTACCGCCTCGGCGGTGACCTTAACCGAGCTGGGGGCGGCGATTTTGCCCCACGCCCGACGGGTGCTGAGCGTGGCGCAGCTGGCGTTTCAGGATATGCAGCAGATAGTCGAGGCCGGCGGCGACGGTACGGTGCGTATCGGGCTGGTGCCCTCGGTGAGCTCGCTGCTGTTTCCGCTGCTGCCGCAAACGCTGGCCCAGGCGTTTCCGCGCCTGAGGGTGGAGTTTCACGATCAGACCAACGACGCCCTGTTTTGCGAGCTGCAGTCGGGAAAGATAGATTTTGCCGTTGGCGCAATAGACAGTTCGTTACCGCCTGAGCTGCAGGTTTATCCTCTGCGCGACGATCCGTTTGTGGCGGTGCTGCACTGCGACGATCCGCTGGCCGGGCAGCCGCATCTGCCGTGGAAGCTGCTCGCGGGGCGCGATATCGCGGTGTTCTCAAAGGGCAATATTCAGCGTCTGGTCGGCGCGCTGGCGGAGAGCCATCGCCTCACGCTGAATACGCGTTATCAGGTTGACTATATTGAAACGCTTTACGGCCTGGTGCGTTCCCGGCTGGCGGTGGCGATTCTGCCTGAGCTTTATACTATCCACCTTCAGGATCCGGCGTTAAAGGTGGCGCAGCTTCAGCAGCCCGCGCTGACGCGAACCGTGGCGCTGATGCGCGGGCCGCAGCCTTTGCTGCCGCTGATTGAGGAATGTTTCGCATTATTACTAAGTTCGCTGCGCTGACCGGCGCGGGGAGGGGAGCCCGACGAACGCAGTGCGCCGCCTGCGGGAGAGGTTGTCAGGGAAGATGCTTAATCAGCACGTCGACGGTGAGATGATTAATGTACTCCAGGGAGTGTGAAGCGAGAACGCCCAGCAGCCGGTTGTGGTGACCGGCAATGATCAAATCAACATTCCGCTGCCGCACGCACGCTTCGACATCGGCAAAACGACGCGTGGTCACCAGCGATAGCGTCTGCACCGGTAGGGCGACCGTGGTGGCCAGTTCATTGAGCAGCGCTTTGGCCTGAATCACCTCCCGGGAAACGTCATCATCCAGCAGGCTGTCGGAGACATAATTAAGCGACCGGTAGTCGGTGCTGATATGGGCGATGGTAATACGCATAGCGTTTTCTTCCGCCATTTTCGCGGCGTGCGCCAGCAGCGGAACGCCGTCAAGGCTGCTGTTGATCAGCACCAGAGCATGGTGATAAACGGACATAACGATACCTCGACGCAGGGTGATACCTGTTGATAATTTTGTGCCTGCGGCGAGGGGAAAGCAAATGAAACTCCGGACGGATTAAGTCCCGCAGCTGGCCGCCGCGGGAGCTTATTTACGGCGTCACGATATTGAACCAGAACTCAAATTTATCCATATAGCCCAGCATCTCGTCCAGCTTCGCGCCGTCGCCGGTCACTTTGACTTCACCCTTATCCTCCGCCTGTTTTAGCGTTTCCTCTTTCAGGATGATTTTGTTCAGCGTGGCGCGATCCAGCGCGATGGTAGCGTCGGCGTCTTTGGCTTCGGCATCGGCGGTGTGGTTGAGCACGCCGTTTTCCAGCTCTAGCTTATATTTACCGCCATCGTTACCAAGGTCGATATTGAACACCGCTTTGGCGGTTCCGGCTTTTTCGCCGTTGATATGGACCGCAAGATAGTCGAAAAACATTTCCGGGGTCATGGCCCGCACGGTATCCGGGCTGGCGGTATTCGGCGTCGGGCCTTTCACGACGCCGTTGCGTAGCTCCTGCGCGCCGGTCAGGTAGAAATTACGCCACGGTCCTGATTCCGCCTGATAGCCCAGCTGCTCCAGGGCATCGGCTTCCAGATTGCGCGCCTCCAGATTACCGGGATCGGCGAAGACAATTTTGCTGACTACCTGAGCTACCCAGCGATAGTTGCCCTGGTTGTAATCTTCTTTGGCTTTCTTGAGGATAGCATCGGCGCCGCCCATATAATCAACGAACTTCTTCGCCGCTTCTTCCGGCGGCAGCTCGTCCAGCGTAGCCGGGTTGCCGTCGAACCAGCCGAGATAGAGGACGTAGGTAGCCTTCACGTCATGGCTGACGGAGCCGTAGTAGCCGCGGTTGGCCCAGGTATTGGCCAGGCTGTCCGGCAGCTTGAATTTGGCGGCGATCTCATCGCGGGTCAGGCCCTCGTTGGCCATGCGCAGAGTCTGGTCATTAATGTACCGATACAGGTCGCGCTGGCTCTTCAGCAGGTTAACCACGTTCTCATTACCCCAGGTCGGCCAGTGGTGCTGGGCCATAATGATTTCAGCCTTGTCGCCCCAGCGCACAATGGCGGCGTTGATATATTTCGACCACGGTAGCGGTTCACGAATTTTCGCCCCGCGCAGCGAGTAGGTGTTATGCAGGGTATGGGTGACATCTTCGGCGGATTCAATGAGCTTCTTCTCTTCGATATACCACAGCATTTCCGACGGTGCTTCCGAGCCCGGCGCCAGCATAAAATCGTAGGTCAGGCCGTCGATAATCTCTTTCTGGCCATCTTTCTCGATGATATTGGTGGGAGCAATCAGCGTGACGGTGCCGGCAGAGGTCGTGGTGCCGAGACCTGCGCCAACCTGGCCGGTGGCATCCGGTTTGAGCAGGTTGCCGTACATATAGCTGGCGCGACGGCTCATCACGTTACCGGCCATAATATTTTCAGCAACGGCGGCTTCCATAAAACCGGAAGGCGCGTAGATTTTGACTTTGCCGGATTTGACATCGGCTTCATCGACCACGCCGCGCACGCCGCCGTAATGGTCAACGTGGCTGTGGGTGTAGATCACCGCAACGACCGGCTTATTGCCGCGATTTTTGTAATACAGATCCATTCCGACCTTTGCGGTCTCCGCTGATACCAGCGGATCTACAACCGTGATGCCCTCTTTACCTTCAATGATGGTCATATTGGAGAGATCGAGGTTGCGGATCTGGTACACGCCTTCGGTCACTTCAAACAGGCCGCTGATATTGATGAGCTGGGATTGACGCCAGAGGCTGGGGTTGACCGTATCCGGCGCCTTTTCCCCCTCTTTGATAAAGGCGTACTGCTGCGGGTTCCAGATAACGTTGCCCTGTTCACCTTTAATCACTTCCGTAGGAAGCGCGGCAATAAAACCTTTATGCGCGTTGGTAAAGTCGGTGTTGTCGGAGAAGGGGAGCTGTTTATACAGCGCGTCGTTTGCCTGTTTGGTCGCCGCAGCGGCTTCTTTCGGCGACGTTTCGGCCCAGCTGGTCACAGGGAGAGTCGAGATAATTCCTGCCAGAGCCAGACTTTTCATAATCGGTGTTAATTTCATCGGAATCCTCATGGTTTTACGCTGATTCACTCGTTAATTTCGATATGACGTCGGGTTACATCCTGTAACGCCTCCTAAACTATAAACACGTATCTGCAAAAGTGTTTATTTTGTTAATTATTTGAATGCTTATTGTTAATTTTGAGTTGCCTTGCGCTTGTATACCTACGCCGGGCCGGCTTGCGTTGTCCCGCGACTTACCGTAACCTGCCCACTGAGAACGTTTTTATCTCTCAATGACTCGGGGTGCCCTTCTTTGTGAAGGCTGAGAAAAACCCGTACCACCTGATCTGGATAATGCCAGCGTAGGGAAGTCAGAGACCGCAGGGTCGTCGCTTCTTCATCGCCTGGCGGGAGCAAACGATGTCTGACCTGCTGAACCCCGCGCATATTGCCCATCTGCGGCACCTTTTTCACCGCCATTCTCCTCTTGTTCACTGCATGACCAACGACGTGGTGCAGACCTTTACCGCCAACGTCCTGTTAGCGATTGGCGCATCCCCGGCGATGGTTATCGACCCGGACGAAGCCAGCCAGTTTGCCGCCATTGCCGATGCGCTGCTGATTAATGTCGGTACGCTGACCGTCGAACGCGCGGCGGCGATGCGTGTAGCGGCGCGCAGCGCGCAGCAGGCGGGTAAACCGTGGGCGCTGGACCCGGTGGCGGTCGGCGCGCTGACCTTACGGACAGAATTTTGCCGGGAGCTGCTGGCGCTGCAGCCTGCCGCCGTTCGCGGTAATGCGTCGGAAATTATGGCCCTGGCCGGAATGAGCGGCGGCGGGCGCGGCGTCGATACGACCGATACCGCCGCCGCAGCGCTGCCCGCGGCCCAGGCGCTGGCCCGCCAGCTGAATACCGTTGTCGCGGTAACCGGCGAGGTCGATTACGTGACCGATGGCCAGCGCATGCGCGCGGTCACCGGCGGCGATCCGCTGATGACCCGGGTAGTCGGCACCGGCTGCGCGCTATCGGCGGTGGTTGCCGCCGCTGCGGCGATGCCCGGCGATCGGCTGGAGAACGTGGCCGCGGCCTGCGGTCTGATGAAGATCGCGGGGGGGAAAGCGGCGCTGCAGGGCGGCCCCGGCAGCTTTACTCCCGCCTTCCTCGATGCGCTCTATGCGGGAGGCGATCTGTGAAACGAATTAATGCGCTAACCATCGCCGGCACCGACCCGAGCGGCGGCGCGGGGATCCAGGCGGATCTCAAAACCTTCTCGGCGCTGGGCGCCTACGGCTGCTCGGTCATCACCGCGCTGGTGGCGCAAAATACCCGCGGCGTCCAGTCGGTGTACCGGATAGAGCCTGATTTTGTCGCCGCGCAGCTCGATTCCGTTTTCAGCGATGTGCGCATTGATACCACCAAAATCGGGATGCTGGCGGAAACCGATATCGTCGAGGCGGTGGCGGAACGGCTGGCGCGTTATCAGATTAAAAATGTGGTGCTCGATACCGTCATGCTGGCGAAAAGCGGCGATCCGCTGCTCTCAGCCTCGGCGGTAGAGACGCTGCGCCAGCTCCTGCTGCCGCAGGTCTCGCTGATCACCCCGAACCTGCCGGAAGCGGCGGCGCTGCTGGATGCGCCGCATGCCAGAACGGAACAGGAGATGCTGGAGCAGGGCAGAGCGCTGCTGGGAATGGGCTGCGGAGCGGTATTAATGAAAGGCGGCCATCTGGATGACGCTGAAAGCCCGGACTGGCTCTTTACCCGCGACGGGGAGCTGCGCTTTACCGCGCCAAGAGTGCAGACCAAAAATACTCACGGTACGGGTTGTACGCTCTCTGCTGCGCTGGCGGCGTTACGTCCGCGTTACGATGATTGGGGGCAGACCGTGGCGGAAGCCAAAGGCTGGCTTTCTGCGGCGCTGGCGCAGGCGGATTCGCTGGAAGTGGGGCACGGCATCGGCCCGGTACACCATTTTCACGCATGGTGGTAGTCTTCATGCTTGGCGAAAAGTATACTGTTTCCTGACTTTCGCCAGGAAAAAACACGATGGAACAAGCGCATACCCTGTTGATAGCACAACTGAACGAGCGTATTGCAGCGCCGGATAACACGCCGCTGTACCTGAAGTTTGCTGAAACGGTTAAAAATGCTGTACGCAGTGGTGCGCTGGAGCACGGTAATATTCTCCCCGGCGAGCGCGACCTAAGCCAGTTGACGGGGGTGTCGCGCATTACCGTTCGCAAAGCGATGCGGACGCTGGAAGACGAAGGGGTGGTGACCCGAGCCCGCGGCTACGGTACGCAAATCAATAATATCTTTGAGTATTCATTGAAAGAGGCGCGCGGTTTTTCGCAGCAGGTGGTGCTCAGAGGAAAAAAACCTGACACTCTGTGGGTCAACAAACGGATAGTGAGCTGCCCGGATGAGGTGGCGACACAATTGGCGATTGCCCCGCAAAGTGATGTATTTTTGCTCAAGCGAATTCGCTATGTGGATGATGAGGCCGTGTCCATAGAAGAGTCCTGGGTTCCTGCCCAACTGATTCATGATGTTGATGCTATCGGCGTGTCGCTGTATGACTATTTTCGCAGTCAGCATATCTTCCCGCAGCGTACGCGCTCGCGCGTCAGTGCACGTATGCCGGATGCCGAATTTCAGTCGCACATTCATATGGATGAAAAAATACCGGTGCTGGTTATCAATCAGGTTGCACTCGATCAACAACAGCGGCCGATTGAATACAGCATCAACCGCTGTCGTAGCGATCTATACGTCTTTGTGTGCGAGGAGTAATGCTTCGCGCGTTGGGCTACAATCACCGCCGCGATGTCCTACCACCCAGGACGCAACCGCATTACCAAGCAGTACCGACTCGCCCAGCGTCCATCCCGAGGCGAGTCCGGCTAGCGTCCCTCCGGCGTGGCTGTCACCTGCACCGATTGTATCGATTACCGCCACAGGGAACGGCGCTGCCAGTCCCTGTTCTTCCGCGCTGAAGTACCACGCACCCTCTTCGTCATGACGAACAATCAACGGCATTGTGAATTTCTTTAGCCAGGCCTGACCAAACGCTTCGGTTGCCACGGGTAATCTAAAGCGCTCTGCGGCGATCTCCGCCTCCTGGCGATTCAGAGAAATAACAGGCTTACAGGCCATGATCCTCTGCATTAGTGTCTCGGGAATATCAGCGATGCGCGGGCCGAAATCAATATACGGTGTAATATCACGCAGGGATTCCAGCCAGTGCACCAGCACCTCCCCACAGGGCGATGCCAGTTGATAACCAGAAAGTGACACCAGGCTTAGCGGCGGAACAGTTAGTTGCGCCAGCCAGGCGGGATTCCACTGGTTTTCAACACCGCTAAACGACATAAACGTGCGTTCGCCGTCCGGCTCAACCAGCGCAAGACACCAGCCGTTGTCACCCGTGACGCCGTCGATGCGGCTGGAAAGCCCTTCCCGGGCCATGTTATTACGGATGATATCAGCCCATACGCCTTGTCCAACGGGTAGGGCGTTATCGGCCTCCATTCCCAGACGTTTCAGGGCAACCGCAATATTCAGGGCACAGCCGCCAATATTGACGCTTTGCTGTTGCAGTTCAATATCACAGCCTCGCCAGGGGAGGGCGTAAGCGTCAGCAATCACATCAATGACCGCCGCGCCGACGATGGTGACGGGACGCTTGTTGCCTAAGGTGGGTAATCGTTGCATCAGATTCATGATGCCTCCCGTTGCTCTCGGTAGTGTGCAAGCGCCGTGGCGTAGCGGGTAAAGTCGAGTTGGTTCACTTCATCAAGCTGTTGCTTCAGGGTGGCGTCGATAGCAGAAATCCCCCTCAGTGCACCGCAAATTGCAGTTGCCATTGCGCCGATGGTGTCGGTATCGCCACCGAGATTTGCGCACAGAATGGCGCAGCGGTTAGGGTCGCCTCCAGTCAGCTCAACCATCGCAATTGCGCAGGGAACGGATTCAAGGGTACTGGTGCCTGCGCCAACGCGCTGATAGAGCCCCTCACAGGCTGATTCAATACCATCTGCCTGACGTACCACGCACAAAGCCAACTCCAGCCGGGCAGCCAGCGAGGCACTAAAAGTGGTGATCCGCTTTTCCTGCGCCTGGCGTGCCACAGCAGGCAGCGAGTCGACAATAGCCTGCCAGCTATCTCCTTCGATAGCCCGAGAGATTGCCCACGCCACCACGACGGCACCCGCAATCGCGAGGTCGGATTTATGCGTGGGGCTGGAAGCCAGCGCCACCTCATCAATAAAGCTGTCTAGCTGTGTTGGTGCGAGCAGGCAGCCTAGCGGTGAGACGCGCATCGCCGCCCCATTCGTGACGCCGTTGTTCTCCAGTTCATCGATCGGTACTGCGTCGCGAATGGCATTGAGCGCAATTTTAGAAGTCGGACCCAGCACGTTTTTATTGAACGCATCGAACCCTTCAGCCCAGGCAAGGATATTGCGCCCGATAACTTCTGGTGAGATTTTGCCATGACATTCAATGATGGCATCCGCGAGGCAGAGCGCCATCGATGTATCATCCGTAAATTCGGCACGATTAAAGTAACAGGCTGCATTGTTTTCAGCCGGCCCCGGCAGGAAACGGTCAATCCACCCAAAGTGAGCTTTAACGCGTGAGCGAGGCCAGAGTTCAGACGGCATGCCCATCGCATCGCCTAATGCCTGCCCGTAGAGCGCGCCGAGAATACGTTCCGTTTTCATTTAACTTCCTCTTGTTTCAGTGCAGCATCGCAATCGTCGTTTTGCACCTTAATAGCGGTGATCTCTGTATCCGATTCGCGAAAGAAAATCATAAACAACACGGCGATAACGGCGATCATAGCGGCGCCGAAGCCCCACATTCCTGCCCAGTTGAAGGTCAACCCATTTACCGGCTCTTGATAAGCAAACATTTTCTCCATCATTACGCCGCCCAGACGATAGCCGAGTAAACTGCCAAACCCCTGGCAGCAGAGCGTGATTAGCCCTTGCGCCGCCGTACGCATGCGTACCGGTGCTTTTTTATCAACGTAGATATAGGCAGTAACGTAATAGAAATCGTAGCTTACGCCGTGAAGCAAAATTCCAAGAAACAGCAGGGCATAGGTGAAGTATTGATCTGCACCGCCGTAGACGAAAAATCCGTAACGAATCGCCGCGGTGATAAGACCAAGTAATAATACCTTTTTAATGCCAAAGCGTGTGGTGAAGAACGGTAGTGCCAGCATGAAGAAAATTTCAGAGAACTGGCCGAGCGTCATCCATCCTGTCGCGTTTTGCATTCCGACTTCCGTGAGGTAGCCGTTGGCGAAGATGTAGTAGAAAGCCAGCGGCATAGCGAACAGGAATGAGCAGAAGAAAAACACAAGAAAGTTTTTATCACGTAACAGGATGAGCGCGTCCAACCCCAGCATCACTTTTAAATCCAGCTTGCCGGTACTCTTCGGCGGCGTATCGGGCAGCATAAAGGCAAAAATACCCAGCAGCACCGAGCTGCCAGCAGCGATCAACAAAGGGATATTGGTCGGAGAAATATCGCTATAGCCCATCATTTGTGGCAGAAAGCCGCAGACCAGGCCAGAGACAATCCAGCCAATGGTGCCCATCACGCGAATGCGGGGAAAGTCACGTTCGACATCCGGCACGTTGGCAAAAGCGATGCTGTTGGTCAGTGCAATGGTCGGCATATACGTGAGGGAGTAGGCCAGCAACAACGGGAAGAAGCCGCTGAAGGTGGTTTGCTGCGCGGCGAAATACATTAATACCGCGCCGACAAACATCAGTACGGCCAGCACTTTCTGCGCTGAGAAAAAGCGATCGGTCAATGAACCTACGAGGATCGGCGAAAGGATCGCCGCAATGGCGGTACAGGCATAGGACCAGCCAATTTCACCAGCGGTAAATCCGCTTTTATTCAGCCATAACCATAAAGGGACAAACCACGCGCCCCAGATAAACCACTCAATGAACATCATGAATGACAGCTTTACTGTAGTTTTCATCTTTAAATCCTTCATGATAGGTAAGGTACGTAATAACAATACCATTATATAATACCTTTTAAATACCTTTGGGGTGGAACTTTGACCGATATAACATTTTCCCGGTTATGGATGATGTCAGCGGATGACATTTAAAAATCCCTCTGCAATGGAAAAATCCCACTTTCGATACCAGGCTTAACCTGCCCAAAATAATTGGGTTGGGAAAACGCATGCCGGTTTCGACCGGCACTTACGGGAGATCGCTATGACTGATATTACGCAGTTGCTTGGCAAAGATGCCGACACGCTTTTACAGCACCGCTGTATGACGATTCCAGCCGACCAGCTCTATTTGCCGGGGTCGGATTACGTCGATCGGGTGATGGTTGATAACAACCGTCCGCCGGCGGTGCTGCGTAATATGCAAACCCTGTATAACACCGGCCGCCTGGCGGGAACCGGCTATCTGTCGATCCTGCCGGTCGACCAGGGCGTAGAGCATTCTGCTGGCGCCTCTTTTGCCGCCAACCCGCTGTACTTTGATCCGAAAAATATCGTCGAACTGGCCATTGAGGCCGGTTGTAACTGCGTGGCCTCCACCTATGGCGTGCTGGCCTCGGTGTCGCGCCGCTATGCGCACCGCATCCCCTTCCTGGTCAAGCTGAACCATAACGAAACGCTGAGCTATCCGACCGAATACGATCAGACGCTGTACGCCAGCGTTGAGCAGGCGTTCAATATGGGGGCCGTGGCGGTCGGGGCGACGATCTATTTCGGTTCCGAACAGTCTCGTCGTCAAATCGAAGAAATCTCCGCTGCGTTTGAGCGCGCGCACGAACTGGGCCTGGTGACCGTGCTGTGGGCCTATCTGCGTAATTCGGCGTTTAAGAAAGATGGCGTCGACTACCACGTTTCCGCTGACTTAACCGGCCAGGCCAACCATCTGGCGGCGACCATCGGCGCGGATATCGTGAAGCAGAAAATGGCGGAAAATAACGGCGGCTATAAAGCGGTGAACTTCGGCTATACCGATGACCGGGTTTACAGCAAGCTCACCAGCGATAATCCGATCGACCTGGTGCGTTACCAGCTGGCGAACTGCTATATGGGCCGCGCCGGGCTGATTAACTCCGGCGGCGCCGCAGGCGGGGAAACCGATCTCTCCGACGCCGTGCGCACCGCGGTTATCAATAAGCGCGCGGGCGGCATGGGGCTGATTCTGGGCCGTAAGGCGTTTAAAAAATCGATGGCCGACGGCGTGAAGCTGATCAATGCCGTGCAGGATGTCTATCTGGACGGCAAAGTCACCATCGCCTAAGCATTCGCGTGGCGGCGCTACGCCTGGCCGGGCTACGGTTTCGTGCGGTCTGGTAGCCCGGGTAAGGCGTTTACGCCGCAGCCCGGGATCTTGCTTACTCGCGAATCAGCCGCGCCGTGTGCTGTAGCGTTTTATACGCTTCATAGCGCCGCTGATGATCGGCGCTATACTGCGCAACGCAGCGGTAGGTTTTATCCACCCGGGTAAACTGCTTCATCGCTTCCGGCAGGGACGGGGCGATCTGGCCGGCCACCGCGCCGAGAATCGCCGAACCTAACAGCACCGGTTCGCTGGATTCGGTACTCACCACGCTCACTCCGCAGGCGTCCGCCAGCAGCTGGCGCACCAGCGGATGCTGCCCGGCTCCGCCGCTGATGACGATATGCTCGCTGTGGATGCCGCACGCTTTCTGGGCGTCAATAATCTGCCGCAGGCCGTAGCCGATACCGCACAATCCGGCGACGTAGAGCGCCATCAGGTTGTCCAGATCCCGCTCCATCCCCAGCCCGGCGATAATCGCTTTCGCGTGCGGGTCGGCCAGCGGCGCCCGATTACCTAAAAATTCAGGCACCACGTGCAGCCCGGCGGCGAGTTTGACCGCGGCAGAAGGACGTTCCACTTTCGCCAGCACGCTATCGGCAAGATAAACCGGCAGCGGGACGCCGCGCGCCCTGGCCAGCGCCTTAGCCTCGGCGGCGGCGGGATGGAAGCTCAGCAGCTGGTCGATGGCCGCTCCGGCCGCGCTCTGCCCGCCTTCGCTCAGCCAGAACCCCGGCACCATCGCCGAGTAATATGGCCCCCAGACGCCGGGCACGAACACCGCTTCCTGAGTGGTGGTCATGGTGCAGGAGGAGGTGCCGAAGACGTAGGCCATATTGTTGACCGCGCCGTTAAGCACGCCGACGGTGCCGATACCGCCCGCGTGGGCATCGATCATCCCGACCGCCACCGGAGTACCGACCGGCAGGCCCATCTCCTCTGCCGCCGTGGCGCAAAGGCCGTCGCCGCAGGGGGTTCCCGGATCGACAATCCGCTGGCCGATGCGGACAAAATCTTCATCCGCCAGCTCTTCGAGGCCAATCTGGCGGAAGTAGCTGGCATCCCAGCGTTGTTCATGCGCCAGGTAGGTCCATTTACAGGTCACGGTACAGACCGAGCGGGCTAAATCGCCGGTTGAGCGCCAGGTGAGATAATCGGCGAGGTCGAAGAAGTGGCGCGCCTGCTGATAAATGTGCGGGCGGTTCTCCTTCAGCCAGAGAATTTTCGGCGTTTCCATCTCCGGCGAGATTTTACCGCCGACGTACTGCAGCACCGCGTGGCCCGTGGCGTTGATCTTTTCCGCCTGCCCGGTGGCGCGGTGATCCATCCAGACGATAATGTTGCGCTCCGCATCTTCCGAAGGCCCGACCGCCAGCGGGGCGTCGTTATCGCCAATCACCACCAGCGAGCAGGTGGCATCGAAGCCGATCCCGGCAATCGATGACGGCGCGACCCCGGCGCTGGCCACCGCCGTTTTAATGCAGTAGCACACCGCCTGCCAGATCTCGCGACTCGACTGTTCGACCACGCTTCCGGCGCTGCGAAACAGGGTAATTTCCCGGGTCGCGTGGGCGAGAAGCTCGCCCCGCAGATTGAACACCCCGGCGCGAACGCTGCCCGAACCGACATCGACGCCAATAATATGTTGCGTATCGATTTGCATAACATCCTCTCACAGAGTCTGGTTGAACGGTCAGAGATCCACGCTGTTCGGCAGGATCACAATGTCGCGCACGGTGACGTTTTTCGAGCGCGTCACCATAAACAGCACCGACTCGGCCACCTCAATCGGCTGCATCAGGCTGCCGTTGGCCAGCGCTTCGTCCATTTTGGCTTTCGGCCAGTCGTCCAGCAGGGCGGTGACCACCGGGCCCGGCAGCACGGCGCCGACGCGCACGCCGTACTGCGAAACCTGGCGGCGGGTAGTATGAACAAACGCCTGGACGGCAAATTTCGACGCGGTATAGATAGGCTCCCAGATCACCGGCACCACCCCCGCGATAGAGCTGGTGAAGATAATGTCCCCGGACTTTTGCGCGATAAGATGCGGCAGCACGCTGCGCACGCAGCGGAAGGCGGCGTTGGTGTTGAGGTGCAGCACGCGGTCCCACACGTCCGGATCGCCCTCGGCCACCGGCCCGCCGATGTAAGCTCCGGCGTTGGCGTGGAAAATATCGAGACGCCCGGTAAGCTGCAAAATACCCTGCAGAATATTATCGACCTGATCCGCCTGCATCAGGTCAACCTGCAGGGCGAAGGCGTTTTCGCCGAGTTCGGCGACAAGTTTGTTGAGCTTCTCGCCTTCACGGTCGATAAGCACCACTTTTGCGCCAGCGCCCAGCAGGGTTCTGGCGCATTCGAGGCCGATACCGGACGCCGCGCCGGTAATGGCGGCGACTTTACCGCTAAGGGAAGTATTCATAGAGGAGACAGAGTGGTTCATTTTATAATCCTTTACAGAGTCTGGTTGGAACTATCGAACGCGAGGGCATCGCGTTCGACGCTGGAGACGAAAACTTGTTAAGGTATTGAATATGAGCGTCATTTTTTTGATGTTCGCTGGCGTATTCACGCTGAATGCGTTAATACTTCGGGAAGTAAAATGGAAGCTCAATCGATGAAGCTCATGTTGCGCTAGCTTCATCGATTGAGCAAGTGGGGAAATTAACAGCGAAATGATTTTGTGACGCAAGTTGGGAAAATGAAGAAAATCACGATTTACGACCTGGCGGAACTGTCCGGCGTTTCGGCGAGCGCGGTGAGCGCTATCCTCAACGGCAACTGGAAAAAGCGCCGCATCAGCGCGAAGCTTGCCGAAAAGGTGACGCGGATTGCCGAGGAGCAGGGCTATGCGATTAACCGCCAGGCCAGCATGCTGCGCAGCAAAAAATCGCGCGTCATCGGTATGATTATCCCCAAATACGATAACCGCTATTTCGGTTCGGTGGCGGAGCGCTTTGAGGAGATGGCCCGCGAGCGCGGCCTGCTGCCGATTATCACCTGTACGCGCCGGAGGCCGGAGCTGGAGATCGAAGCGGTAAAAGCGATGCTCTCCTGGCAGGTTGACTGGGTGGTGGCCACCGGGGCAACCAATCCGGACAAAATTACCGCCCTGTGCCAGCAGGCAGGCGTGCCCACGGTCAATCTCGACCTGCCGGGCTCTGTCGCCCCGTCGGTGATATCGGATAACTACGGCGGCGCGAAGGCGCTGACCCACAAAATCCTCGCCAACAGCGCTCGCCGCCGGGGAGCGCTGGCGCCGCTGACCTTTATCGGCGGGCGCAGCAGCGACCATAACACCCGCGAGCGTTTACGCGGCTTCCACGATGCGCATCGGGAGCAGGGGCTGGTCGTGCCGCAGGAAAATATCCTGGCGCCCGGCTATTCAAAAGGCAAAGTTGAGGCCTGCCTGCAGGAGCGGTTTGCTACCGCGAAGACCCCTTTGCCGGGGCTATTTGTCAACTCGACAATATCGCTGGAAGGGGTGGTGCGTTGGCTGTCGCAGGCGGGACTTACCGGCAGCGAGCAGCCGCCGATGGGCTGCTTCGACTGGGACCCGTTCGTCTATCTGCTGGGGCACGATATCGACATGGTGCAGCAGGACGTGCCGGCGATGCTGGAAGCGGTGTTCACGATTATTGACGCCGGCGAGGCCGGGCAGCAGCGGATTGAAATCCCGCCGCTGTTGATGAGCAGCCGCTGATCCGGCTGCCGCCGTTAGCGCGTCAGCAGCCAGCGGGCGGTGTGCTCGTCGGTCACCAGGCCGTTGATCCAGCCGCCTTTAAGCGCCGCCAGAATCGCCGGGCGTTTGTACTCGCCGCACGCCACCGCGATGCGCGGGCACTGGTTCTGGCGGATATCGTAGCTGGTGATCATTCTGTTGATTTCGCTCTCCACCACGCCACCTTCGGCATCGATAAAGCGTCCCATGATCTCGCCGATGCCGCCGCGTGCGGTCAGCTCATCCATCTGCGCCTGATTGATAAAGCCATCTTTGAAGATGGGGCTTTGGGTACCTAATGGCCCAATGCCGACAAAAATAACGTCCGCCCGGCGGGCGACGGCGGAAACGCTGCGAAACAGCCGGCTGGTACACCACATGTCGTACTCGTCCTGGGTCTGCGCGTAGCGCGGCGCGGGCCACTGATAGTACTTGGCCTTAATTTTGCTGGTCAGCAGCAGCGGGACGTCATCGTAATAGTTACATTGACCGTCGGCGTCCATGGCGCTGATCAGGGCGACGCAGCGGGTGTTCAGACTGTCGAAGTCGATGCGCTGCAGCGCTTTTTTCAGGGTCAGGCCGGAACCCAGGCCGATGATTTTCTCTTTATCATCCTGCAGATAGCGGGCCATCAGCTGATAGCAGCCGAAGGAGACGCTATCCAGGGTGCTTTCTTCGTTAAAGGTGGGGACGATATTGCACTCGATAAGCCGGTACTTCTCCTGCAGCAGCTGCGCATAGTCGAGGCAGTTCGCTACCGGGTGGTGCAGGCTAATCGACACAATCCCTTCTTCTTTCGCGGCGGCGATCAGCCGCTGTACCACCGGCCGCGACGTGCCAAGCTGGCTGGCGATCTCGCTCTGATTCTGCCCGGCGATGTAGTACATCCACGCGGCGCGGACCTTTTGATCCAGCCGGATATCATCTTCTTTGCTCATGCTTTCCTGCCCTAAGTGTCGGGCCGCGGCGATAATTTCGCCCGGCGAATACCCGCATTCTCGCCGTGGTCGGGAAAACTGGCAAGCTTTTGCTCTCTTATGGTCATTTGTAATTTTATTGGGTAATTGTTCTTTTGTGATCCGTGGCTCTTATTTTGGTCAATTGATCATTTACAGTGAGGCCATCAACTCAAGGAGAGCGGAACATGAACAATCAATTCACATGGCTTCACATTGGTCTGGGTTCTTTTCATCGCGCGCATCAGGCGTGGTATCTGCATCGTCTGATCGCTTCCGGAGATAAACGCTGGCACATCGCGGCGGGGAATATCCGCAACGACGCCGAACAGGTGGTTCAGGCGCTGGCGGCGCAGGGCGGGCGCTACGTGCTGGAAACCGTCAGCCCGGAAGGGGAACGTGAATATGAAGAGATCACCTCCATTCAGAAACTGCTGCCGTGGCAGGCCGGGCTGCAGCCGCTGATTAACGAAGGGGCAAACCCGCAGACCAAAGTCATCGCCTTCACCGTGACGGAAGGTGGCTACTACCTGAATACCCGCCATAAGCTGGAAACCAGCAACCCTGATTTGCAGGCCGATCTGGCAGGGGAGTGCAAAACGATTTACGGCACTATCGCGCGGATTCTGGAAAAGCGTATGGCGGACAACGCCGGGCCGCTGACTCTGCTGAACTGCGATAACGTGCGCCATAACGGCGAACGCTTCCACGACGGTATGGTTGAGTTCCTGCAGCTAACCGGCAAGCAGGCGGTGATTGACTGGATGGCCGCCAACACCACCTGTCCGAACACCATGGTCGACCGCATCACCCCGCGCCCGGCGGCGGACCTGCCCGCGCGCATCAAAGCGCAGACCGGCATTGACGATAAAGCGCCGGTGATGGGCGAGACCTTTATCCAGTGGGTGGTGGAAAACAACTTCCGCGATGAACGCCCGAACCTGGAAGCGGTCGGGGTTGAGATGGTGGCGTCGGTGATTCCTTACGAAGAGGCGAAAATTCGCATTCTGAACTCGTCGCACAGCTGCATTGCGTGGGCGGGAACGTTAATTGGCCAGCAGTACATTCATGAAAGCACGCTAACAGATTTCATCTACGCCATTGCCGACCGCTACGTTACGGAAGATGTGATCCCATGCCTCGGCGATAACGGCATTGACCTGCCGGCCTATCGCGACGTGGTGCTCAAACGCTTTACCAACCCATATATCCAGGACACCAACCAGCGCGTCGCCGCCGATGGCTTCTCGAAAATTCCGGCGATGATCGCCCCAACCCTGCAGGAGTGCTACCAGCGCGGCGTTCGCCCGCAAGCCACCGCCATGCTGCCCGCGCTGTTCTTCGTCTTTATGGAGCAGTGGCACAAGGGCACCCTGCCGTATGAGTACCAGGACGGCATCCTCGACGCCGAGGGGGTACATCAGATGTTTGAAGCCAACGATCCGCTGGCCCTGTACGCCCGCGATAAAGCGCTGTTTGGCGAACTGGCCGAAAACGCCGATTTCCTCGCGCTGATGCGCGAAAAAGTGGCGGCCGTTTATACGCTGATTAACTAAGAGGTGGCTATGTATCTGGGTATCGATCTCGGCACATCGGAAGTCAAAGCGCTGGTCATTGATGAGAACAATGAGGTTATCGCCAGCCATAGCGCGCCGCTGAGCATTCAGCGGCCCCATCCGCACTGGTCAGAACAGTCGCCGCAGTCATGGTGGGAGGCGACGGAGTATCTGATGACCACGCTGCGGGAAAAATGCGCCCAGCACTGGCCGGCCATTAAGGCCATTGGCCTTTCCGGGCAGATGCACGGCGCGGTTCTGCTGGATGCCGACGGGGAGGTGATTCGCCCGGCAATCCTGTGGAACGACACCCGCTGCGCCGCGGAGTGCGCGGAGCTGGAAGAGATGGCGCCGGAGCTGCATCAGGTGGCGGGAAACCTGGCGATGCCCGGCTTTACCGCGCCGAAGCTGCTGTGGGTGCGTCGCCATGAGCCGGAAAACTTTCAGCGCACCGCCACGGTGCTGCTGCCGAAGGATTATCTGCGCTACCGGATGACCGGTAAAAAAGTCTCCGATATGTCCGACGCCGCCGGGACGCTGTGGCTGGACGTGGCGAAGCGCGACTGGTCCGACGCTCTGCTGGATAAATGCGGCCTGGCGCGCAGCCAGATGCCGACCCTGGTTGAAGGCTGCGAGGTCTCCTCTACCCTTGACCCGCAGGTGGCCGAACGCTGGGGGCTGAACGCCTCGGTAGCGGTAGCCGGAGGCGGCGGCGATAACGCGGTCAGCGCCATAGGCGTCGGCGCGGTTTCGCCCGGGGATGCGTTCATTTCGCTTGGTACCTCCGGGGTGCTGTTTGTGGTGACCGACGCCTATCGTCCGGCTCCGCAGTCGGCGGTCCATGCGTTTTGTCACGTGCTGCCGAATCTGTGGCATCAGATGAGCGTGATGCTCAGCGCCGCCAGCTGTTTGCAGTGGTTCTGCCGCCTGACCGGCACCACGGAAGTGGCGCTGCTGGAGGAGATTGCCGAACTTAGCGAAGAGGAGAAGTCCCACGCGCCGTTCTTCTTACCCTATCTCTCCGGCGAACGTACGCCGCACAACGATCCTGACGCGCGCGGCATGTTCTGGGGCATGACCCACTCCAGCCTGCGCGCCCAGCTCGGCTACGCGGTGCTGGAAGGGGTGAGCTTCGGCATCAGCGACGGTCTGCAGGTACTGAAAGAGAGCGGTACGCAGATCGAACAATGTTCGCTGGTTGGCGGCGGCGCCCGCAGCCCGTTCTGGGCGCAGCTGTTGGCCGATATCCTCGATATGCCGGTGGTGACCCACAAAGGCGGTGAGACCGGCGGCGCGCTGGGCGCGGCGCGGCTGGCCTGCCTGGCGGCGGGCAAACCGATCACCAAAGTCTGTGAAAAACCGGAGATCTGGCAGACCTGGCGCGCGGACCCGGTACGCCATCAAACCCTGATGCGGCGCTATGCGCAGTTTAAGGCCCTGTATTTAAACGATCTGAACTATCGGCAGCATTAATTTTTATCACCATAACCGCTCCGGTGAACTGACCGGAGCGGCCTCCTGTACCCTAAAAACGAGGTCATTATGTCCATCAATAATAAACAGTGGCTCGGTTTACCCCTGAACCTGCTCTGGGGATACATCGCCATTGCCGTATTCATGACCGGCGACGGTTTTGAACTGGCATTCCTGTCGCACTACATCAAAGAGCTCGGGTTCTCCCCGGCGCAGGCATCGTTCGCCTTTACCCTCTACGGCCTGGCCGCCGCGCTGTCGGCGTGGATCTCCGGCGTGGTGGCGGAAATCATCACGCCGCTGAAGACCATGATGATTGGCTTCGTGCTGTGGTGCGTGTTCCACGTGCTGTTCCTCGTTTTCGGCCTCGGTCACGCGAACTATGCCCTGATCCTGGTTTTCTACGGCATCCGCGGCTTCGCGTATCCGCTGTTCCTTTACTCGTTTATCGTCGCCATTATCCACAACGTGAAAAGCGATAACGCCAGCTCGGCGATCGGCTGGTTCTGGGCGGTTTACTCGATCGGCATCGGCGTGTTCGGCAGCTATATTCCGAGCTTTACCATCCCGCATATCGGCGAGCTGGGGACCTTGTGGCTGGCGCTGGCTTTCTGCGTCACCGGCGGCATCATTGCGCTGGCTTCCCTGCGCCATATTAAAACGCCGCACCATATGCAGAACCTGACCACCCGCGAGAAGTTTGCCGAACTGGGCCGCGCGGCGACGCTGCTCTATACCAACCGCAATATTCTGCTGTCGAGCATGGTGAGAATTATCAACACCCTGTCGCTGTTCGGCTTTGCGGTAATTATGCCGATGATGTTCGTCGATGAGCTGGGCTTTACCACCTCGGAATGGCTGCAGGTGTGGGCGGTCTTCTTCTTCACCACCATTTTTTCGAACGTGCTGTGGGGCATTCTGGGCGAAAAACTGGGCTGGATGAAGGTGGTGCGCTGGTTCGGCTGCATCGGCATGGCGCTCTCCAGCCTGGCGTTTTATTACATTCCGCAGCACTTCGGACATAACTTCGCGATGGCGCTGCTTCCGGCTATCGCCCTGGGGATCTTTGTCGCCGCGTTCGTACCGCTGGCGGCGGTTTTCCCGGCGCTGGAGCCGAAGCACAAAGGCGCGGCCATTTCGGTATATAACCTGTCGGCGGGGATGTCGAACTTTCTCGCGCCGGCCATTGCGGTGATTTTGCTACCGTTCTTCAGCACCATCGGGGTGGTGATCGCCTATACCGCGCTGTACGTGGCGGCTTTTTTCCTCTGTGCGTTTATCCGCGTGGAGCAGCCGGGTTTTTCCCACAAGGAAGCGCCGGCCAGCGAGCAGGTGGAGTTCTCTTAAGGTGATGCGGCCGGCATGCCAGGCATGCCGGCCTTAATGAGGTGGATGATGAGTATTCAGGCAGTGATTTTTGACATGGATGGCGTAATTATTGATTCCGAAGCCCTGTGGCGGCAGGCGCAAATCGACGCCCTCGCGCAGTGGGGGGCAACGGCGAGCGTCGAGGAGTGCGAAACCCTGACCAAAGGCAAACGCCTCGACGATATTGCCCGCACCTGGTGCCGCTATTGCCAGCTTGAGCTTGCCCCGCAGCGGCTTGAGGCCGCGATATTGCAGCGTATTACCGGCCTGATCGCCGCCGAAGGCGAGCCGATGCGCGGCGTGCATGAGGCGTTACGCTATTTTCGCCATACCGGTTATAAAATTGCCCTCGCCACCTCCTCGTCCCGGCAGGTTATCGCCGCCGTGCTGAACAAGCTCTCGCTCTGGCACTATTTTGATGTGATTTGCAGCGCGGATGATGAAGCGCAGGGCAAACCGCATCCGGCGGTGTATCTGACGACGTTGGATAAGCTGAATCTCGACGCCAGCCGGTGCCTGGTGATTGAAGACAGCTTCAACGGCTTTAGCGCCGCCCGGGCGGCGGGGATTGCCACGATAGTGATTGCCGAAGATAGCCAGCACGCGCGTTTTCAGGGCGCCGCTGGGCGCTATCGGGCGCTGCCTGAACTGCTGGAAACCCTCACCGCCGAGCCAGAGGCGGTCGAATAACTCACCCTTTCGTGAGCGCAGAAAATCCCGGGATGTACACGGTCGGTTACTCTCTTTTCTGCGCTCACGCCCCCTTTTTCACCATGCCGATCCGCCTCACATTTCGCTTATCTTTTGTGAAAACAGTCACGCCTTGTTGTGCCAATGCCCAAATTTATTGCCTTGCTTAGCGGTGTTTGTCCGAGGCACTGCTGCGTAATTGTGCTTAGATTAGATATTGAAACGCATTTTCAATAATGTAAAACCACTTTACCGATTTAACTCTATAGATCGGATTTGGCCGTGATAAGGACCGAGCATGAAAATTGAATCTGTAAATGTCACCGTTTTCCAGTATCCCACCCGTCGGGTTTCCGACAGCGCCGGGCACTCCCATCCGGGGGCTGAAAGCATGGCCAAAATGGCGATGCTGACCATCACCGCCGATGATGGCGCGCAGGGCTTTTCGTTTGCGCCTCCGGAAGTGGTGCGCCCGTTCGTGGTGAATACCTTTTTCCGCAAGGTGCTGGTGGGGCAGGACCCGTTTAACCGCGAGCGTATCTGGCAGGATCTTAACCACTGGCAGCGCGGCAGCGCTCACCAGCTGACCGAGCGCGCGCTGTCGTTTGTTGAACAGGCGCTGTGGGACCTGATAGGCCGCAGCCTCAAGATGCCGGTTTACAAGCTGCTCGGCGGCTATCGCGACACCGTCCCGGCCTACGGCAGCACGATGTGCGGCGACGATCTGCCGGGCGGTCTGTCGACCCCGGAAGAGTATGCCGCCTTTGCCGAAAAGCTGGTCGCCCGCGGCTACAAGGCCATCAAGCTGCACACCTGGATGCCGCCAATCTCTTTTGCACCCAATCCCAAAATGGATATTAAAGCCTGCGCGGCGGTACGCGAAGCGGTGGGGCCGGATATTGACCTGATGATTGACGGCTATCACTGGTACAGCCGCGCCGAGGCGCTGTGGATCGGCAAAGAGCTGGAAAAACTCAACTTCGCCTGGTTTGAAGAGCCGATGGAGGAGGATTCGATGTCCTCCTACGCGTGGCTGGCGGAAAACCTGTCGATCCCCATCGTCGGGCCGGAGAGCTTCGGCGGCAAGCACCGCATGCGTGCCGAATGGGTGAAAGCCGGAGCCTGCGACATTCTGCGCGCCGGCGCTAACGGCGTGGGCGGTATTACCCCGACCATGAAGGTCGCGGCGCTGGCGGAATCTTTCGGCATGGATTGCGAAGTCCACGGCAACGGCGCGGCAAGCCTGGCGGTGGTCGGGGCGATCCGCAACTGCCGCTGGTACGAGCGCGGCCTGCTGCATCCGTTCCTCGACTACGATGAACCGGCGGCTTATCTCAATAGCATTGTTGACCCGATGGATGACCAGGGCTTTGTGCATCTGTCACAACGTCCGGGCCTCGGCGAAGACATTAATTTTGCGTATATCGGAGCCAATACCGTTAGCCACGACTGATTCAAAAAAATAAATGCCCGATGGCGCTGCGCTTATCGGGTCTGCGGCCCGGTAGACCGGATAAGGCGAAAATGCCGTCATCCGGCAACATGTACCCTACAGTACAGGCAAACAGAGATATGAAAAAAACCTCCCGACTGGCAGCGTGCTTGCTCGCGCTCGCCGTGTCGATGGGGAGCGGGGCGGCGATGGCGAAAACGCCGCCCGACCAGCTCATCATCGGTATGAATATGAATAACCTGCTCACCCTGGACCCGGCGGCGATGACCGGTAATGAAGTGGTGGGGATCGTGGTCAACCTCTACGACTCGCTGGTGGAGCTTGACCCTGAGCAGCTCACCAACGTTAAGCCCGCGCTGGCGAAATCCTGGGATATCAGCCCCGACGGCAAAACCCTGACCTTTCATCTGCGCGACGACGTGAAATTTCACTCCGGCAATCCGCTGACCGCCGCCGACGTGGTGTGGTCGATGCGGCGCATCCTGCACCTCAACCTGGCGCAGGCCTCGGTATGGAAATCCTACGGCTTCAGTCAGAAAAACATCGACGGCCAGGTCAGCGCGCCGGACAGCTTCACGGTGCAGATCGTGTTGCCTAAAGATAACGACCCGCAGCTGGTGATCTACTCGCTGGCGGCGCTGGGCAACCTCGGAGTGCTCGACAGCAAAACGGTGCAAAGCCATCAGCAGGATAACGACTGGGGTAACCGCTGGCTGACCACCCATGAAGCCGGTTCCGGGCCGTTCACGCTGGAAACCTGGCAGGCGAAAGATGTGCTGCGCATGAAGCGCAATCCTGACTACTGGCGCGGTGAGGCGAAAATGAGCCGCGTGGTGCTGCGCCATTTCCAGGAGTCGCAAACCCTGCGCCTGATGATCGAAAAAGGCGACCTCGATATTGCCAACAATATGGCGGTTTCCGACATCAACGCCCTGCGCAGCGACCCCCAGTTGACCGTCGACGCGGTGCAGCGCGGCACCATGTACTACGTGGCGATGAGCATGAAAGAGGCGCACTTCGCCCATCCGAAAGTGCGCGAAGCAGTGCGCTATCTGATTGACTACCATGGCATCAATAAAGCGCTGATGCCGGGCTACGGGGTGCTGCACCAGCGGCCGATTAAGGCGGGCATGCCGTCAACGCTGCCCGACCCGGGCTATAAGCTGGACGTGGCGCGGGCGAAAAAGCTGCTGGCGGAAGCAGGCTATCCCAACGGCTTTGATACCACGCTGCGGGTCCTCTCGGATCAGCCGTTCCTGAACATTGCTATCGCCGTGCAGTCGACGCTGATGCAGGCGGGGATTAACGCCAAAATTATCACCGGCACCGGTAACCAGATCTACGGCGCGATGCGCGAGCGTAAATTTGACCTGCTGGTAGGACGCGGCGGCAGCGGAATGGAGCCGCACCCGCACTCCAGCCTGCGCGCGCTGGTCTATAACCCGGATAACAGCGATGAGGCGCGCCTGACCAACTTCCAGGGCTGGCGCACCGGCTTTTACGACCCGCAGCTCAACGCGATGATTGACCGCGCCCTGCTGGAACGCGATGTGCAAAAACAGGTGGCCGACTACCAGGCCATCCAGACGCGCTACGACCAGCTGGTCCCGGCCCTCATTCCGCTTTCGCAGATGGTCGATTCCGTGGTGGTGCGCAATGAGGTACGGCAGTATCAGCCGCACCCCTCTGCCACCACTTTTCTGCGTGACGTCGATAAAGTCCGCGAAGGAGAGAAAGGATGAGTATCGCAATCCTTGCGCCCGGCTCACGCGGCCGGCGCTTATCAAAACGACTGCTGCAGGTGGTGATTACGCTGTTCGGCCTGCTGCTGTTGACCTTCACTATTGGCCGCGTCATGCCCATCGACCCGGTGCTGGCGATTGTTGGCCCGGACGCTGACCAGAGTACCTACCAGCAGGTTTACCATCAGCTGGGGTTTGATAAATCGCTGACCACCCAGTTTGGCATCTATTTCGTCAACCTGCTGCACGGCGATCTGGGCAACGCGCTGCTGACCGGGAAACCGGTGGTGGACGACATTATCCGCGTCTTCCCGGCCACCATGGAGCTGGCGACGATGGCGATTCTCGTCGGCGCGGGCCTCGGTATTCCGCTGGGCGTGCTGGCGGCGGCGCGGCGCAATAGCGTCTCCGATTATGTCGTGCGCATTATCAGCCTGGCGGGCTACTCGACGCCGATTTTCTGGGTCGGGATGATGGGGCTTTTAGTCTTCTACGCCTGGCTCGGCTGGGTGGGCGGCGCCGGACGGGTGGACCTTGGCCTGGACGGTATGGTGCCGCGCCGCACGGGGCTGATGACCGTTGATGCGCTGCTGGCGGGCAACGGTCAGGTCTTCTGGAACGCTATTAATCACCTGATTCTGCCCGCCTCGCTGCTCGGCTTTCACTCGCTGGCCTACATCAGCCGCATGACCCGCAGCTTTATGCTGGCCCAGCTGTCGCAGGAGTTCATTATTACCGCGCGGGTGAAGGGGCTGACCGAGCGACAGGTCATCTGGAACCATGCGTTTCGCAATATCCTCGTACAGCTGCTGACGGTGGTGGCGCTGGCCTACGGCGCGCTGCTGGAAGGCGCGGTGCTGATTGAAACCGTCTTCTCGTGGCCGGGTTTCGGCTCCTACCTCACCGGTAGCCTGCTGCTGGGCGATATGAATGCGGTAATGGGCTGCGTGCTGCTGGTGGGGGCGATCTTCGTGATGCTCAACCTGCTCTCCGACATGCTGTATCAATTCTTTGACCCGAGGACAAAATCATGACCGTTTCTCTGGATTCGCCGCTTTCGGGCGGCACGGGCGAAGGCCGTCAGCGGTTGCAACGCGCGGCGGCGCGGGCCGTCGGGTTTATCGGCAAAATGGCGAGCAACCCGCTAACGGCCATCGGCGGCGGAATTATCTTTCTGCTGCTGGTGGTGGCGATTTTCGCGCCGCTGATTGCGCCGTATAACCCGCTGGTGCAGGACCTCAACAGCGCGCTGGTCGCGCCGAACGCGCAGCACTGGTTCGGCACCGATGAGTTTGGCCGGGATATCTTTAGCCGCCTGGTGTACGGCTCGCGCATCACGCTCTATATCGTGCTGCTGGTCTCGGTGACCGTCGGTCCGCTCGGGCTGCTGCTCGGCGTCAGCGCCGGCTATTTTGGCGGTAAGGTCGATATGGTGCTGATGCGCGTCACCGATATTTTCATCTCCTTCCCGAGTCTGGTCCTGGCGCTGGCGTTTGTCGCCGCCTTAGGTCCGGGGCTGGAGCACGTGGTTATCGCCATCACGCTCACCGCCTGGCCGCCGATAGCCCGCCTGGCGCGCGCCGAAACGCTCTCTCTGCGCCAGGCCGATTTTATCTCCGCCGTACGTCTGCAGGGCGCATCATCGGCCCGCGTCCTCTGGCGCCATATCGTGCCGCTGTGTCTGCCCTCGGTCATTATCCGTATCACCATGAATATGGCCGGGATCATTCTGACCGCGGCCGGTCTGGGCTTTCTCGGGCTCGGCGCGCAGCCGCCGGAGCCGGAGTGGGGGGCGATGATCTCCAGCGGGCGCACTTACATGATGGAGTGCTGGTGGGTGGTTACGATTCCGGGGCTGGCGATTCTGATCAACAGCTTAGCGTTTAACTTCTTAGGAGATGGCCTACGTGACATCCTCGATCCCCGCAGCGAATAATGCTCCGCTGCTCGATGTGCGCGATCTGTGCGTCGACTTTGTTAACGGCAGCGCGGTGACCCATGCCGTGCGCGGCGTCTCCTTCCAGCTGGGGCGCGAAAAGCTGGCCATTGTCGGCGAGTCCGGTTCAGGTAAATCCACCGTTGGGCGCGCCCTGCTGCAGCTGCATCCGAAAAAGGCCCGCGTCAGCGCCAGCCGGATGCAGTTTGCCAACCTCGATCTGCTGCATCTTACTGAAGTGCAGATGCGCGGCGTGCGCGGCAAACGTATCTCCATGATTATGCAGGACCCGAAATATTCGCTTAATCCGGTGGTCTGCGTCGGTAAGCAAATCGCCGAGGCCTGGCTGACCCATCATCCGGGACGCAAAGATGAGGCGAAGGCAAAGGCGCTGGAGATGCTGGAGGTGGTGCGTATTCGCCAGCCGGAGCGCGTTTATCAGCTTTATCCGCATGAGATATCCGGCGGACAGGGGCAGCGCATCATGATTGCCATGATGCTGATTACCGACCCGGAGCTGGTGATTGCCGATGAGCCGACCTCCGCGCTGGACGTGTCGGTGCGCCTGCAGGTACTGGGCCTGCTGGATGATCTGGTTCAGTCGCGCGGGCTGGGGCTGATTTTTATTAGCCACGACATCAACCTGGTGCGCAGCTTTTGCGACCGCGTGCTGGTGATGTACGCCGGACGGGTGGTGGAGTCTATTGCCGCCTGCGATCTCGATAACGCCCGCCATCCCTATACTCAGGGGCTGATTAACTCGCTGCCGGATATGCAGCATCGTCGCCCGATACTGCCGGTGCTGCAGCGCCAGGCCAGCTGGTTAACGGAATAAGGAGTGGATGATGATTGAAGTTCAACGTCTCAACCTCGCGTTTGGCGAAGGGGAGAAGCGTAACCAGGTGCTGTACGACGTTAATTTCCACGTTAAGCCCGGCGAGATCTACGGTCTGGTGGGGGAGTCCGGCTCCGGCAAAACCACGGTGCTGAAGTGCCTGGCGGGGCTGTTTACCCACTGGCAGGGGGAGTTAACCATAGACGGGCAGCGCTTAGGGCATGAGATTAGCCGCGAGCGCTGCCGTCAGGTGCAGATGGTATTTCAGGACCCGTACGGATCGCTGCATCCCCGTCACACCATTGGCGATATCCTTGAAGAGCCGCTGCAGATTCATCGCATTCACGATCGCGACCGGCGGATTCATGCGCTGCTGGACAAAGTGGGCCTCAATCGTGCGTTTCGCGAACGCTATCCGCATCAGCTTTCCGGTGGCCAGCGGCAGCGCGTGGCGATTGCCAGAGCGCTGATCCTTGAGCCGCAGGTGCTGCTGCTGGATGAGCCGACGTCGGCGCTGGATGTGTCGGTGCAGGCCGAGATCCTCAACCTGCTGGCAGAATTGCAGCAGGAGGCTAAACTCACTTACCTGATGGTGACCCACGATTTGGGCGTCATTGCCCATTTATGCCAGAAGGTGGCGGTAATGCAGTACGGGAAAATCCTTGAAACCCTGACGGTCGATGCGCTGGTCAACGGCGAGGCGCAAACGGCCTATACGCAGATGCTGGTAAACGCCAGCCGGCAATATACGCGCGAAATGGCGCGCGAGGTGGCGGCATACTAAGCGATATGGCGCATTGTCTCGCGGGCAATGCGCCCTGTTTTTGGATAAAACTTTGAAATGATATGTATTAATAGTTATAAATATCGTCTATTAATGTAAAAGTGGTGTTTAGATCTAAAATGAAAGTATCTGTTGTATGAATGAAAATATATGGAATCATAACTTGTGTTTATTATTCACTTTGAAATAAATAACCAGATTTGCTTCAAATCTCAAAATATTCCATGCTGTAAATTCATTTAAACCTTGTTAATTGCAAGGAAAAACTGCGCATTACGCCTCCAGATCCGCTGAGTAATAGAGTAAACTCGCCTGCGAATAATCTTAAGTTATCAGCTGCGTCATAAAGGATTACCGTATTTAGAGTAGGGTACCCATGTCGCTTATCCACTTGATTACTATTCTCAGGGAACAGGATGGAAAAAACATATACGATTAATGGAATAATTACATTTATTCCTCAACGTGGTGCTCTAATACTCATTGCTGACGAGACGAAAACGGTTTCATTAAATATGCCGGCCAGCCGTTGTTTATTGCTGCTTATTCAGCAGGATGGCAAAACCGTTGCCCGCGAAACCTTTTTCGAGGAAGTGTGGATAAAGCATGGCTCCCAGGTAACCAGCAACGGTTTCTACCAGAATATTTCTCTGCTGCGCCGGGCATTTAAAGAGCTGGGCATGGAGGGCGATATTATTATTACGCTGCCGAGGGTTGGCGTCAGGCTGGATGCGACAATATCGGTGACGGAGTCTCAGCCGTGCGAGATGGAGAAGGCACCGGAGCCACAGGTGCCCGTAGATGGGCCCGTGCACGAGGAGGTCGCGGCTGCGAGTGTGCCTGAAAAAAAGCGGTTAAGGCCGCGATGCTCTCTGTTATGGGGGCTTGCGGCGCTGCTGAGCTGTCTGGTCGGCGGTTTTGTTGCGTGGCAAACAGAATTCGACTCTTATTTGCAAACTTATTCGCCCATAATTGCTAAACTTTCGCAACAATGTCATTTCTTTGCCAATAATGATGTGGTTGATCACGTTCGTCATGTCAATTTTATCAAGCGCAGCAAATTTGAATGTGAAGAATACTCGTGGATTTATTTGACGCTTTATCCCGGGCAAGCGCGGGTGTCGGTGATTCGCTGCCGTCAGCCATTTAGTCAATGGCGTGATAATCAATGCCTCACCAAATATTACATTAAGGAGGTAGCCAATGCGCCCGCGTGAAATTAAATGGTTAATCGCTATCGTATTTATCGGGGTGCTTAGCGGAATAATGATAAAATCCTGGCAATACTGGCAGCGCAATCATTTCCAGTGCAGCGGCGAGATGCGGCTAATTAACGCAGGCTACCAGGGCGATATTTCCTTACGCTACGTATTTGATAGCAGCCGCGGGCTGGCGATGGTCCGGGGGGAAATTACGCCGCCGCAGGGCGCTGCGTTTACCATTAATCAGAACATCTGGTTTAGCTTTACCCGCGACGGCCAGCACTACTTCCTGCGTTCGGAAACCGTCTCAGCCAGCATCGGCGAGACCGAGCAGGAAGAGCATGTAAAGCGTATCCTGCCAGCGTTTTTCCTCCAGCCGCAGGTGCCGTTTTACCTTAACATCCAGCGGCTCAACGAACGTACCCGGCTGCTGTATACCAGCCGGGCGCCGTCTTTGCTTTGCGAAACCTGATTAACGTAGCAGCGGGCAGTCCGGCGGCAGTCGGCAGCGAAGCGCGGCCGGTAACAGCTCCATACGGAAGGTTTTGCCGGTTAGCGGTTCACCATCGAGATTAAACGTCATCTCGTGGGGTGCGGTGATCTCGAACCACGATGAGACGCCGTCGATAATATTCGGCGAGGTTTCCGGATTGGCCAGGGTGCTGAACAATGCGGGGATTAGCTCTTCGCCGGTGAAAATGCGCAGATGCAGCAGGCCGTCGTTGATTAACGCTTCCGGGCACAGCTGCTGGCCGCCGCCGGCCTGGCGCCCGTTGCCGATGCCGATGACCAGCGCGTCGCCATGCCAGTGAAAGTTCTCGCCGCGGATTTCGCAGCGGTCCGGCTTAAGCGTATCCATGCGCATCAGGCCGTGGATTAAATAAGAGACGCCGCCCAGCGCGGCCTTGAGCTTCTCCGGGGTTTCGGTCGTGATTCGGGTGCCGAAACCGCCGGTGGCCATATTAATAAAACCGGTCTTATCGTTAACCCGTGCAACATCTATCGCCACATCGCGGCCAACGATGGCCAGCTTCAGGGCGCTAGCCAGATCCTGGGGGATGCCTACGCTGGTGGCGAAGTCGTTCGCCGTGCCCAGCGGTAAAATCCCCAGCGCCAGATTGCCTTCGCGCTCCACCAGCGCCGTCGCCACCTCATTGATGGTGCCATCGCCGCCGCCGGCAATCACCGTTTCGACATTCAGCGTCAGGGCTTCATCGATAAACCGAACGGCATCGCCCTTTTCCCAGGTGACGCGGACGTGAATATCGATACCTTCGTCGCGTAACAGTTTAACCGCCTCTCGCAGGGACGGTTCATTGGCGCCTTTACCATTCAGAATCAGTAAGCTGGCTGGAAACGTGGACATTATCAGGGGACCTTTGTTGCTCAATGATGCATAAAGTGTACCGCATGCGGAAAGGGAAGGCCGGGAGAGTGATAAAAAAATAAGCCCGCGTAAGGGAGATTACGCAGGCTAAGGAGGTGGTTCCTGGTACAGCTAGCATTTATGGGTTATGTTTTTCAGCGAAATGGATGATATCTGCTTTGAACGAACCGGTATGTGATCCGTTTCTAATATCTTTACATCGTGAAAAAATAACCCAAATTAACTAGTTACTGTGCGGGTTTCGGGTCGTCTGACCAGTAAAATTACGCATCAGCAGCGCATACTGCAGCGCCATATCTTCCGGAACAGGCAACCATACTGTGTGGCCATCGCCCGGCGCCACCGGCATGCGTTCGCCTTTGCCGTTTTCCATATGCTCGAGGGTAAAGTTAACGTTGCCCTGCGGGGTCATTAGCTCAAGGCTGTCGCCGACGGAAAATTTGTTTTTCACCGCCACCGCCGCCAGCTGGCCGTTGCGCTCGCCGGTAAATTCGCCGACAAACTGCTGGCGTTCGGAAACGGAGTAGCCGTGCTCGTAGTTCTGGTAGTCATCGTGCGTGTGGCGACGCAGGAAGCCTTCGGTATAGCCACGGTGCGCGAGGTTTTCCAGGGTATCCAGCAGGGAGGTGTCGAACGGTTTGCCAGCGGCAGCATCGTCAATGGCCTTGCGGTAGACCTGAGCGGTACGGGCGCAATAGTAATGTGATTTGGTGCGGCCTTCGATTTTCAGCGAGTGGACGCCCATCTGGGTCAGGCGCTCAACGTGGGCAATCGCGCGCAGATCTTTCGAGTTCATGATGTAGGTGCCGTGTTCGTCTTCAAACGCGGTCATGTATTCGCCCGGACGTTTGGCCTCTTCAATCATAAACACCTGGTCAGTCGGCGCGCCGATGCCCAGCGTCGGCTCGACGTTCTGCACCGGGATCGGTTCGTGCTTATGCACGATATTACCGACGTCGTCTTCTTTACCTTCCTGCACGTTATACTCCCAGCGGCAGGCGTTGGTACAGGTCCCCTGGTTTGGGTCGCGTTTGTTGATATAGCCAGAGAGCAGGCAGCGGCCGGAGTAGGCCATGCACAGCGCGCCGTGGACGAAAATTTCGATCTCCATTTCCGGCACCTGGCTGCGAATTTCGGCGATTTCATCCAGCGACAGCTCGCGGGAGAGAATAACGCGGGTGAGTCCCATTTGCTGCCAGAACTTGACCGTCGCCCAGTTGACGGCGTTGGCCTGTACCGACAGGTGAATATCCATATGCGGGAAATTTTCGCGCACCAGCATGATCAACCCCGGGTCGGACATGATCAGCGCGTCCGGCCCCATTTCCACCACCGGCTTCAGATCGCGAATAAACGTTTTTAGCTTGGCGTTATGCGGGGCAATGTTGACCACCACATAGAATTTTTTACCCAGCGCGTGGGCTTCGTTGATGCCGAGCTGCAGATTTTCGTGATTGAATTCGTTATTACGCACGCGCAGGGAGTAGCGCGGTTGGCCCGCGTAAACGGCATCTGCGCCATAAGCGAAAGCGTAACGCATATTTTTCAGCGTTCCCGCCGGGGAAAGGAGTTCCGGTTTAAACATGATTTTCTCGTTCTGATGACAGGTCAGATTCGCCGCACCCGGTACGGCGAGTTGGGGAGTGCCCCCACATTAAGGGCGGGCATTGTAGCGCCGTGGGGGAGGGGAGTAAATATCAGTCGGGTATCTTTGGCGATAAGCGGACGGCAAATCAGTTCCGGGTAGGCATCAAGCGGCCGCTATCTGCCGGTTTCAGCCGCTGCTTTTTCCCCGGAGGCGGCGCTTGACGCGCCTGCCCGGGCGACCCGGCCCGCAGACGGCGGTGAGCCAGTAGCCCGGCTAAGCGCAGCGCGAGCCGGGGAAAAGTCGGGCAGGGGCTAATTATGCCAGCCGGCAGGCGTCGGCTTCCCAGCGGTACCCTACGCCGTAAACGGCGCGGATAAACGACTGCTCGGCGTCCAGCGACTCCAGCTTACGCCGCAGGTTTTTGATATGGCTATCGATCGTTCGGTCGGTCACCACGCGGTAATCATCGTATAGATGATTCAGCAGCTGTTCGCGCGAGAAGACTTTACCCGGTTCCTGGGAGAGGGTTTTCAGCAGGCGGAACTCGGCGGGCGTGAGGTCCAGCAGCTTGTCGCGCCAGGAAGCCTGAAAACGACCTTCGTCGACAATCAGCGGGCTTTCCGCATCCAGCGCCTGCAGATCGCGCTGCGGTTTGCAGCGGCGAAGAATGGTCTTCACGCGGGCCACCACCTCGCGCGGGCTGTAGGGCTTACAGATATAGTCATCGGCGCCGATTTCTAACCCCAGCAGGCGGTCGATCTCCTCGATTTTGGCGGTGACCATCACCACCGGTACCTCAGAGAAACGGCGGATTTCCCGACACAGGGTCAGACCGTCGGTGCCGGGCAGCATCAGATCCAGCAGGATCAGATGCGGCGGCGTCTGGCGAACGTACGGGAGAACCCGATCGCCGTGATTAATCAGCGTCGGCGCATAGCCCGCCGCCTGAAGATAATCGATCAGCAGCTGACCCAGCTTGGGCTCATCTTCCACGATAAGAATGCGTGGCGTGTTTTCATCAACAGGTAATTCAGTCATACGTCTCTCGATAAATTACGTTCCAGAGGTAGTTCTACTTTAATGCTAACCCCGCCCAAAGGCGAATGGCCGGCACGCAAAGTGCCACCGTGGGCCGCGACAATGTTAAGGCAAATCGCCAGCCCTAAACCAGAGCCGCCGCTGGCACGATTGCGCGACCCCTCAGTACGATAAAAACGCTCAACCAACCGCTCCAGCTGTTCATCGGTGACGCCGGGGGCGCTATCGGCAAAATCGAGAACCAGCATATCCCCGCTCTGGCTGGCGCTAATCTGCAGGCCGCCGCCGCTATCGGTATAGCGCAGGCTGTTTTCCAGCAGGTTATTAAACAGCTGCATCAGGCGATCCCGGTCGCCGAAAATCGTCGCGCTTTCCGGCAGCGAAACGCCGATCGACAGCCCGCGGCTGGCGAAGCGCTCGCGAAACGCGCCGGCGGCGACCTCCAGCAGATTGATGATATCCACCGAGGTTTTCTGGTAGGAGAGGGCGCCTTCATCGGACATCGACAGCTGGTGTAAGTCATCGACCAGTTTGGTGAGAGTGGCGACTTCCGCCTGCAGGGAGGCGATGGAGTCCGGGGTAAATTTGCGGATCCCATCCTGAATCGCCTCCAGCTCGCCGCGCAGCACCGCCAGCGGCGTGCGCAGCTCGTGGGAAATATCGGCCATCAGGTCCCGGCGCATCTGCTGGTTGCGTTCCAGAGTGCTGGCCAGCTGGTTAAAATCTTTGGCCAGACGCCCCAGCTCATCGCTGCTGGTGGCGGCGACGCGGGTGGAGAAATCGCCGGCCGCCAGACGGTGCGTCCCCTCAACCAGGCGTTTAACCGGCGCGAGCAGGCCGCGCGCCAGCGGGAAGGTGGCCAGCGCCGCCAGCAGCGTGGCGAGGGCGACAATCAGCCAGCTGGTACGTTTCTGCTGGCGGTCAAAGTTGATATCGGTGTTGCGCGTCAGGCGTTCAACCGGCGAGGCAATGACCGCGCCAACCTCAACGCCGTCGACCATAATACTGCGCCGGGTACCGTCCTTCGGCACGCGTTCGCGCGGGCCCACCAGTACGCGTCCTTTTTGATCGACCACCCAGAACATGGTGCGCCAACCGTGCGGAGGCATATCGGGGCCGGGACCGCGGTCGCCACGATCGCCGCGTGGACCGTCGAGCGGCCGGTCCGGCGCGGCGTCCGGCGGCATCTCTTCCGGGCCGGGGCCACCGTGCGGCTCATCCATCGGACCGTGGCCCATACCGCGGCCCGGCGGCGAGCGATCATCGTTGTCGCGCTCAAAGGTTTTCAGCAGCTGGAAAATAAAGCGGTCGTTGTTGCGCAGGAACGTCCAGCTGCCGTGCTGGGCATACTGCTCGCTCAGGGCATCGCCGAGCATGGTCAGGCGCTGTTCGTTGCCGCGCTTGATATAGTCAATAAAGCCGCGTTCAAAGCTGATACGCACCGCCCAGTGCATACTGATCAGCAGCACGATGCAGGTGGCGAGGATCGCGATAAACAGCTTGCCGGTAATGCCGGGACGCCAGAACTTCAAGACTCACTCCTTTTACGGCGACGAATCACGGTATTGGTCGTGGTGTCATCCGGTACGCGGGAAAAAAGCAGCGCCGGCAGCGCGATAATCACCGCCATGCTTAAGTAGGTATAGAGAAAGACCTGATGAGCGATCGCCGCATCGGCGCTGATATGCTGCTGGCCGTAGAGACCGAGCAGCATCCCGGCGATAGTGACGCCGATACTCATCGACAGCTGCATGACCATCGACAGCAAGCTGTTGCCGCTGCTGGCCAGATCGTCGGGCAGGTCTTTCAGGGTCAGCGTATTCATTGAAGAAAAGCGGCTGGAGTTAATCATCCCCTGCAGGAACAGCACCACCGGCAGCAGCCAGTACCAGCCGGCGAGCGCAACGGCCATAAACAGCAGGCTGACCAGCGCGAGGCCAATCGTCGAGGTCACCAGTACCCGGCGATAGCCGAAGCGGTTGACCACCTGGACCACAATGCGCTTCATCCCCATGCTGCCGAGCACCATCGGGATCATCATCAGCCCGGCGTGGAACGGCGTAAAGCCGAGGCCGATCTGTAAAAACACCGGCGTCATAAACGGCAGCATGCCGCTGCCGATACGCCCGGCGAAGCTGCCGCCAAGGCCGAGAGAAAAGGTGCGGTTGGTAAACAGCTTCAGGCTAAACAGCGCGTTGCGGTTGCCGCGCGCGTGCCACAGATAGCACAGCATTGACGCCGCGCCGATGGCCACCAGCGCCGTCAGCCACAGGGGGGAGAGCCCGAGCCCTTTTTTACCGTCGAGCGCCAGGGTCAGCGTCGCCATGCCGGCGGCCAGCAGAATAAAGCCGAAGATATCAAAGCGCCGGGTTTGCAGGGTGTAGTTGGGCATCAGGCACAGCGTGGCGATGGCGCCGACGATGCCGACCGGAATGTTGATCAGGAAGATCCAGTGCCAGGAGGCGTACTCCACCAGCATCCCGCCGAGCGCCGGGCCGAGCAGCGGACCCACCTGGCCGGGCAGGGTGACGAAGGTCATCGCCGCCATATATTGACTGCGCGGGACGATTTTCATCACCGTCAGGCGGCCAACCGGCACCATCATCGCGCCGCCGACGCCCTGCAGCACGCGGGCGAGTATCAGCTGATCGAGCGTGGCGGCCTGCGCGCAGAACAGGGAGCCGGCGGTAAACAGCACGATGGCGCTAAAAAAGATATTCCGCACCCCGACCCGATCCGCCAGCCAGCCGCTGGCGGGCAGCATCACCGCCACCGTCAGCACATAGGAGACAATAACCATATGCATATGCAGCGGGCTCTCCCCGAGGCTCTGCGCCATGGAGGGGAGGGCGGTGTTAACGATAGTGGTATCCAGCGCCTGCATAAAAAAGCCGAAGGCCACTATCCACAGCTGCCAGCGCACGCTGGAGGGAAGATCTGTCATGTTATTCGCTTACCGGTTGAGGGACTTTTCGCGAAAAACGCAGCCGCAGACGGTCGAAGAACAGATAGACCACCGGCGTGGTGTACAGGGTCAACAGCTGACTCATCACCAGGCCGCCGACAATGGTAATCCCCAGCGGCTGGCGCAGCTCGGAGCCATCGCCGCCGGAGATAACCAGCGGCAGCGCGCCGAACAGCGCCGCCAGGGTGGTCATCATTATCGGCCGGAAGCGCAGCAGACAGGCCTGGAAGATCGCCTCTTCCGGCGGCAGGTTGCCGTTGCGCTGCGCCTCAAGGGCGAAATCGACCATCATGATGGCGTTTTTCTTCACGATGCCAATTAATAGCATAATCCCGATAAGCGCGATTAGGCTGAACGGGGCATCGAAAAGCTCCAGCGCCAGCAGCGCGCCGACGCCGGCGGACGGAATGGTCGACAGAATGGTCAGCGGATGAACGTAGCTCTCATAGAGGATCCCCAGCACGATGTAGACCGTGGCGATGGCCGCCAGAATCAGGATCACCTGCGAGTTCATGGTCTCCTGGAACACCTGCGCGGTCCCGGCGAACGACCCGCGGACGCTGGACGGCACGCCAATCTGGGTCATCGCCCGGTTGATGGCGTCGCTGGCTTCCGACAACGACTTGCCGGTAGGCAGGTTAAAGGAGATGGTCGACGCCGCCGACAGCCCCTGGTGGTTCACCGACAGCGGCGCGTTAGCCGGCTGCCATTTGGCGAAATAGGAGAGCGGAATCGGCTTGTCTTCGCTGTTGATCACAAACATCTTATCGAGGGCGCTGACGTCCTGGGTGTAGACCGGGTCGACCTGCATCACCACTTTATACTGGTTCAGCGGCTGGTAGATGGTTGAGATCTGCCGCTGACCGAAGGCGTTGTTCAGCAGATTGTTGGCGTCCTGCACGCTGATGCCGAGCCGCGACATGGTATCGCGATCGTAGATCAGATCCATCTCCGCGCCGTTATTCTGGCTGTCGGAGTTGACGTCCGCCAGCTCCGGCAGCGCCGCCAGCGTTTTGCGGATTTTCGGCTCCCATTCCCGCAGCGCCGCAAGGTCGTCCGACAGCAGCGTATACTGGTAGCTGGCGTTGGCCTGACGGCCGCCGACGCGGATATCCTGTACCGCCATCAGGAACAGGTTGGCCCCCGGCTCTTTGGCCAGCTTCTTCCGCAGCCGATCGATAATCTGCTGCGCCGTTTCATGGCGCTCATCGCGCGACTTGAGGGTGATAAACATCATTCCGCTGTTGACCCGCGAGCCGCCGGTAAAACCGGTGACGTTGTCCACCGCCGGATCTTCACGAATGATCTTCATAAAGTCCTCCAGCTTGCCGCGCATCGCCTGGAACGAGATGCTCTGGTCCGCCTGGATACCGCCCATCAGCACCCCGGTGTCCTGCTCCGGGAAGAAGGTTTTGGGAATTGAGATATAGAGCCAGACGCTCAGCGCGATGGTGCCAAGCAGCACCAGGCCGGTTAAGCGGCTGTGCTTCAGCACCCACTTCAGCGATTTGCCGTATCCGCCCTGAATCGCCACCAGCAGGCGGCCAACCCCGCGCTTGCGCGTCGGCTCGTGGGGCTTGCCGCTTTTCAGCAGCCAGCCGCACATCATCGGCGTCAGGGTCAGAGAGACCGCCAGCGAAATGCCAATCGCCACCGACAGGGTAACGGCGAATTCGCGCAGCAGCCTTCCCGGCAGGCCGCCCATCAGCAGCAGCGGCAGGAACACTGCCACCAGCGACAGGCTCATCGACAGCACGGTAAAACCGACTTCCCGGCTCCCCTGCAGCGCCGCCTGCAGCGGCTTCATGCCGGCTTCCAGATGGCGGGAAATATTTTCCAGCACCACGATGGCGTCATCGACCACGAAGCCGGTAGCGATAGTCAGCGCCATCAGCGACAGGTTGTTAAGGCTGAAGCCGCACAGGTACATGGCGGCAAAGGTGCCGATCAGCGAAACCGGAACCGCCACCGCCGGGATCAGCGTCGCGCGCCCCGAGCGGAGGAAGAGGAAGACCACGAGGATCACCAGCGCCACCGAGATGACCAGCGTTTGCTCCACTTCCTCCAGCGAGGCGCGGATGGTCGGCGAGCGGTCCTGGGCGATTTGCAGATCGACAGAGGCCGGGATGGTGCGCTGCAGCTCCGGCAGGCGGGCGCGAATGCTGTCCACCGTCTCGATGATATTGGCTTCCGGCAGCTTGCGGATCATCAGCAAAATCGCCGGTTTGGCGTTAGTCATCCCGGCATTGCGCACGTCCTGCACCGAATCGGTGACGTTGGCGACGTCGCCGAGGCGCACCGCCGCGCCGTTGTTATAGTGCACAATCAGCGGCTGGTATTCGGCGGCGGTCTTCAGCTCGTCGTTGGTCGCCACCTGCCAGCGGTGGGTGGCATCTTCCAGCGCCCCCTGCGGTTTACGTACGTTGGCGTTGCTGATGGCGGTGCGCACCGCGTCCAGCGATACGCCCTGGTTAAACAGCGCCTGCGGGTTGAGGTCGACGCGCACCGCGGGCAGCGAACTGCCGCCGACGTCCACGTCGCCGACGCCGTCAATCTGGGCAATGGTCTGCGCCAGCTGGGTAGAGGCGAAGTCGTACAGTTCACCCTGGGACCAGGTATCCGAGGTGAGGGTGAGGATCATGATCGGCGCGTCTGACGGGTTGGCTTTGCGGTAGGTCGGACGGCTCGGCATGCCGCTCGGCAGCAGGCTTTGCGCGGCGTTAATCGCCGCCTGCACGTCGCGGGCCGCGCCGTTGATATCGCGGTCAAAGTTGAACTCAAGAATGATGCGCGTACTGCCGAGCGAGCTGGAGGAGGTCATCTCATTGACCCCGGCAATCCGCCCCAAAGAGCGCTCCAGCGGCGTCGCCACCGAAGAGGCCATGGTCTCCGGCGACGCGCCGGGCAGCGAGGCGCTGATCATGATGACCGGGAAATCCACCTGCGGCAGCGGCGCCACCGGCAGCAGGCGGAAACCGAGGATGCCGCACAGGGTAATGGCGAGCGAAATCAGAATCGTCGCCACCGGACGGTAAATGAAGAGGGCGAAAAACTTCACCTACGCCTCCTCCTCACGCCGCGGGAACCGGCTCTTCATATACAGCGACAGCCGGTCGAACAGCAGATAGATAACCGGAGTCGTGAACAGCGTCAGCACCTGGCTGAGCATCAGACCGCCGACCATGCCAATCCCCAGCGGACGCCGCAGCTCCGCGCCGACGCCGGTACTGAGCATCAGCGGCAGCGCGCCCAGCAGGGCGGCGAGGGTGGTCATCAGGATCGGGCGGAAGCGCAGCAGGCAGGCCTGGTAGATCGCCTCGCGCGGCGGCATGCCCTGCTCGCGTTCGGCGGCCAGCGCGAAGTCGATCATCATGATGGCGTTTTTCTTGACGATGCCGATCAGCAGAATGATGCCGATAATCGCGATAACGTCCAGTTCGCTCCCCGCCAGCCATAGCGCCAGCAGCGCTCCGACGCCCGCCGTCGGCAGGGTGGAGAGAATCGTTATCGGATGAATAAAGCTTTCATACAGTACCCCGAGGACGATATACATCGCCACCACCGCAGCAACCACCAGCCAGACGGTGCTGCCAAGCGCCGACTGGAAGGCCAGCGAGCTGCCCTGGAACTGGGTACGGATATCGCTCGGGAACGCCAGCGCCTGTTCGGCGCCAAGAATCGCTTCAACCGCATCGCCCAGCGAATAGTTGTCCGGCACGTTAAACGAGATGGTGGTAACCGGGAACTGATCGAGATGGTTTATGGATAGCGGGGCAAAGCGCTCCTCGACGCTGGCGATGGATTTCAGCGGCACAATCCCGCCGTCGCTGCTGGTCAGACGAATATTATCCAGCGCCGCCAGCCCCGGCGTGGCCTGGGTATCATGCTCCAGCACCACGCGGTACTGATTCGCCTGGGTATAAATGGTGGAGATTAAGCGCTGACCGAAGGCGTTATACAGCGCGTTATCCACGTCCGCCATGCTGATGCCGAGACGGCTGGCGCTATCGCGATCAACGTTGATATACGCCGCCAGGCCCTTATCCTGCCAGTCGCTGCTGACGTCGGAGAGCTGCGGCAGCGCCTGCAGCCGGGCCAGCAGCTGCGGGACCCAGTTGCTGAGCGCGTCCAGCGAGTTGGCCTGCAGGGTGAACTGGTACTGGGTGCGGCTGACGGTGGTGTCAATGGTCAGATCCTGCGTCGGCTGGAGGTAAAGCTCAATGCCGGGAATGCCGCTCACCGCGTTCTGCAGGCGGCCGATCACCGTCTGCACGCGATCGTCGCGCTCGTCCAGCGGCTTAAGGTTGATTTGCAGGCGGGCGCTGTTGAGCGCCGGGTTGTTACCGTCGACGCCGACGTAGGAGGTCAGGCTTTCCACCGCCGGATCGTTGAGTATCGCCGCCGACACCTGCTGCTGGCGCTCGGCCATGTTGGCGAACGACGCCGACTGCGGCGCCTGCAGCGTACCCTGAATAATGCCGTTGTCCTGAATCGGGAAAAAGCCCTTCGGAATAAACACCCACAGCATAATCGACAGCACCAGGGTACCGAGGGCCACGCTCAGGGTCAGCCACGGATGATTCAGCACCCGGCTCAGCCAGCGGCCATAGACGGCGATCACCCGCTCAAAGAAACGCTCGCTGGCGCGCGAGAAGCGGTTCTGCTTGCGCAGCGACTCGTGGCTCAGCATGCGGGCGCACATCATCGGCGTCAGGGTCAGTGACACCACCGCGGAAATCAGGATCGCCACCGCCAGGGTAATGGCGAACTCGCGGAACAGACGGCCCACGATATCGCCCATAAACAGCAGCGGGATCAGCACCGCAATCAGCGAGAAGGTCAGCGAGATAATGGTAAAGCCAATCTCTCCGGCCCCTTTCAGGGCGGCGGCCAGCGGCTTTTCGCCTTTCTCGATATAGCGCGAGATGTTTTCAATCACCACGATGGCGTCATCGACCACAAAGCCGGTGGCGATGGTCAGGGCCATCAGCGTCAGGTTGTTAATCGAAAAATCGAGAAACACCATCACCGCAAAGGTGCCGACCAGCGATAGCGGTACGGCGATGCCGGGAATAATCGTCGCCGGGACGTTGCGCAGAAAGACGTAGATAATCATCACCACCAGGGCGATGGCCAGCATCAGCTCGAACTGGGTGTCGCTGACCGAGGCGCGGATATTGGTGGTGCGGTCGGAAAGCACCTGAACTTTAACCGATTTCGGCAGGCTTTCGGTGAGCTGCGGCAGCATCTGGCGGATGCTGTCGGCGGTCGAGATAATGTTGGCCCCCGGCTGGCGCTGAACGTTCATGACGATCGCCCGCTGATTGTTCGCCCATGCCCCAAGCCAGCTGTTTTCCGCGCCCTGTTCCACGGTGGCGACGTCGCCAAGGCGAATCGGCGCGCCGTTCTGATAAGCGATAATCAGCCGGCGGTAATCTTCCGCCGACTGCATCTGATCGTTGGCGGAGAGGGTCACCGCCCGCGATGGGCCGTCGAGGCTACCCTTCGCCGAGTTGACGTTGGCGCTGGTTATCGCGGTGCGCACCGTTTCGCTGGTCAGCCCGAGGGCGGCGATGGCCTGGGCGTTGAGCTTGACGCGTACCGCCGGGCGCTGGCCGCCCGCGAGGGTGACCAGCCCGACGCCGGAAACCTGGGAGATTTTCTGCGCCACGCGGGTCTCCACCATATCCTCGACCTGGGTCATCGGCACGGCGGAAGAGGTGACCGCAAGGGTCATAATCGGCGGATCGGCGGGGTTAACTTTGCTGTAGACCGGAGGGTTAGGCAGGTCAGAAGGCAGCAGGTTGGTGGCAGCGTTGATGGCTGCCTGTACTTCCTGTTCCGCGACGTCCAGCGGCAGCGTGAGCTGGAACTGGAGCGTGACCACCGACGCGCCGCCGGAGCTCTGGGAAGACATCTGCTTGAGGCCGGACATCTGGCCAAACTGGCGCTCCAGCGGGGCGGTCACCGACGAGGTCATCACGTCCGGGCTGGCGCCGGGATAGAGGGTTACCACCTGAATCGTCGGGTAGTCCACTTCCGGCAGCGCCGAAACCGGCAGGAAACGATAGCCGATAATCCCGGCCAGCATAATGGCCACCATTAACAGCGTCGTGGCGACCGGGCGCATGATAAACAGACGGGAAGGGCCACCCGTGCTGCTCGGCGGTAACACTTGCATCAGGAGCGCGCTCCTTTTTTACCGTACTCGCGGCTGGTGGCTTTTTCCGGCTCGGCGGCGGTTGCCGCATCGTGGGCTTCGACGACCTCAACTTTTGCGCCTTCGGTCAGACGGTCGATACCGTCGGTTACGACGCGATCGCCGGCGGAAAGCCCGGCGTTGATCACCACTTTCAGGCTGTCCTGAATACCCGGCGTGACGGTATGCTTGCTGACCTTGTTCTCATCGTTCAGTACCCAGACGAAATGGCCTTCGTTACCCATTTGCAGCGCGGCGGTTGGGATCACCACCGCGTTCTGCTCGGTATCGACCAGCATACGGGCGTTGACGAACTGATTCGGGAACAGGGCATCGTCCAGGTTAGTAAAGCGCGCTTTCAGCTTGATGGTGCCGGTGGTGGCGTCAATCTGGTTATCGAGGCTCAGCAGTGAGCCTTCGCTGATTTTCTGTTTATTGGTGCGGTCCCAGGCTTCGACAGCCAGCTTTTTCCCCGCCTTCTGCGCCTGTACCACCGTGGCGATTTGGTTTTCCGGCAGCGTAAAGACCACGTCGATCGGGTGGGTTTGCGTCAGCACCACAATCCCGGTGGTGTCGCCGCTGGCGATCTGGTTGCCGATATCCACCTGTTTTAAGCCGACCCGGCCGTCGATTGGCGCGGTGATGCGGCTCCAGTCCAGCTGCAGCTGGGCGCTGGCGACGGCGGCTTCGTCCGCTTTGATCGTACCCTGGGTTTCGCTGACCAGCGACTGCTGGGTGTCCAGTTCCTGCCGGGAAACCAGATTGGTTTTGACCAGCTGCTGGTAGCGCGCCAGATCGCGACGGGCGTTGGCGAGGGTCGCACGATCTTTGGCCAGCTGGCCTTCGGCCTGGGCGAGGGCGACTTTAAACTGGCTGGGGTCGATTTCCGCGAGCAGATCGCCCGCTTTGACCTGCTGGCCTTCGGTAAAGTGGATGGCCAGCAGCTGGCCGTCGACGCGGCTGCGGACGGTGACGGTATTCGCCGCCGTCACGGTGCCGAGGCCGGAAAGGTAGCGGGGTACCGCTTCGCTGGTGGCGGTGGCCGCCTGTACCGGCGCGAGGGCGGCGCCAAAACGACCGGGGCGTCCGCCTCCGGGGCCCTGCTGACGCGCGCCTGATGCCGTCGGCGCGCCGCTGTTTGCCGCTTCGCGACCCTGCCAGAACCAGTACGCGGCGCCCGCGACGATCGCGACCACCAGCACCGCAGCCCAACGGCTTTTATTGCTACCTTTCATTAATTTGCTATCTCATCCTGAAACGTTTCACGGAATGATACTAGTTTAGCCAGCGAACGCTGCTTAAAAATGGAGGAATTATGAAAAGACTGTCCAGATATGTCTGTAAAAAACGCTTTTCGCAGAGCCGGTTACGGTGAATAGTTAGGCGTAAAATTCGCTTAATGATTTTGCTTAGCCGGGCGATGAATCCGGTTAGTTATTGCCCGTCATCCGCTGTTTCTTAAGGGTCACAGCGGAATACGTCGAATCTGAACTGATATACAGCGTGAATAAGCGGCCCCGGAAAGTGATTCAGCCTGATTGGCGGCGGCATCTGTTTGATAATCAAATTCACTCACGATTTTGCCTTAAGCAATGCGACCACTACCAGAGGGTTCTTTATGCATTTTACCCAAGCTATCGCCCGTCTTCCGGCCGCCACCTGCGGCGCAGGACAAACTACCGCCCGGCTGGGCGCGCCGGATATCGCCACCACCACCCGCCAGTTTCTCGCCTATGTAGAAACCCTGCTGCAGCTTGGCCTGAAGGTCACCGTACTGCCCGCGGCGGCGGATTATCCTGATGCGCACTTTGTTGAAGATACCGCGGTGGTGATGCCGGAACTGGCGGTGATCACCCATCCGGGCGCGCCGAGCCGTCAGGGCGAGGTCGATACCATTGCGCCGGTGCTGGCGGGGTTCCGTCCGCTGGCGCGGATGAGCGAGCGCGGGCATATGGACGGCGGCGACGTGCTGTTAGTGGATAAGCAGTTTTTTATCGGCCTGACGGCGCGCACCGATGAGCAGGGGATCCGCGAGTTTGCCGCCGCCGTTGAGCCGCACGGCTATCAGGTCGCGGCGATTGAAGTGAGCGCCGGTCTGCATCTGAAATCGATCGTCAACTATGTGGGCCGCAATACGCTGCTGCTGACGGAAGGCTACGTTAACCATCCGGCGTTTAGCGGCTTCAACAGCATCGTGATCCCGGAAGAGGAGGCCTACGCCGGAAATACGCTGTGGATCAACGATACCTTAATTACGCCGCAGGGCTACCCCTATACCCTGGGCGAAATCAGCAAGCTGGGAATGCCTATCGTGCAGCTCGACACCAGCGAATTTAAGAAAATGGATGGCGGCCTGACCTGCCTCTCACTGCGTTTTTAATCACCGCGCCAACACCGGGGAGATCGAAATGAAAATACGCCTTGCCGCACTACTGGCCTGCATGGCGCTCAGCGCGCCGCTGGCCGCCCAGCAGTTTGACACCATCAGCTTTGGCGTCGATGGCGGCTATCCGCCGTTTGACGTGCTGGCGCCCAGCGGTGAAATTACCGGCTTTGATATTGATATCGCCAATGCGCTGTGCACCCAGCTAAAAGCCAAATGCGTTTTCGTGAAGCAGCCGTTCGAAAGCATGATTGCCGCCCTCAACGCGCATAAGTTCGATGCCATTATCGCTTCGCTCAATATTACCGATGAGCGTAAAAAGGAAGTGGATTTCACCGACCGCTACTACCGCAGCGCGGCGCAGCTGGTGGCGCGCAAAGGCAGCCCGCTGCTGCCTGACGTCGCCAGCCTGAAAGGCAAAACCGTCGGCGTCCAGACCGGCTCCACCCATGAAGCGTTTGCGAAGGCCAACTGGGCCAATCATGGCGTGAAAATTGTCGGTTACGCTAACCAGGATAACGTCTACCTCGACCTGCTCTCCGGGCGCATCGACGCCGCGTTGCAGGATAATATCCAGGCGGCGACCGGCTTTATTGATACTCCGCGCGGGCAGAAATTCGCCTTTGCCGGTCCGGTTATCCAGGACGGCGGCATCTCCTCCGACGTGGGGATTGCGGTGAATAAAGACAACCCGGCGCTGCGCGATGCGCTGAACGGCGCCATAAAGGCAATCCGCGCCGACGGCACCTACGACGCGATCCAGAAAAAATACTTTAGCTTTGATATTTATGGCAAATAAGTCGTGAAGATGCGGGCGCGGGCGATGGCCTGCGCCCCTTTACGACCTCCGCGGAAGGCTGAATATGGTCGCAGACTATTTACCCCTGTTGTTACGCGGCGCGGCGCTTTCGCTGTGCGTGATGCTCTCTTCATTACTGGTCGCTCTGCTGCTGGGGCTGATTAACTCGCTGATTAAGCTCTTTGGCCCGCCGTGGCTGCGCCTGTTTTCCACCGCTTACACTACGCTGGTACGCGGTATCCCGGAGCTGGTGATTATGCTGCTGCTGTTTTTCGGCGGCGAGATGCTGGTGAACCTGCTGCTGGGTCTGGTGGGGCTCGGGCCGGTGCGCTTCAATACCTTTATCTCCGGCGTGCTGGCGATCGGCTTTGTTTTCGGCGCCTATTACACCGAGACCTTTCGCGGCGCCTTTCTGACCGTCGATCGCGGGCAAACCGAAGCCGCGCAGGCCTACGGGATGCGGCCGTGGACGGTGTTCCGCCGGGTGATGCTGCCGCAGATGCTGAGCTTCGCGATCCCGGGCATCAACAACAACTGGCTGGGGCTGATGAAAGCATCGGCGCTGGTGTCGATCCTGGGTCTTGAGGATATGGTATGGCTGGCCGAACAGGCCGGGCGCGCCACGCAAAAGCCGTTCCTCTTCTATTTTCTGGTCTCGCTGATTTACATGGTGATTACCGCGCTCTCCAGCTGGCTGTTCAGCCGCCTGGCGAAGCGTTACGCGCTGCGCTCTTCCACGGCGGGGACGGCCTTATGAATCTGCAAACCTTTCTCGATGCGATCCCGAGCTTTTTGTGGAGCGACGGTAACGGCGCCGCCAGCGGGCTGGCGGTCACGGCGGAGCTGTTTTTGCTCTCCATCGTTCCCGGGATGGCGCTGGCGATAGCGATGGCGGTGGGGCAGGTGTATGGACCGCGCGCGCTGGCGCTGCCCATCCGTGGTTTTACGTATTTTTTCCGCAGCACGCCGCTCTATCTCCAGCTGATGCTGATTTACTACGGCCTGTCGCAGTTCGATATCGTGCAGACGGGCTGGATGAACGACCAGCCGTTCTGGCTGCTGTTCCGCGATGCGACCTTCTGCGCCACGCTGGCGCTGGTCCTCAACACTGCCGCGTACGTCGCGGAGCTGCTGGCGGGGATGATGGTGACCTTTCCGCGCCAGGAGTGGGTCGCCGGGGAGGCCTACGGGATGGGGAAATGGCAGATTATTCGTCGTCTGGTGCTGCCCGCGACGCTCAGACGCGGGATCCCGGCGCTGAATAATGAAATGGTCTTTTTACTGCACGCCACGTCGCTGGCCAGCACCGTCACCCTGCTGGATATTACCGGCGTGGCCCGCGCGTTCTACGCCATGACCTATTCGCCGTTTATTCCGTTTCTGATGGCCGCGGCGCTGTATCTGCTCTGCACCTTTATGCTGATTTTCGCCTTTTCCCGCGCCGAGCGGCGCTGGCTGGCGTTTATCCGGCGCGGCTAGTCAGGAGCGCTTAATGGCCTGCAGTTCGGTCAGGGTGACGATTTTATCGACGTGAAACTTTTTACTGGTCAGCCAGCTATCCGCCAGCTGGCAGTAGTGCGCCATGCTGCGGCAGCCGATGCGTACCAGAAAGTCGAAGCTGCCGCTGACCAGCCAGCAGTCCAGCACTTCGGGCGTCTGGCGCATCTCCTGTTCAAACATCGGCTGCGAGCGCCCGTGGTCGGCCAGCGCGATTTGCGCCTGTACCACAAACGCGTGCTCCGGATCGGGCAGTTCTACAATGGCGCTGTAGCCGCGAATAATGCCGTCGCGCTCGAGGCCGCGCACCCGTTCCAGGCACGGACGGGCGGTGAGGTTTACCTGCTCCGAGAGCTTCTGATAAGAAATGCGGCCATCCCGGCGCAGAATTTCAAGGATCTTATGATCGATACGGTCAAGCCGGGCTTTCTTTTCCACAACCAGGACGTCCAATGAAAATTAAACACTATACATTACCTGAACATGCACTCGGTGGGCAGCGGCAATTAAGCCATTTTCATTTCGGCGCGCCCGGCACGGGAGAGAAGGTCTATCTGCAGGCGGGGCTGCACGCCGATGAAATCCCGGGCATGCTGGTTCTGCACTATCTTAAAAGATTACTTAGCCAGGCGGAACGGCGCGGCGAACTGCGCGGCGAAATCATTCTTGTGCCGGTAGCCAACCCGCCGGGGCTGGCCCAGGTGCTGCTCAGCAGCGGTATTGGCCGTTTCGATCTGGCGAGCGGGCGCAATTTTAACCGCGATTTTCCCGATCTGGCGGCGCTGGCGCAGGCCGGTTTACCGGCGGATTTGCCCGGTACGCGACCCGAGTATCTGCAGCGGGTGCGCGCGGCGATGCGGGAGGCGCTGGCGGCGCTTCCCGCCGTGAGCGAGGCGCAGGCCCTGCGCCACCATCTGCTGAGCCTCGCCTGCGATGCCGATCTGGTGCTCGATCTGCACTGCGATGACCAGGCGATTTTGCACCTTTACGCCGACCCGGCCTGGCAACGCGAGGCGAAAGTTCTGGCGGCTTTCCTCGGTATTGGCGCCGTGCTGCTGTCGCAGGAGAGCGGGGGCAACTCGTTTGATGAAGCCTGCGGCCTGCCGTGGCAGCGTCTTTGCGCGAGGAATCCGTCGTGGCGCCAGCAGCAGCCCGGCTGCATGGCGGTGACCGTCGAGCTGCGCGGCCAGCAGGAGGTGAATCACGCCACCGCCTGCGACGACGCCGAACGTATTTACCGTTACCTGCAGTACCGCGGCGTGCTGGCCGGCGCCAGGCCCGAGGTTCCGCAGCAGGAAACGGTGATGCTGCCGTTTGCCGCCGGGGAGATTGTCACCGCGCCGGCGACCGGCATCCTGGTGCTGCTAAAACATCCCGGCGAGTGGGTCAGCGCCGACGATGTCGTCGCGGAAATCATCGATCCGCTGACCGATATGGTCAAAGCGGTGCGGCCGACATCGGGCGGCCTGATTTATGCCAGCCGTCGGGCGCCGTTTGTCACTTTAGGGGCTGAAGTGATGAAAATCGCCGGCGAGCGGCCCTTCAGCGGCGGAGGCGGACTGGCGCTGTAAGCGGCTTTTATGATATCGCTCGGCCTAAAAAGTCGTTTACCGTCTTCATGCACAGCTCGCGCTCTTCGACGTGCGGCATATGGCTCGAAGCTTCGAAAATGACCCACTCGGCGCCGGAGATATGGTCCATAAAGGGTTGTACCACTTCCGGCGTGGCTTCATCGTAGCGCCCGGAAATCAGCAGAACCGGAACCGTAATGCGCGCGAGGCGGTCGATAATCGTCCACGCTTTCATGCTGCCGATAACGTGGAATTCGGTGGGGCCATTCATGGCGTGATAAACCGTCGGGTCGGCATCCATGGCATCGAAGGTGCGCCGCACTTCCGCCGGCCAGGGATCGAGCCGACAGACGTGGCGTTGATAAAATACTGCGCTTGCCGCCTTATATTCCGCGCTGTCCAGCGTTCCTGCCGCCTCATGGTCCAGCAACGTCTGCTGAACGTCGGCGGGCAGCTGCGCCCGCAGCTTTGCCGCACCCTGCAGCCATAGCGCCATCGATGCCGGGGAGTTGGCGATAATCAGCGCCTTTAACCCCTTTGGCTGCGTCACGGCGTGCTCCGCGCCGAGCATACCTCCCCAAGATTGGCCGAGCAGGGCGTAATTATCGGCAATATTGAGATGCAGCAGCAGGTTAGCCAGTTCGTCAAGAAACAGCGCCGGTTGCCAGAAGTCGGCGGGCTGCTGCGGTAAATGGGTTGAACGCCCGTTGCCTAACTGATCGTAGTGGATCACCGCTCGCCCGCTGAGGGCGATATCGCGGAACGCATCGACGTAATCATGCGTGCACCCCGGCCCGCCGTGGGCGACGACCAGCGGCGTGAGTCCGCTATCGATATCGCCGCAAACGCGAAACCAGGTTTGATAGTGCCGAAACGGGGCGTAACCTTCGCGGATGGTATACATGAATCATCTTTACCCTGCTAAGTGGACCGGCTTTCAGGGTAAAGGCTGGCAACCGCGGCTGAACACTAGCAAAAATGCTAGTTCTTAGCTGTCGAGCAGACGGTAGTGCAGGGCGCGGACCACCGCCTGCACGCGGTTGCTGGCGCCCAGCTTTTTGGCCGCGGTATTGAGATGCAGCGTCACCGTCGCCACCGAGCGGTGCAGCTTGCGGGCGATCTCTTTGGCGGTAAGCCCCTCGGCGGACCACGCCAGGCATTCGCGCTCGCGGTTGCTCAGCTTGACGTGACGGCAGGTGAGCATAGTGCTGTCGAACAGCGGGAAGGCGGACTCCTGAAACTGCCAGGCAAGCAGCATCAGCTGCGCCAGGGTGGCGCTGATTTCCCGCTCCTGACGCTGGCCGGTATGGATGCCGGTGAGGGTCACGAACCCTCCGTTGGGGAGATGCAGGGGAACCGTCGCGCCGCAGGGCATATTGTGTTCGCGCATATAGTCGGTGACCGCGGTGGGATGATTGTCCAGCCTCCCGCGCAGCATGCTGCTGTCCGGCCGTTGATAGGACCAGACAAAAGGCGCGCAGCTCTCGAGCGCGCAGTGCTGTACCGGATCCACCTGGTAATATCCGCGCTCGCACCATAGCTGGCGCATATCTTCCGGCACGTTGAACGTTTTCAGCAGCGAGGGCGTAATCAGTTCTCCTTCCAGAGAACGCGGAACCGGCGTGTAATCGTAAATCACCGCCTCAAATCCCAACCTCCGGGTGTGCTGAAAAAGCCCGCTGAATGCGTCATCCAGGCTGGCCGCCCGCGCGCTGCCGGGGTGGTCAAACTCCAGTCGCATATAACCCCCTTCACCTAAAACGAGACCTGCGACGGGCACGATTTGTGCAAATCCGTCAGTAGCTGGCCCAAAGATATGCAATTCCGGTGCCGTTTCGGCGCGGCGCAAAACTAGTATTTTTGCTAACTGTTCAGCGTCCGGGGTTGCCGTTAGCGTTAAGACAGACCCCAACCCTCTTACCATCGACGATGAGGAATAGACCATGTGGAGCGAAATAGCGCCCGACCGGTGCCATAACATTGCGGTGGAAGGCTATAACGTCGTGGCCTATCAGTTTGGCGACGGCGATGAGACCATTCTCTGCCTCAACGGCGGACCGGGGCTGCCCTGCGACTATCTGCGTGAAGCCCACGCTTGTCTGAAACAGCACGGCTATCGGGTGATCGCCTTTGACCAGTTGGGGACCGGAAAGTCCGACCGGCCGGATGACGCCAGCCTGTGGACGATGGCGCGCTATGTGCGTGAAGTGGAGACCGTCCGCCGGACTTTGGGCCTTGGTCAGGTGCATCTGCTTGGTCACTCGTGGGGCGGATGGCTGGCGATTGAAGTGGCATTGCACCATCCTGGCGCAATTCGCTCGCTGATTCTGGAAAACACCGTCGCCGATATGCCGCATCTGGTGCAGGAGCTGAACCGTCTGCGCGGGGCGCTGGGGCCAGAAACCGTCGCGATGATGCAGCGCTACGAAGCGCTCGGCTGGCTAGACCATCCGGCCTATCAGGCGGCGATTACGCTGCTGAATTACCGTCACGTGTGCCGCCTTGACGTCTGGCCAGAGCCGGTTATCCGCTCGCTTGGGGACTGGAATATGGGCCCGTATATCACCATGCAGGGGCCGAACGAATTCCTCTATACCGGTAATTTAAAAAACTGGAACCGCAGCGCTGAGCTGGCGTCAATCCGTGTGCCCTGTTTGATCACCAGCGGCCAGCACGATGAACTGACGCCCGCCTGCGCCCTGAAAATGAAGCAGGGGCTGGCGAACGCTGAAATAGCCATTTTTGCCAACAGCAGCCATATGCCGTTTTACGAAGAGCCGCAGGCTTACTACCCGGTGCTGCTCGATTTTCTGGCGCGCCAGCGCGACGCGGGAGGCTGTTAATGCATCGTTACCGCTTTCTGCTTTTTCGCCCGCTACAGCTGCTGCCGGTTCTGCTGGGTATCAGCCTGATCACCTTCATGATGGTGCGCGCGATCCCCGGCGATCCGGCGCGTATTCTGCTGGGGGTGCGCAGCACGCCGGCGGCGCTGGCCCGCATTCGCGCGCAGTTTGCCCTTGATGAACCGCTGTGGGTTCAGTACGGCTATTTTCTGCGCAACCTGCTGCAGGGCGAGCTGGGGAAGTCGATTGTATACCGGGTGGATACCCTGAAGCTGATTGCCTCGCGGCTGGAACCGACGCTGTGGCTGGTGCTCGGCAGCGTTCTGCTGGCGGTAGCGTTGACGGTGCCGCTGGCGGCGATAGCCGCACGCCAGCGCGGGCGTCTCGCCGATCGGTTGATTCGTCTGTTTACGACCGCCGGGCTCGGATTCCCGGCATTCTGGCTCGGCATCATGCTGATTCTGCTGTTCAGTATCGTGCTTGGCTGGTTTCCGGTCTCCGGCTACGGCAGCGATTTTTTAGACCAGCTGCACCATATGGTTCTGCCGTGCCTGACCGTGGCGCTGGCGCTGTCGGCGGTATTGATTCGCAACCTGCGCGCCAGCCTGCTGATGGAGATGAATAGCGACTATGTGGTGGCGGCCCGGGCGCGCGGGCAGCAGGAAAGACGTATCTTCTGGCGGCACGTGCTGCCGAACTCGCTGGTGCCGACCATCAATCTGCTGGCGGTGAATATTGGCTGGCTTATAGGCAGTACGGTGGTGATTGAAAGCGTGTTTGCCATCCCCGGCCTCGGACAGCTGCTGGTTAAGGCGATTTTTAGCCGCGACTACATGGTGGTGCAGGGCGTGGTGATGGTCTTTGCCCTTGCCACCGTGGCGGTCAGCCTGCTGGCGGATATCCTGACCGTGGCCCTCGACCCAAGGATAAAACTATGAAGGCGATAGCGACCTTTTCCCGCCTGCGTCAGCGGGCGATCCCGCGTCAGCAGGCGCTCTTCGCCGGGCTGGCGATAGTCGGACTATGGCTACTGGTCGCCTGTCTGGCGCCGTGGATAGCGCCGTTCGATCCGATTGCCCAGGACGCCTCTTCCAGCCTGCTGCCGCCGGGCGGCGCGCATCTCTTCGGTACCGACAACTTTGGCCGCGACGTTTTTTCCCGCGTGCTGTGGGGGGCGCGGGTCGATCTGCAAATCTGCCTGCTGGGGGTCCTGTTCCCCTTTATGCTCGGCACCACCCTGGGGGCGCTGGCGGGCTATATCGGCGGCGTGGCCGATGCGCTGGTGATGCGGGTTATTGATATCGTGCTGGCCTTTCCGTTTCTGGTGCTGATGCTGGCGATTATCGCCATCCTCGGGCCGGGGCTGAGCAGCTTTTATATGGCGATGGCGATGGTGGGCTGGGTCTCCTACGCCCGGCTGGTACGCGCTCAGGTACTGACGCTGAAACAGCGCGATTTTATTCTGGCGGCCCGCAGTCTGGGCTACGGCCATCTGCGGATTTTGTTCCGCCATCTGCTGCCCAATGCGCTAACCGGAGCCATCATTTTTTCGATGTCCGACTGCGTTCTGGTGCTGCTGAACGGGGCCTCGGTGAGCTATCTCGGGCTCGGCGTGCAGCCTCCTACCGCCGAATGGGGGATTATGGTGGCCGAAGGGCAGAGCTTTATCACTACCGCATGGTGGATAACCACCTTTCCGGGGCTTGCCATCGTGCTGCTGGCGATGGGCTTCAGCCTGCTGGCCGATGGGCTGGGCGATAAGCTAGGGGAACGCGTATGAGCTTGCTGAAGGTAAATCAGCTGACGGTCATGCGCGGCGAGGATGTCGCGCTGGTGGATAACGTCTCGTTAACGCTTGAAGCCGGGGAGATGCTTGGGCTGGTTGGCGAAAGCGGGTCGGGAAAAACCGTGACCTGCCGGGCGCTGATGCGCCTGCTGCCGGGGGCCGGACTGCGGATTACCGGCGGTGAGGTTCTGCTGGACGGCCGGGATATCTTGTCCCTCAGCGAAGGGCAAATGTCGGCGGTGCGCGGCCGGGAAATCGGTATGATTTTCCAGAACCCGACCAGCCATCTCAATCCGGTGATGACCATTGGAGAACAGATTGCAGAAAGTCGCCGCCTTCACTTTGCGGCAAACCGCCGTCAGGCGCGGGAGGATGCGCTGGCCTTGCTGCGCCAGGTCGGTATCCCGGACCCGCAGAATCGGCTCAATAGCTATCCGCACGAATTTTCCGGCGGCATGCGCCAGCGGGCGATGATCGCCGTTGCCCTCGCGCCGGAACCGCGGCTGCTGATTGCCGACGAACCGACCACCGCGCTGGATGTCACCGTGCAGATGCAGATTCTGCGCCTGCTCAGCGATCTGCGCGCCGAGCTGGGGCTGGCGGTCATTATGATCACCCACGATCTCGGGGTGGTGGCGCAAACCTGCGACCGGATTGCGGTGATGTACGGCGGCAGGCTGTGTGAAGTGGGCGGCAAACGCGAAGTGCTTGGCGGGCCCCTGCATCCCTATACCCGCGGGCTCATTGATTGTCAGCCGGCCAGCGAAGGCGGGCAGGGGAGGTTGACGATCATCGACGGCCAGCCGCCCAGCGCCGACCACTTCCCATCAGGGTGTCGCTTTCACCCGCGCTGCCGCCGCGCCGATGAGGCGTGTCAGAGCCAGCCATTGCTGCGTTACGGGCAGGATTGCCATAGCCACGCGGTGGCCTGCCATCACATTTTGCCAGCACGGCAGGAGGGATAATGGTTAACGCTCGCTGGCCGCTGCTTGAGGCCGATAATCTTTGCGTCACCTTCCCGGTTTCCGGCGGCTTTTGGCGGCCGAAGCGGGTCGTACACGCGGTAAACCGGGTCACGATGCAGATCTTTCCTGGCGAGACGCTGGGCCTTGTCGGCGAATCCGGCAGCGGTAAGAGCACGCTTGGCCGAGCGCTGTTACAGCTTGAACGGGTTGCCGATGGCGAGGTGCGGTTCGCCGGACAGCGCATTACCCATGGCTTAACCAGCGATATTGCCCGTCTGCGCCAGCAAAGCGCGATGATTTTCCAGGATCCCTATGCCTCGTTGAATCCCCGGCAGACCGTAGGAGAAAGCATCTCCGAGGTGCTGCGCGTGCATCAGAAAGTCCCGCGCGGGCAGGAAGCGCTGCGGGTTGCGGAACTGCTCACCCTGGTCGGCCTGCGTCCGCAGCAGGCCAGCGCGAAACCGTCTCAGCTAAGCGGCGGCCAGTGCCAGCGCGTCGGTATTGCCAGAGCGCTGGCCATGGAGCCGCGGCTGATCGTGGCCGATGAGTGCGTCGCGGCGCTGGACGTCTCTATTCAGGGACAGATCGTCAATCTGCTGATGGATCTGCGGGAAAAGATGGGGCTGGCGATTCTGTTTATCGCCCACGATCTGGCGATTGTGCGGCGGCTCTGCGATCGCGTTGCGGTGATGTATCTCGGGAGAATTGTGGAAGAGGGGCCGGCAGAAGCGGTCTTCACTCGACCGCTGCATCCCTATACCGCCGCGCTGGTCTCGGCGATCCCGGAAATCGACCCGGATAAACCGCTGCCGAAAAATTTGCTGGGGGGCGAGCCGCCCAGTCCCGTAGCCGTTCCACAAGGCTGTGCATTTCATCCGCGCTGCCCTTATGCGCAGGTGCAGTGCCGCACCGGCGCACCACCACCAACCCGGCAGATTGCCGATCGCGCTTATGCCTGCGTGCTCAACCTCGCGGGCGATGAGACCGTTTTTCCGTTAACTGGGGGATCTTTTGATGAAGCACAGGCAGATTAAGTTACTGGCGGCGAGCGTTTTTCTGGCGCTCAGCGTGGTGAGTGAAATAGCTCAGGCGGCCGGCGTATTGACCATTGGCCGCCGGGAGGACAGCACCACGTTTGACCCGATAAAATCGGCGCAAAATGCGGATAACTGGGTCTTTTCCAACGTCTTTGACCCGCTGGTGCGGGTGGATAAAAGCGGGACGAAGCTGGAGCCGGGCGTGGCCGAGAGCTGGACGATTTCCCCGGATGGCAAAGTCTATACCTTCAAAATTCGCGAAACCCGGTTCTCGGACGGTACGCCGCTGACCGCCAGCGATGCGGCGTTTAGCCTGATCCGTATCCGCGATGATGAAGGCTCGCTGTGGCGGGATTCCTATAGCATTATTGCCAAAGCGGAAGCCACGGACCCGCGCACGCTGGTGGTGACGCTGAAATCGCCTTCAGCGCCGTTCTTATCGCAGCTGGCGCTGCCGAACGCTTCGGTGATTTCCCAGCAGGCGATGAAGGCGGAAGGCGAAGAGGCGTTTGCCGAAAAGCCCGTGGGCTCCGGCGCGTTTAGCGTGAAAGAGTGGCTGCGCGGAGAAAAGATCGTGCTGGTGAAGAACCCGAACTTCTGGCAGGCGAAAAACGTCAGCCTGGATGGCGTGGAGTGGTTAACCATTCCGGACGACAATACCCGCATGCTGAAAGTGCAGGCCGGTGAACTTGACGCCGCGCTGACCGTGCCTTTCTCGCGCATTGCATCGTTACAAAAGGATGCCAATCTGAAGGTGGAGCTGGATCCTTCTACTCGCGAGGACCATCTGCTGATCAATCATTCTCACGGCGCGCTGGGCAAGGTGGAAGTCCGTCAGGCGCTGGACTTCGCGATTGATAAAGACGCGATTGTGAAAACCGTGACCTTTGGCTACGGTCAGGTGGCCAATTCCTATATTCCCGCCGGAGCGCTTTACCACTATCAGGATAATCTTCGCCGGCCATACGATCCGCAAAAGGCCAAAGCGATGCTGAAAGCGGCGGGCGCTGCCGACCTGAAGCTGAACTATGTGGTCAATGCCGGGGATGAAGTCGATGAGCAAATTGCCATTTTGCTACAACAGCAGCTGGCAAAAGCCGGGGTGACGGTGAATTTGCAAAAAGTCGACCCGAGCCAGAGCTGGGATATGCTGGTGGCCGGGGAGTACGATATATCGGTGATGTACTGGACCAACGATATTCTCGACCCCGATCAGAAAACTACCTTCGTGCTGGGTCACGATGCCAATATGAACTATATGACCCGCTATCATAACGACCAGGTTAAAGCGCTGGTGGCCGCCGCGCGCGTTGAAATGGACAGTAAAAAGCGCGAGCAGATGTATATCGACCTGCAAAAAATGGCCAAGGCCGACGTGAACTGGGTCGATCTGTATTACAGCCCGTACCGCAACGTCAGCCGCAAAAATATCGACGGTTTTTATCAGAATCCGCTGGGACGTTTCTTCCTGGAGGATACCGTAAAACACTAATGCCTCTTTGCGCCGGTTGTCCTCTGACGCCGGCGCCTTTTTCATCTTACCGGCGGCGCGACACGGTTTGATGCACATCAACGAGCACATTAACTTTTACTATAAAAACTAAAAAAGAGTTGTAACCCCGCCTGCTTTTATTCAATTTATGTGGTGAATGTTTAATGTATTCCAATAAATAAAACATATATACATTAAAAAACAACACGTTAAATAAAACAGGGGTTAATTTTTGTGGCAAGTGCAAACAAACTCACGCTGTTCATCGTCATCTTCATGCTGTTGGGGATCCTCTCCGGCGCGGCCATCCACGCTTACGCCGGGCAAACGACCATTACCGCATGGTCGGAAAACATTACGCTACTTACCGACGTGTTTCTGCGCCTGATTAAGATGGTCATTGCGCCGTTGGTGTTCAGTACCCTGACGGTGGGCATTATGCGGCTGGGCGAAACGGCGACCATTGGGCGGGTCGGCGGTAAAGCCATGGTATGGTTTATTACCTCGTCCATTCTCTCCATTCTGGTCGGGCTGGTGATTGTTACCCTCGAGCATCCCGGCGCCGGTTTGAACCTGGCGATCCCGAAAGAGTCCGTGGATACCGGGCTGGCGGTGAGCGGGATGAGCCTGAAAGGCTTTCTGACCCATACCATCCCCACCAGCATTACCGAGGCGATGTCCAACAACGAGATTCTGCAAATCGTGGTGTTCTCGATGTTCTTCGGTATTGCCGGGGCATCGCTGGGGGAGAAATTCAACGCCCCGCTGGTGGCGGCGCTGAACGTGGTTTCCCATATTATGCTGAAGGTGACCGGGTACGTGATGTACGTCGCGCCGCTGGCGATTTTCGCCGCGATCTCTTCGGTTATCGCCTCGCAGGGGCTGGGGATCCTGCTTAATTACGCCTCGTTTATCGGCGGATACTATGTCGCGATTCTGCTGACCAGCGCGGTGCTGCTGGCGGTGGGGTATATGGTGCTCAAAAAAGAGGTTTTTCGCCTGCTGAACATGCTCAAAGATCCGGTGCTGGTGGCGTTCACGACCAGCAGCTCCGAGGCGGCCTATCCGAAGACCCTGGAGCGTCTGGTGGAATTTGGCTGCTCGCGTAATATCGCGTCGTTTGTGCTGCCAATTGGCTACTCCTTTAATCTGGTCGGTTCAATGGTGTACTGCTCTTTTGCCGCCATGTTTATCGCCCAGGCTTACAATATTCAGCTGAGCTTTAGCGAGATTACCGTAATGATGCTGACGCTGATGCTGGCTTCGAAAGGGATTGCCGGGGTACCGCGTTCGGCGCTGGTGGTGCTGGCGGCGACCATCCCGAGCTTCAATATTCCGGTGGCGGGTATTTTGCTGCTGATGGGGATTGACCATTTCCTCGATATGGGGCGTTCAGCGATTAACGTGCTGGGTAACGGGATTGCGACGGCGATGCTGTCAAAAAATGAAGGTCTGTCGCAGAATGAGGTACCTGAGGCCGAAGTCGCGCCTCAGCAGGCGCAAGCCTGATCGTCGGGCGGCCTCTCTGACGGGGTCGCTTTTTGCGCAGAAAAAGAGGCCCCTGACAGGCACGCCAGGGGCAATGTGACGAAGTAACAGATTCCCTGGTAGAGGCATTTTTTATTGTATAAAAATACGCTCCGGTATTTTCATACCAGGGAACCGGGTCATGTTACCCGCTGCCCGTAACGCCTGAGTAGATGTTTTTCATTTTACCGATCTTTTTCGGAATCTCGTTCTTCGCAAGCCAGCAAATTCTTAATTTTACGGTACATAATGCGAGCGTCGATGGCGCGTGCGCGCGTTTACCAGCGCTCTTTTAATAAGTTAATAAACTGGAAAAAGTCATAATTGTTATTAAGGCTGTATTTTTCCATAATTTTGCTTTTGTGCCAGGTGATGGTTTTGGGGGTGACTTTGTTGAGAGCAGAAATTTTACCGATATCAAAGCCATGAATAATGCCGGTGGCGACGGCTACCTGCGATTTGGACAACATCTTATGCGGGCAGTTTGTGCAAATTAGCGGCGAGTCGATCCTCTGCGTCAGAGGAAGCAGTTCACTTCTTTTCAGCTCGTGGGCAATAATTTCAAACATCTTATCGATATTAACGGCTTTGATTGAGACAAAGATAACGCCCTTAAGGCAGTTGACGATCAGCTCCTTTTCCGGAAGTTTGTCATAGCTGTGCAATATAATCACCGAACTGTTTTTTTTACGATTCTTTATACTGGTATTGCACAGGTAGATCTCGCCGGGAAGAACTTCAGCGATGATGATATCCTTATCTAAAAAATCATTATGCTTATAAGAAAAAGCGGCTTTAAGATTACCGCTGCGGCTGATGAGCTCATTGACTATGGCAACCAACGATTCTCGGAGAAAAGTATTCCTGGTGTTGATAGCGATGTTTATTTTTTTCATGGCGTTATTTCCCTGATAAATCAACATAACGCCATGTTGTGATCAATCCTCCGGGCGTATGCGGTGGCTGCTGCTGGACAGATTTGGTTATTATTCGCGGGGCTTTAGTTATTTTCTGCGCGAAGAATTCTTAGCTGAAAACGGAAATTTTTGTTTTCTCCTGTCTCTGATATAGGAAACAAGGCTGTAAACAGACACGCAAAGGCAAAATATGCACAGCAATAAGGCTAACCATGTTTGCATGGCCATGATAGATATCCTTTAACTTAATTTTAGGTGTTAAAAATGTACCTCGCCGGCACGGGAATATTTTTATACTCTTCTTTAAACCGTGTTCGCGATACGCGGCCGAAAAGCGCGCGGCAAGCGTCCTGAATTCAGCTATCGCTGGATCAGCAATAGTCGGTTCGCTCAGGGACGCTTTGGGCCGGTGTGCTCACGACACCATGTCAATGTAAGAAAATTCTTAATGTGCTGTCAGTCTCATTTCTCTCATTCCTCTCAAAAACTGAAAAAAATTAACAAGAGGAGCAAAACTGAAAACAACTTCGCAATGACGCCGCGCGGATGGCGGAATACTGACCGGCAGCGCTGCTGCTGCCGGCCGGGGAAAGGTCAGGAGAGAAACGCTAGCCCTTTGCCAAAAATCGCGCGAATCGGCAGGGTGATACCGTGAAGGCGGGCCTTGTGGCGCAGGCGGCTGATCACGACGTCGATTCGGTGCAGTTCCGGTTCGCCTTCATCGGTAAACAGAGAGGTGTGCAGGTCAACCTTGCTGCAGACCTCATTGCGGTTACGCATTAACACTTCCAGCAGCCGGTACTCTTGCTGCGTGAGCGGCAGGGCCAGCCCAGACGGCGCCACAAGGTGCTCGTTCTGGAGCACCCAGTGAGACGGCGCTGGCCGCTCTGCTGATGGCGGCGGGTTGACGCGTTCCGTCGGTTTTTGCTGGCGAAGCCGGGAGCCAAGCGCCTGAATACTCTCCGCGAGGTCGGAAAAGTTGACCGGCTTGATGAGGTAGAGATCGGCGCCGGCGTTTAAGGCCTGGAGCCGATCCTGCTCATGCCCTCTGGCGGTCACCACCACCAGGCCGAACTGGCCAATTTCGTGCAAATAGTCCAGCACGCTAAAGCCGTCCTCACCCGGCAAGCCAATATCGATAAGCACAATATCAACCGGATCGCGATGCAGCTGCCGCCAGAAGGCTTCGGCGCTGCGCACGCCCCAGGCATCGAAGCCGCGATGGCGCAGAAAAGCCAGCAGCTCGTCGAGTAAATCAGCGCTATCTTCGATGATTGCGACGCGTAATGTCATGATGTGTCCTTCTGCTGTCCGTTAGCCGGGAGCGTGAGCGCAAATTTGCATCCGGCCGACGTGTTCTCTGCCAGCCACAGGTCCCCGCCGTGAGCCTGGATGATTTGTCGGGCGACATACAGGCCAAGCCCGGTCCCGGCCGGCGTTGCGGTATCCGTTTCGCCGCGCCGATAGCGCTCGAAAATATGCTCGACCTGTTCAGGCGGAATGCCGGGACCGCGATCGCCAATGCGTAATTCCACGTGTTTTTCCTGCGGATAAATCTCGATGCTTATCTCCCCGGAGGCGGCATATTTCACCGAGTTGTCGAGCAGGTTGGCGATGGCGATACACAGTAGCCCGCTATCAATAAACAGCACCGGTGAAGGGGAGTCCGGACCCACAGTTTGCCCCTCAAGGGTGACATCCAGATAATGGTTAAGCGAAAGATCCACGACCGTCGCGGCCATATAGATCACCGGCAGCAGCGCTGCATCCTGCCTGTCGGCGTGCAGGTCCCTCGAGGAGAGCCGGGCGTCGGCCAGGCAATTATCGGTAAGCTGTACCAGACGGGTTGTCGCCCGCTGCATGCGGTCGAGGCGCGAGCTCTGCGTCACCGTTGCGGGGCACAGGCGCAGGTTTTCCAGCGCGGCCTGGAGGATCGCCAGCGGCGTTCTGAACTCATGCGCCACCATTCCCATAAACTGGCGCTGGTGGAAGCTGGCCTCGCGTTCAATCTGTAGCTCTCGCGCCAGCTGCTGCTTGCGCACCAGAGTCCGGTTTTCCGCCCGCACCCGCAGTACGGCGATGATCAGGACGGTGACGATATGAATAATCAGCGCGTACTGCCAGGTGGAATAGACCCCATTATGAAACGGAATGACGCCGTGGATAGAGAGCAGCGCCAGCCCGGCGGAGACGACGTATATCGGCGGCAGCAGCCCCAGTAGCAGCGTATTGATATCAATCGCTTTGCGCCGCCACAGCATCCATGACGTGATCAACAGAATAGGGGCGGCGATAAAAAATATCCCGGCCTCTATCTGCATCGCCAGGCCGTAAAAGCCCAGCGGAATACTGATTTGCAGAACGATGTTTAAACCGATCGCCGCCAGCAGCAGTTGATGCAGCCGCGGCATATTTTTCTTGAGATCGAAAACTTCGCTATGCAGCCACAGCGCGGTGGCGTAGCTCACCAGCGACAGGCAGCTGATCATATAATCCTGAACCGGCAGCAGGGCGCTGCCAAATAACCACTCCGGGTAGCCATGCAGGGCCGCGACGAGCGGATAGTTTAGCGAGAACAGGCAGATCCCCCACAGCAGGCGCCGACGCAGCGCGATGGCAAGCCACAGGGCGATGCCGCTGGCAATTACCGCCAGGCCAAAATAGAAGCTCCAGAAAGCGGTATCAAGCGTGGCCGAACGCACGAACTCCTGCGGCGAGGAGAGCGTCGCCAGCAGAATCAGGGTGCTGCTGCTCTGGAGACGGAATACCATCTCGTAGCCAGCCGCCGTCGGCGGGGGCGGCAAAATCAGTACGCTTTCACGGTAGTCGAGATCGTTATCCCGGGCAGACGCATGGTCGCCAAACTCTTTCTGTCGCCATGGACTATCGCTGCCGTAGGGGCGATAAAACACGGTCAAACGATCGACAAACGACGGACCGAGCTGCAGCCAGCGCTGTTCGCCAGCAAATAAGGCCGCCGGGAGCGAAGTACGTAGCCAGTAGGCCTTTGTCGAGTAGCCGAACGACGGGATAAGCGGCGCCGTTTTTAGCACCTCTTCAGGGAGTGAAAGAAAGGCGTTGAGGGTCAGCGTGTCGCTGGCGTCGGCGTACCAGTAGACCGGAATATCAATACCCAGCTGGCGGACCTCCGCGCGGGCTGGCGCCCCTATCTGCAGAGCGATAATGACGCCGCACCATGCCCAGAAATGCGCGCTGCGGCTCCTGCGAATAAGATCATAAAAAGCGCACAAACGATTCAATCACGCCCCCTTGTGGCATGGATTAATCAATCAGACGGTATAAACGCAGAGGAACGCTGCCGCAGGCACAGGTACCCCTCCGCATTCGGGAAATAAACGTCCAGGGCCGGGCAACGCAGCATTCTGCTGGTGCCGAAGATATTATTCCAGCGTTATCTGCACGCCGGGTAACTGGCCAGACCTGCTGTAAGAAGATTCTCAATCAACGTTAACGTAGGGGGGAGGTGCATAATAAGCAACCTGAAAGTTCAGGCGCAGCATACGAGTTTATGATGTTATGCCATAAATTGACGCGACAGCTATATAAAATTGGCATTAGATTATTTAATCAGCGCATATAAAAGCAGCGGGTTATATTCAAGTTTAATTTACGCTGAAATAACGATAACGGACAATATCTGCGGCGAGTGAGGCGCATTTGGCGATGAATCCACCGCGGCTGATGGGATGACCGGTCGCACAGACCCTCATAAAAGACCGCCGACGAGCGTGTGATAAAAAACTGACACCGGCAGTCCATGGCACCGCGTGCGAGTAGCGGATTTATGCGGGTAAAAAAATAAAATGGTTATATATTGACCTGCGATGAAATAAAATCAGTATTCTAAGGGGTGATAGTAGAATTTAGATGAGGGTAATTTCGGGGTAAGCGTATTTTATGCGGTTGAAAGGGCGATTTTCTGTTTCTTCCCCACCCGTAATAGCGGTCCTTTATCAATGTTTTGGTTATTTACATCAAAGAATCCGCGGACGACTGTGGTTATGTTGGTTATTCCGCCTGGAGAAATGACCAGGTAAATCATTCACTCGTTGTGCAAGGAGACCTGACAGGATGACGACGAAATCGCTAACGCTGTCTTTGGATGAACAACAGTCCATTCCGTTGAGTACGGTCTCAGGGACGCAGGGCTATCCCGGCATGGATATTCGTCCGCTGGCGTCCGCAGGTATATGCAGTTTCGACCCCGGTTTTGCTAACACCGCTGGCTGTACGTCGGCCATTTCCTGGATTGATACCGAAAACAGCGTTTTGCTGCACCGCGGCTATCCGGTCGATCAGCTGGCTCGCCAGTGCGACTTCCTTGAGGTAGCCTGGATTCTGCTGCGGGGCGATGCGCCTGATGAAGCCAGCTATCAGGCGTTCAAAAACACGATTACCCGCCATAGCCTGGTACACGAGCAGATTGGCCGCATGTGCAGCAGCTTTCGGCGCGACTCGCATCCGATGGCCTTAATGTGCGCTCTGGTGGGCACGCTGGCGGCGTTCTATCACGATGTGCTGGACGTTGAAAATCCCGAGCACCGCGCGCTGGCCGCCACCCGCCTGCTGTCGAAAATGCCGACGCTGGCGGCGATGAGCTATAAGTTTTCTATTGAGCAACCGGCGCAGTATCCGCGCAACGATCTTTCCTACGCGGGGAATTTCCTGCATATGCTGTTTGCTATCCCCGCGGAGCCGTATCAGCTGAATCCGGTGATTGAGCAGGCGATGAACCAGATCCTGGTGCTGCACGCCGACCACGGCCAGTGCGCATCGACGACCACCGTCCGGGCGGCGGGCTCCTCCGGGGCGAATCTTTTTGCCTGCATTGCCGCCGGGCTCGCTTCTTTATGGGGACCGGCCCACGGCGGGGCGAACGAAGCCAGTATGCGGATGCTGGAGGAGATCAACACCGTCGACCAAATTCCGGCGTTCCTGAGCAAAGCGAAACGCGATCCGCAGGCGTTTCGTCGTCTGGGATTCGGTAACTCTCGCTACCGTCATCTTGATCCGCGCGCCGCTATTTTGCGCGAAACCTGTCACCGGGTGCTGAAGGAACTGGGGATGTCCGATATGCCGCTACAGGTGGCGATGGCCCTTGAAGAGGTAGCGCTGACCGACCCCTACTTTGTTGAAAATGGCCTGTCGCCGAGCGTGGATTTCTACACCGCGGTGATCCTTAAAGCGATGGGGCTGCCTTCATCGATGTTTGTGGCGATTACCGCCGTAGGCAGAACGCTTGGCTGGGTGGCGCACTGGAACGAAATGCACGAAGCGCCGCTGAATATTTATCGTCCCCGGCAGATTTATACCGGCGAAAAGCGGCGGGATTACGTTTCGCGGCGTGAAGGGTGACAACAGGGGGCAATCGGGAAGATTTAGCCCGGCTCGCGCTGCGCTGCGCCGGGCTACAAATTCACTGCGTTCTGTGGTGCGGGAACGCAGCGGATGTTTAACGAAACATCACCTGCGCCCAGCGGGCCAGCCCGGCGGTAACCGAGCCAAAATCATCGCCTCCGGCAACCGGAATACCCGGCAGGTGCGCCGCCAGCGCTTTTTTAATCAACGGCGAGCGAGCGCTGCCGCCGGTCAGGTAAATCACGTCCGGTTTTTCATTACTGTTATCCAGCGCCAGCTGAACCTGCTCCATGATCCGGGCCAGCGGCTGATCCAGCGCAGCTTCCAGACCCTGCTGGCTGATGGCTGTCGCCAGCTCGTCGCTAATAAACGGTAGCCCCGCGGTGACGCTCGGCTGCGCGGAAAGGGCGATTTTGCTCTCTTCCGCGCTGCGCACCAGGCGATAGCTCAGACGCTGACGCCAGACCTTCAGCAGCAGCGCGACTTTTTCGCTGTCTCGGGCGCTGCGTAGCAAATCGTTAAGCAGGCGACCGTTGGCGGCGCTGTAAAAGTCGGTCTGCGCCGGCACGTCGTTAATTGCCACCGCATTCCACCACGGCAGAATCGGCAGCGCGATGCCTTTTTCGGTATCGCCGCCCATCCCCAGCAGCGGCATCAGGCATTTAAAGGCCAGGGCGATATCCAGGTCGTTACCGCCGACGCGGCAGCCGCTGTGGCCGAGGAGGCTTTGCTGGCGATCGGCTTTTTCTCGCCACTGTGGCCCCATCAACAGCAGCGAACAGTCGGTGGTACCGCCGCCGATATCAACGACCAGCACGCGTTTTTCTTCGCTCAGCGTCGCTTCGAAATCCAGACCGGCGGCGACCGGCTCAAACTGAAACACGACGTCGCGAAAGCCCGCGCGCTTTGCCGCACGTTCGAGAATGCCCTGCGCCTGGGCGTTGGCATCATCGCCGCCCAGTCCCTGGAAGTTAATCGGGCGGCCGATAACCGCCTGATCGATGGTTTCCGGCAGCTGCGTTTGCGCCTGGAGTTTGATATGCAGCATCATGGCGCATACTAAGTCTTCAAACAGCGCTACCTGCTGCGGCTTAAGCCCGCTGGCGCCGAGAAACGATTTCGGCGACTTTACAAAGTAGACTTCTTGCGGATCTTCAACGTACTGATGCAGCGAAGCGAGACCAAACTGCACGCTGTTGCCGAGTACGTCGATATCTTCATCGCGGTTGAAGCTTATCGCGCGACGCAGCAGCGCCTGGTTTTCATCACCGTTGGGCGGGACGTCGTGGTGGCGATAGAGCCACTCGCTGACCGCTTCGCGGGTCGGCGCGCAAAGCATTGATGGCAGTAGTGAACTGCCGTTTTCCAGCGTCAGCAGCTGCGGCGTATTGTCGCGCATCACCGCCACTGAACAGTTAGCGGTACCGTAGTCAAAACCAATAAACATAGCCTGCAAAATCCCCATGCCGGTGAAGAAGGGGGGCGACTTTAGCGGATTGACGGCACTGCGACAACTGGAATTTAAAAGCAAGGCGCAGGCGGCGCGGAGCCGCTATGATTGAAGCGCTAAAAAAGGAGAAATGATGACGCTGCTACCCTGGCATTCCCTCTACGACTGGCAATGGATGTTTCATTTTCTTGGCGCGCGTACGGTGCAGGGAATTGAAACTTTTGTCGGCGACAGCTATTGCCGCAGCTTCGCCCTGAATGGCCACGCTGGACTCATCACGGTGACGCCGGATGACGCCGCGCAGGGCATGCGGGTGACGCTTTCCGCCGGGCTGCAGCCGGTCGCGGAGGCGTGCCTGGCGCGGGTTGCGCGTTTATTTGATTTGTCCTGCGACCCGCAGCAGATTGCCCTGACGCTGGGAAGCCTTGCGCTGCCAAGGCCGGGGCTTCGTCTGCCGGGCTCCCTGGATGCGTTTGAACAAGCGGTACGTGCGGTGCTCGGCCAGCTGGTGAGCGTGGCCATGGCGGCAAAGCTCACCGGGAAAGTGGTGGCCGCCTTCGGGGAACCGTTGACCGACGCGCCGGGCTTTTATCTCTTCCCGAGCGCGCAGCGGCTGGCGCAGGCCGATCCGCTGGCGCTAAAGGCGCTGGGCATGCCCCTGCGGCGCGCGGAGGCGCTGATCCACCTGGCGCAGGCGGCTATCCGCGGCGATCTCCCCCTCTTCGCGCCGGAGAATATCGACGCCGGAATAAAGCAGCTGCAGACGCTGCCCGGGATAGGCCGCTGGACGGCGAACTATTTCGCGCTGCGCGGCTGGCAGGCGCCGGATATCTTCCTGGCGGATGATTATCTGATTAAACAGCGTTTTCCCGGCATGACGCCGGCGCGGATTGCGCGCTATGCCAGCCGCTGGCACCCCTGGCGCTCCTACGCTTTACTGCATATCTGGTATACGCAAGGCTGGTCGCCGGAGGAGGAATAGACCCGGGAGGCGCTTAGCACTGGTATCGACGCGCTGAAATCCCTATAATTGCGGCGTTTGGCGGTCAACCGCCACCCTTCCTACATTCCCAGGTTAATCAGGTCGCAAAAATTTATGACTGATACGTCTCATCAGTGCGTCATTATAGGCATCGCCGGCGCATCGGCTTCGGGCAAAAGCCTTATCGCCAGTACGCTATATCGTGAATTACGTGAACAGGTCGGCGATGAACATATCGGCGTTATTCCGGAAGACAGCTATTACAAGGATCAAGGTCATCTGTCGATGGAAGAGCGTGTAAAAACCAACTATGACCACCCAAGCTCCATGGATCATAGTCTGCTGTTTCAGCATTTGCAGATGCTGAGAAGCGGCCAGCCGATAGAGTTGCCGGTGTATAGCTACGTTGAGCATACCCGTATGCCGGAAACCATTCATATTGAACCGAAGAAAGTCATCATTCTCGAAGGGATTCTGCTGCTGACCGACGCCCGCCTGCGCAACGAACTCAGCTTCTCCATTTTTGTCGACACCCCGCTGGATATCTGCCTGATGCGGCGCATCAAGCGAGACGTTAACGAGCGTGGGCGTTCGATGGATTCGGTAATGGCGCAGTACCAGAAAACGGTGCGCCCGATGTTCCTGCAGTTTATCGACCCTTCCAAACAGTATGCCGATATTATCGTGCCTCGCGGCGGTAAGAACCGTATCGCCATCGATATATTGAAGGCCAAAATCAGTCAGTTCTTTGAATAACACGAACGAATTGTGTAACGTGCAAAGAGAAGCCAATTTGCCCTTATCCCCGGAAGGCGTAGGGGCGCAATGCCTTAAAGGAGAACGTTCATGCGTCTGTGCGACCGAGATATAGAAGCCTGGTTGGATGAGGGGCGTCTGGCCATTAATCCGCGCCCGCCCGTTGAGCGCATTAACGGCGCGACGGTCGATGTTCGGCTGGGAAATAAGTTTCGGACTTTCCGCGGGCACACGGCGGGCTTTATTGACCTGAGCGGGCCTAAAGCGGAAGTCAGCGCGGCGCTGGATCGCGTGATGAGCGAAGAGATTGTTCTGCCGGATGGTGAAGCGTTCTTCCTGCATCCGGGCGAGCTGGCGCTGGCGGTGACCTTTGAATCGGTCACCCTGCCGCCGGATCTCGTCGGCTGGCTGGATGGCCGCTCTTCGCTGGCGCGTCTGGGCCTGATGGTGCACGTCACCGCGCACCGCATCGATCCGGGCTGGTCCGGCTGCATCGTACTGGAATTCTATAATTCGGGTAAGCTGCCGCTGGCGCTGCGTCCGGGGATGCTGATCGGCGCGTTAAGTTTTGAGCCGTTATCCGGGCCGGCGATGCGGCCTTATAATCGCCGCGAAGATGCGAAATATCGCGACCAGCAGGGCGCGGTAGCGAGTCGAATCGACAAGGATTGATAATTTTAGCGGTTTGCTGAGGATGCCATGAGACGAATTCTGACCACGCTGATGATCTTACTGGCGGTAGTTGTCGCCGGTCTTACCGCGCTGGTATTGCTGGTCAACCCCAACGATTTTCGCGCCTATATGGTTAAAGAGGTGGCGGATCGTAGCGGCTATCAGCTCGAGCTCAATGGGCCGCTGCGCTGGCACGTCTGGCCGCAGCTCAGCATTCTCTCAGGCCGCATGACCCTGACCGCGCCGGGTGCTGAAGAACCCGTTATTCGCGCGGATAATATGCGCCTTGACGTCGGGCTGCTGCCGCTGATCTCCCATCAGCTGCAGGTCAAGCAGGTGATGTTAAAGGGCGCGGTGATCCAGCTGACCTCCAAAACCGAAGCCGTGCGTAGCAAGGGGGCTCCGGTCGTCCCGCACGACAACACGCTGCCTCAGGTGCCGGAGGATCGCGGCTGGTCGTATGATGTCCAGAAGCTACAGATTGCCGATAGCGTGCTCTTTTTTCAGCATGAAGATGGCGAGCAGGTTACGGTGCGCGATATCCGTTTGCAGATGGAGCAGGACAGCAGCCATCGCGCCACGGTCGATTTCTCTGGCCGGGTGAACCGCGATCAGCGCGATCTGGCGCTTTCCTTCTCCGCCCAGGTGCAGGGCGGTGATTATCCTCATTCTCTGAAGGCGGATATTTCACAACTGAACTGGCAGCTTCGCGGCGCGGAGCTTCCCCCCGAAGGGATTAGCGGCCAGGCCAGCATGCAGGCCAGTTGGGTCGAGGATGCGAAAAAGCTCAGCTTCGATGGGCTGAACTTAACGGCTAACGGCAGCACCATTGCCGGCAACGGCAGCGTTGTGCTGGGCGACCAACCTGACTGGACGCTGAACCTTCAGGCGGGCACGCTCAACCTCGATAGCCTGCTTTCTCATGCCTCCGCCTCTGGCGATAATAGCGTTAACCAGCAGGGGCAAAGCCAGAACAGACAGCTACGCCCGGTTATTGCGGATAACGATATTCAGCAGGATTACAACGCCCTGCGCGGTTTTAACGCCCGGCTGAACCTGACGGCTGACCAGCTGCAGTGGCGGGGAATGCACTTTACCCAGGTGAAAAGTGAAATCAGCAACCAGCAGGGGCTGCTGACGATTCATCAGATGCAGGGGAGCCTGGACGGTGGACGACTCTCGCTCCCCGGCTCGCTCGACGCGCGGGGCGCAACGCCGCATGCCTCTTTCCAGCCGCAACTCGACAACGTCGAGATCGGCTCGATTCTGAAAGCGTTTAATTATTCGATAAACCTCACCGGCAAGCTCTCGCTGACCGGCGAGTTCTCCGGCGGCAAGATTGATGCCGACGAGTTCCGCCGCAGCTGGCAGGGGCAGGCGGTAACGCAGCTCACTGATACGCGCACTGAAGGGCTCAACTTCCAGCAGCTGGTACAGCAGGCCGTCGAGCGCAGCACTAACGTTCAGGCGCAGGAAAATTACGACAATGCGACCCGACTGGATTCTGTCAGCACCGAGTTTGCGCTGAATAATGGGCTGGTCACCTTGACGCATATGCAGGGCCAATCTGACATGATGGCGCTGACCGGTCAGGGTGAGCTCAACCTGCTGAAAGAAGATTGTGATATGCTCTTCAACGTCCGGGTACTGGGCGGCTGGAAGGGCGAAAGTAAGCTCATCGACAGGCTCAAGCAGACGGCGATCCCTTTGCGAATTTATGGTAACTGGCAGACGCTGAGCTACAGCCTGCAGGTTGACCAGATACTCCGCAAGCAGCTGCAGGATGAAGCCAGGAAACGGCTTAGCGAATGGGCTGAACGCAATAAAAACACCCAGGACGGCAAGGATGTGAAGAAGCTGCTCGACAAACTATAAGTTAGCCAGGAAAAGCAGAAGAAGCGCATCGTGCTAAGATTGCCGGCAATGCGCATTCCTCTGGAATTGCCGGCGGCGCTTCGCCTGCGCGGGCCTACGGCTAACGAGGGATGTGTTGAGAATTTAGGTTTTGTCGGCCGGGTAAGGCGATAGCCACTACCCGGCAGAAAGATTAGCAGACCCTTAAAAATCGATTAACCCGCCTGCGTCCGGCTTTTGATGCTTCATCGAAGAGAGCATCACACTTCATAGTCCAGTTCATCTTCATACTGCGCCGGCGGCACTATCAGTACTTTTTGTACCCGATGGCTGTCCACCTGCAGCGTGCGCAGCACGTAGCCGTCAAGTTTCACTTCTTCACCTTCCTGCGGCACATGCTGCAGGTACTCCATCAGCAGACCGGCAACCGTATGGTATTCACGTTTCTCATCCAGCGGCAGAGGAACGGACTGGACCAGGTCTTCCAGCGGCATATGCCCGTTGACCGTCCAGCTCCCGTCGCCGTTTTTGTGAATATCGTGACGGGCATCGATCTCTTCTGCTTCATTAGGCAGATTTCCGGCGATGGTCTCCATGACGTCGCTGAGCGTCACAATCCCCTCTACGGAGCCAAATTCATCGACCACAAAGGCGAAGTGGGTTCTGGCTCTGCGGAACTGCTCCAGCGCAGGAAGCAGCGGCAGCGTTTCCGGGAACACCAGCGGCTGACGAATCAGAACCTGCAGATTGAGCGGTTCATGACGTAATGATTGCTGCAGAAGATCGATCACGTGCACGACGCCAAGCATATCCTCGTCATCATCGCCGCCGGTAACCACGAGGCGGGTATGCTGATTTTTGTCGAGTAAGGCGCGAATCTCCTCTTCCGGCGCGCTGAGATCAATATGTTCAATGTCATGACGCGAGGTCATGATGCTGCTGACGGTACGCTGATTGAGATTCAGTACCCGCTCAATCATCCGCCGCTCTTGCGGATTGAAGAGTGGGTTATCGTCGCGATCGGCAACCAGCGAGGCGGTCTCGCTATCCAGTTCGCTACTGTCTTTGCGCCCGCTCAACAGATTCATCACCGCTTCGGTGGTTCGCTGGCGTAGGGTCAGGTTGGCCGAGAGAAAGCGATGGCGGTTAAAAATCGCCAGCTGGTTGAAGGATTCAATCATGACCGAGAAGCCGATAGCCGCGTACAGGTAGCCTTTAGGAATAGGGAAACCAAAGCCTTCGGCAATCAGGCTAAAGCCGATCATCAGCAGGAAGCTCAGACAGAGAATAACGATGGTCGGATGGCTGTTAACAAAGCGGGTGAGGGCTTTACTGGCCATCAGCATCAGGCTAATGGCAATAATCACCGCAGCCATCATGACCGCCAGGTGGTCAACCATGCCGACCGCGGTTATCACCGAGTCGAGAGAGAAGATGGCATCAAGCACCACGATTTGCGCTACCACCCCCCAGAACCTGGCGCCTTTGCGCTGGGTCGGGTTATCGCTATCTTTCCCTTCCAGCCGTTCGTTAAGTTCAACGGTGGCTTTGAAGAGGAGGAATAATCCGCCAAACAGCATAATCAGATCGCGGGCGCTAAAGCTCAGATCGTGCCAGGTCATGAGCGGTTTGGTTAGCGTGACCAGCCAGGAGATCGAAGCCAGCAGCAGCAGGCGCATCACCATTGCGAGTAGCAGACCGGTGACGCGGGCCCGGTCTCGCTGCGCGGGGGGAAGTTTTTCCGCGAGAATGGCAATAAAAACCAGATTATCAATACCGAGTACCAGCTCAATAACGACAAGCGTAATGAGCCCGGCCCAAATCGAGGGGTCGGCAATCCATTCCATATTCAGTTAAAACCTTTACAACCTAAGAGTGCCATGAATCGATCATGGATAAGCTATAGATAAAATGCAATATTTTCTGCTGTTAATTAGCTCAGCCCCGAACCCGCTTCCCAATAAACCAGCAAATAAAAGAGTCAGTTGTGCAGGATATAACCTTTCCACAATGCGCTTATGGGATGGTACTTATTAATTAACGCGCGAAATTTCAGCGATACGGGCGGAGGCGGTACGCTCGATTGTTAAGACAGATGTCACCCGAGCGGTGAAGGACCATGCTGCTCTGCAGCAGAAGGCGGATACGTTACTTAGATAACGCAAGAGTCAATCAATAGATTTGATGTATATATCAACGATTTTCTTGAATTTGGATTTTTATACTACTTAATGTCGTGGCTTGCCGTAGATCAATTTTTGCAGGACGATGTAATGAGCGTTATATGTGATGGCGAGCGGTAAAAACAGCAGCGAAGAGGGTTTAAGTCAGCGGGCTGCCCGTCGTTTTTTTCAGCAATATCATTGCTGACCGTGAAGTCAAGCGTGACGGGTAATTGGCTGCAATTCAGGCGCTTTTGTACGTTAAATAATTTTATTATCAATATAATTGATTATTTGGGCTGGATTTTTATTTTTTTGCAGTCACTTGTTCTGTGTCAATTCATGATGAAAGATTACAAGGTATTAAAAGAAAAATGATGGAGAAGCGATGAGCGTCATTACGCTACCTTATGAATAAAATAAGGTGCTGCTGGTGAGTAACTCATTGTAATTAAATGGAAATTCTTTAGAAAGTATGCGTATAAGAATTTTCTTAAAACTGTCTATTGGTATGTAGACTTTGCGTGTATTCTTAAATTCAGCGTGTAATTTCAGAATTTGACGGACAGAATGGCAGGTATCAAGCGTGTATCATCACTGATAAATGCCAGTGATACATACAAACTGACAGGATCAAAAGGTTTATAACCATACGGGTGGATATGAAAATGGTGAGTTTGAAAGCAGTTATACCGGTAGCAGGATTAGGGATGCATATGTTGCCCGCCACCAAGGCCATTCCGAAAGAGATGTTGCCGATCGTCGACAAGCCAATGGTGCAGTACATTGTTGATGAAATTGTAGCTGCGGGTATCAAGGAAATCGTGCTGGTGACGCATTCATCCAAGAATGCCGTAGAAAACCATTTCGACACCTCCTACGAACTGGAAGCATTGCTTGAACAACGCGTAAAACGTCAGCTTCTGGCGGAGGTGCAGGCTATCTGTCCTCCTGGCGTAACGATCATGAACGTGCGTCAGGGACAGCAGCTGGGCTTAGGTCACTCCATTTTGTGCGCGCGCCCGCTGATTGGCGATAACCCGTTTGTGGTGGTGCTCCCGGATATCATTCTGGACGACGCCAGCGCCGACCCTCTGCGCTATAACCTTGCCGCGATGGTGGCGCGTTTCAATGAAACGGGTCGTAGCCAGGTACTGGCCAAACGGATGGAAGGCGATCTCTCCGAGTATTCCGTTATCCAGACTAAGGACGCTCTTGAATCGGCGGGGCAGGTTGCCCGTATCGTGGAGTTCATCGAAAAACCTGATGAACCGCAAACCCTGGATTCCGACCTGATGGCGGTAGGGCGCTATGTCCTCTCTGCCGATGTATGGGCTGAACTGGAGCGTACCGAGCCGGGCGCCTGGGGACGTATCCAGTTAACGGATGCCATCGCCGAGCTGGCGAAAAAACAGTCGGTCGATGCGATGTTAATGACTGGCGACAGCTATGACTGCGGTAAAAAAATGGGCTATATGCAGGCTTTTGTAAGCTACGGGCTGCGTAACCATAAAGAAGGGGCAAAATTCCGCGAGAGTATTAAGAAGCTGCTGGCGTAGTTTTCGCGTCAGTGCTTATTAGCGCGTGAGAGTGAACGGTTCGAATTATCTGATGACGAAAAGAGGATTCGAGGCCGTTCACAACGTCAAATTCACAATATCAGATACTGCGCGTAGAACTGGTTAATAGCCCTATAAATACAATGAGTTAGCTGATTTTATTGTTATAGTGTATCGCTTTTGAACGCAGCAAATGTTCGGAGACTTCTGGTAGTCGAATAAGACGTAGCATGATGAAATGGTCAGACAAGCAAAATTTACTCTTTGCTGATAATTACTTACTAAGATTTTTCTTAAGTAAGCAGCCCTTAGTCAAGGTGTAACATGAAAATAAAACTTGACTGAGATCATGTTTGCGCATTAAACAACGGTAGCGTGTGCATATTAATGTGAACTTAACGATTGCATATGCCCACACAAATGTCGCGGGAAAGGCGTTGCGAACTGGAGAGATCGTCAAAGGATGAAAGATAAATGAACTGGCAGGTTGTCACTTTTTTTGGCGATAGCACCGTACTGTTACCCAGTGCGGCAGTATTGTTTATCGTGCTTTTTCTGCGAAAAGATTCAAAGCAGCTGGCCTGGCACTGGGCGCTGCTGTTTGGCATAACCGGCGCAATTGTCTGCGCATCAAAACTGGCATTTATGGGTTGGGGTATTGGGATTCGCGAGCTGGACTTCACTGGCTTTAGCGGGCACACCGCATTATCTTCAGCTTTCTGGCCAATCCTCTTATGGCTGCTGTGCGCGCGTGCTACACCAGCTCTTCGTTTTACTGCTGTCATAGTGGGTTATGCTCTGGCCGGACTGGTTGGCTACTCCCGACTGATGGTCCACGCACATTCAACTTCTGAAGTCATTGCCGGCTTACTGCTGGGAGCCGCAGGCAGCGCAATTTTTCTGCTGCTACAGTCACGCGTTCGCGCCACTCATACAGCGCGGTTATCCTTTGGCAGTCTGGCGAGCATGGTGATTATCCCGGCGCTTCTGCTGAATACGGGGGCGAAGGCGCCAACCCAATCTTTGCTGAACGAGATTGCGGTGAAGATTGGCCCACTGGAAAAACCTTTTACCCGAGCCGATCTGCATAAGCGATTTTACTGATTCAGACAAACGTGGAAAAGATGAAGGATTCAGAAAGAATCATGTCGTGTTCACATTGTATGCAATATGAAATTTATGATGAAAGTGTCAGTAGCGGCGATATTTCATATCCATGAAATAAATTTGTGATGGGTCATTCTGCGCAATAATTAGCGCAATGATAATCAGCCAGGATGTTTCCTAAATAAGTTTTCTGGCTAAATATCGAATTTATTAATGATAACAACAGCGTGGCATACTTCTTTTTACTATCAATTTTTGTAGTTGACTAACTATAATTAACTTGAAGCTAAGTCAACACACTTTTTGTGGTGAAAAAAGCAATAAAATCATAAAGTTGAGATTATTCAGTTGCTTTGTACTGGTTCCATTTTTACGTGAAGAGCAGAAAACAATAGCGTTATCGGCAATTGGTTCGTGGCGCTGGCAACGTAACTGATAATGTGAGATTACGCTCCCAATTGAGGGTAGAATCTCGTAAACTTATGGCCGCGAAATTGTTTGCTTTGATGGATTAATCGCCGATTTATCGGAATCTACGATCGAATTTACAGGGAAAGAAGTACAGTGCATTGGTAGCTGTTAAGCCAAGGGCGGTAGCGTACCTGCGACCAGGCCTTTTCTCTATATCACATCTCATTTTATGCGACAGAAATTCCTAAAGTGGACTCCATGCAGGTGATTCTCCTCGCAACCTGTATATACTAGCGAGTTGTCATCAAATCAGGACGTATTCGTCTTGAGGCGGGCAGATAAACTGCGGGTATGAGGTGCGATGGAATAGCCTTCAATAACAATTTCGCATACATTGTGTACTGCAGGTAGCCTGCGAGTAGAAAACGAGCTTTAGCACGGCGTTCCGATCGGCATGCTTTCGTTTTCTCGGGCCAATACCTGTAGACCAAACATAGCAAAGGTTGGCGTCAGAGGGCGCTGCATCTATCAGTGTTCCCCTTGTCGCGCCAGCTTGCGAAAACGGGGCTTTAAATGGATCTTGTACAATGATAAAAATTGCGCGAATCGCACTCGCATTAGGGCTGCTTACTTCTGCCAGCTCACTTGCCTATGCCTCCGGGTTAGTGATGAATGACAACGAACTGCGCAACGATCTGGCGTGGCTCTCCGATCGAGGCGTTATTCATCTCAGCCTGTCGACCTGGCCGCTGAGCCAGGAAGAGATTAACCGGGCCCTTAAGAAGGCAAAACCCTCTTACTCTTCCGAACAGGTTGTTCTGGCGCGAATCAACCAGCGCCTCGACTCTTTAAAAGCGGATTTTCGGGTGAGCGGCTATACCTCAACGGATAAGCCCGGAACGCCGCAGGGCTTTGGTCAGAACCAGCCTGCGGATAGCTCTTTATCATTAGCCTTTAATAACAGCGGCGAATGGTGGGATGTGCACCTGCAGGGTAACGTTGAAGGTGACGAGCGCATCAGCAACGGTTCACGTTTTAATGCTAACGGCGCCTATGGTGCGGTTAAGTTCTGGAACCAGTGGCTCTCATTTGGTCAGATGCCGCAGTGGTGGGGGCCGGGTTATGAAGGCAGCCTGATCCGCGGTGATGCGATGCGGCCAATGACCGGCGTTTTAATGCAGCGTGCTGAACAGGCCGCACCGGAAACCTGGTGGCTGCGCTGGATTGGCCCATGGCAGTATCAGATTTCCGCTAGCCAGATGAATCAATATACCGCCGTACCGCATACCAAAATTATCGGCGGGCGTCTGACGTTTGCTCCTTTCCAGTCCCTTGAACTGGGCGCATCGCGCATTATGCAGTGGGGCGGGGAGGGGAGACCGGAGTCGTTTAGCAGCTTCTGGGATGGTTTTACGGGTAAAGATAACACCGGTACAGCGAATGAACCGGGTAACCAGCTAGCCGGTTTTGATTTTAAATTTAAGCTAGAGCCTACGCTTGGTTGGCCGATTAGTTTCTATGGTCAACTTATTGGTGAAGACGAGGCCGGATATCTTCCCTCTGCAAATATGTTCCTGGGAGGAGTTGAGGGGCACCACGGTTGGGGGAAAGATGCCGTCAACTGGTATGTGGAAGCACATGACACCCGATCCAACATGGACCGCCTGAACTACAGCTATAACCACCATATTTATACCGACGGGTATTACCAGCAGGGTTATCCGCTGGGTGACGCAATGGGGGGAGATGGTCAATTGTATGCCGGTAAGGTTGAATTGGTGACAGAAGATAATCAACGTTGGAGCGCTCGCCTGGCCTATGCCAAGGTCAATCCAAGAAGTCAGTCGATTAATAAAGCCTTCCCGCAATCGGATACTCTGAAAGGAGTTCAGTTGGGCTGGAGCGGGGATGTGTATAAATCAGTGCGTTTGAATACTTCCCTCTGGTACACCGATGCTGATAACAGTGATAGCGACGACGTCGGTGCCAGTGCCGGGATTGAAATACCATTTAATTTATAGCCTGGCTATAGCGAATTCAGGAAGCCGGATGACTATACGTTAGTGCTGGCTTCAGCTGTCTGTGAAGAGATAGAAACGCGCGGTAGTTTGGGAATGAGCCACTTTTAGTTTACTGATGATGTGACATTATGAAGAAAAAAATTGTTAGATTTTCTGCATTGGCATTAGCGATAGGGTTTTTATCGGGCTGTACAATCCTGCCGGGCCAGGGTCTGAATAGCCTTCGTAAGAATGTAGTTGAACTACCTGATAGTGATTATGATTTGGATAAGCTGGTCAATGTTTATCCCATGACGCCCGGCCTGATAGATAAACTCCGTCCCGAGCCGGTCATTGCCCGTTCGAATCCACAATTAGATAGCCTGCTAAAAAGCTATGAGTATCGCATTGGTGTTGGCGACGTGTTGATGGTTACTGTTTGGGATCACCCTGAGTTAACAACACCTGCTGGTCAATATCGTAGCGCGAGTGATACAGGTAACTGGGTAAACTCAGATGGGACAATTTTCTATCCGTATATTGGTAAAGTTCAGGTCGCGGGTAAAACGCTAACGCAAGTGAGACAAGAGATTGCGAATCGTCTCACTACCTATATTGAAAGTCCGCAAGTTGATGTTAGTATTGCTGCGTTTCGATCGCAGAAAGCTTATGTCACTGGTGAAGTTGCTAAGTCAGGCCAGCAACCAATTACGAATATACCGCTAACCGTTATGGATGCCATAAATGCAGCTGGTGGGTTAGAAGCCGATGCAGATTGGCGTAATGTGGTGCTTACGCATAATGGTAAAGATACTAAAATCTCTTTATATGCGTTGATGCAGAAAGGTGATCTAACTCAGAACTATATGCTTTATCCTGGCGATATTTTATTTGTGCCACGTAATGACGATCTGAAAGTATTTGTCATGGGGGAAGTGGGTAAACAGAGTACCATGAAGATGGATCGCAGTGGTATGACGTTGGCTGAAGCACTAGGCAATGCGGAAGGGATGTCACAAGCCTTCAGCGATGCTACAGGTGTGTTTGTGATTCGCCAATTGCAGGGAGATAAACAGGGTAAGATTGCTAATATCTATCAATTGAACGCTCAAGATGCATCCGCAATGGTGTTAGGAACAGAATTTCAGTTACAACCCTATGATATTGTCTATGTAACTACTGCACCTCTGGTCCGTTGGAACCGTGTCATTTCGCAGTTAGTTCCGACTATTAGTGGAGTGCACGATATGACTGAAACCGTAAAATTTATCAAGGATATGCAATAATGTTTGATTCTATTCTTGTTGTTTGTACGGGAAACATTTGTCGTTCACCACTTGGCGAACGTTTTTTGCGGCGAGCATTACCTAATAAGAAAATTGATTCAGCGGGTACCAGTGCATTAGTTGAACATAGTGCGGATGATAGCGCTATTCGAATTGCAGAAAAACACGGGATTTCATTATCAGGGCATAAAGGTCGGCAATTTACCTCTTCGCTTGGAAGGCAATATGATCTGATCTTAGTTATGGAGAAATCTCATCTTGAACAAATCGGACGGATCGCTCCTGAAGTTAGAGGGAAAACTATGTTATTCGGTCAATGGTTAAATCACAAAGAAATCCCTGATCCTTATCGAAAAAGTGATGAAGCATTTGCTTCAGTATATCAGTTGATAGAGCAGGCTGGATTACGTTGGGTCGAGAAGTTGGGCGCATAATTATCAGGAATCATTGCATGTCATCAGTTAAAAACAGAACTGTCGAGAAAGAGACGGATGAAATAGATTTAGGTCGGTTAGTCGGAGAACTTATTGATCATAGAAAGCTAATTATATCCGTTACATCTCTTTTTACGCTAATTGCTCTTCTTTATGCATTATTTGCAACCCCTATTTATCAGGCCGATGCGCTTTTACAGGTTGAGCAAAAACAAGGAAATGCAATTTTAAATAGCTTAAGCCAGATGTTACCTGATAGCCAACCCCAGTCTGCACCAGAAATAGCTCTATTACAGTCTCGCATGATCTTAGGGAAAACAGTTGATGATCTCAATCTGCAGGCAAGAATAGAGCAAAGCCATTTTCCATTATTGGGCAAAGGGTGGGCACGTTTAACAGGTGATAAGCCGGGTAAATTGACTGTAAGTAGACTTTATTTGCCATCAGACAGTGATTCGGATATTCCCAAGTTGAAGCTAACTGTAAAGGATAAAAATCACTACAGCGTTGTTTTTAATGATATAGAGATGATAGGTGAGGTCGGTGTTTTGCTTGACTCTAATGGTATCTCTCTTAAAGTTGATAATATCGAGGCGGAATCAGGTTCAGTATTTGGCATATCTTATGTAAGTAAGTTGAAAGCAATTACAGATTTACAAGAGGTACTTTCAGTTGCCGATCAAGGTAAAGATACGGGGATGTTAAGCTTATCATTAACTGGTCCAGACCCAATTTTACTAGAGAATATTCTGAATAGTATCAGTAACAATTATCTTGCACAAAATGTCGCTAGGCAGGCAGCACAAGACGCTAAGAGTCTGGAGTTCCTTAACGAGCAATTACCAAAAGTGCGTAATGATTTAGACATTGCTGAAGATAAGCTTAACCAGTATCGTAGACAAAAAGACTCAGTCGATTTGTCTTTAGAGGCAAAGTCAGTTCTGGAACAGATAGTCAATGTTGATAATCAGTTAAATGAGCTGACATTTAGAGAATCGGAGATTTCGCAGTTATACACGAAAGAGCACCCTACCTACAAGGCACTAATGGAGAAGCGTAAGACTTTGCAGGAGGAGAAGGCAAAGCTAAATCAACGTGTTTCAGGAATGCCAAAAACGCAGCAAGATATATTGCAGTTAAGCCGTGATGTTGATTCAGGACAGGCGGTGTATATGCAACTTTTGAATCGTCAACAAGAGCTTAATATTGCTAAGTCTAGTGCTATAGGCAATGTAAGAATTATCGATAATGCAATATCCCAACCTAAACCTGTTAAACCCAAAAAAATAATAATAATATTAGTTGGGATTGTTTTAGGTGGAATAGTCTCAGTAGGCCTAGTTTTACTGCGTGTATTTTTGCGACGTGGTATTGAAAACCCTGAGCAACTGGAAGAGATAGGCATTAATGTCTATGCAAGTATTCCAGTGTCCGAGACCTTTGCCAAAAAAGCTAGCAAGGCACCGGGCTTACGCAAAAAAAATGTGCCAGAATACCAAAGTTTCCTTGCTTTGGAAAATCCGGCCGATTTAGCTATTGAGGCGATTCGCGGGCTACGTACTAGTCTGCACTTCGCTATGATTGAAGCGCGGAATAATGTATTAATGATCTCCGGTGCTAGTCCTAATGCGGGTAAAACTTTTGTCAGTACCAATCTCGCAGCTATAATTTCTCAGACGGGGAGTAGGGTCTTATTTATTGATACCGATATGCGTAAAGGATATACACATAAATTATTTGAGCGTAGTAATGAAAATGGTTTATCCGATATTCTCTCGGGAAAGATAGATATTTCTAGGGCAATTCAAACTGTGCCTGCTGCAGGATTTGATTATATCTCTCGAGGTATAGCTCCCCCTAATCCAGCCGAATTATTAATGCACAGACGATTTAATGAGTTAATGACGTGGGCCAGTCAAAATTATGATATAGTTATTCTTGATACGCCACCTATCTTAGCTGTGACGGATGCTGCAATTATTGGACATTATGTAGGTACAACGCTGCTTGTCGCTCGTTTTGAGCAAAATACAGTTAAAGAGCTTGAGGTTAGTTTTAAACGTTTTGAACAAAGTGGTGTGCAAGTTAAAGGTTGTATATTAAATGGGATAGTGAAAAAAGCGAGTAGCTATTATGGTTACGGTTATACACACTATGGTTATTCCTACAAAGAGAAATAATTAAATGAGTAAGGGGCGGAGCTCTTATATTCCGTTCCTTACTCTATATTAGAATTAAATCATCCATAAGTTAGCTGTTAACTATTAAATAATATACAATAAATAATAAATATTGAGAGGTTAGAATGACACTTCTCGGCAGAAGTTTCATAGTCAGTGTTACACTTGCTATATCCGACTTTATTAGCTTTATTATATCTATATATCTAGCTATGGGGTTATTATCGATTTCTCTTGAACAGAATCATAAAATTTTATCTCTCGCTCAAATAAATGGCTGGGTGGCTCTGCATTGGTTATTAGCTTTTTGCTGCGTAGGCTGGTATTCAATGCGTTTACGTCATTATTTTTATAGAAAAACTTTTTGGTTTGAATTAAAAGAAATACTTAGAACATTGGTTATTTTTGCAATTATCGAAATTGCCGTTATTGCTTTTACTGATTGGTCATTTTCGCGGTATTTATGGGGACTCACTTGGCTTCTTATCCTGATTCTTGTACCGATATCTCGTATGGTAACAAAGCGTATTTTAAACGCTTTCGGCTATTGGCACCGTGATACTTGGATTATTGGAAGTGGAGAAAATGCTTATGAAGCCTATAAAGCTATAAGCAGTGAGCGTAACTTGGGGTTAAAAATCGTCGGCTTTATTGCTAGCGAAGGTGGTATATCTGCAGGTAAGAGCATTGAAAATATAGATGTCTTACCTGATGATATACGGTGGTTAGCGACTAAAGACAAAAAAACGCAGTTCATTGTTGCGGTAGAATCTAATCAGAGTGAAATGCGTAATACTTGGCTGAGAAATTTTATGATCAAAGGCTACCGTTATATTTCTGTTATACCTACATTACGTGGAATGCCTCTAGATAGTACAGATATGTCATTTATATTTAGTCATGAAGTAATGATTTTTCGGGTACAGCAAAATCTGGCAAAGTGGTCATCGCGTATTTTAAAGCGGTTATTTGATATTGTAGGGTCTATAGCTATAATCATTTTATTATCACCACTTTTGTTATATATAAGCCAAAAAGTAAAAAAAGATGGCGGCCCAGCTATTTATGGGCATGAACGTATTGGTAAAGGAGGGCAATCATTTAAATGCCTTAAGTTCCGTTCTATGGTTATTAATTCAAAAGAAGTACTTGCAGAATTATTAGAGAACGATCCCTCTGCCAGAGTAGAGTGGAATGCAACATTTAAATTAAAAAAAGACCCTCGAATTACTAAAATTGGTGCATTTCTTCGCCGAACCAGTTTGGATGAGTTACCTCAATTGTTTAATGTGCTGAAAGGTGAAATGAGTTTAGTGGGGCCGCGTCCAATCATTACAGCAGAGTTAGAAAGATATAATGAAGAGGTCGATTATTACCTTTTAAGTAAGCCAGGCATGACTGGATTATGGCAGGTTAGTGGTCGTAGCGATGTCGATTATGAAACTCGGGTCTATCTTGATGCTTGGTATGTTAAAAATTGGTCTATGTGGAATGATATCGCTATTCTGTTTAAGACGGTTGGTGTAGTACTAAAAAAAGATGGCGCCTATTAAATGTTATTTTAAATAATGAGTTTTATATGAGATACTATGTCGCAATACCAACTTATAATGGTGGGGAAATTTGGCAGTCAGTTGTAGATAATATTAAAAAATATGCACCTGATGATATCTTTGTTCATGTTATCGACTCAAGTAGCAAAGATAATACAGCTGAAATAGCAAATAAAGCTTTATTTGATGTGGTTACGATTCCTAGTAGTAATTTTAATCATGGTGGAACAAGGAATTTAGCAGTAAATAATTTTATTAACGAATATGATATTGTGATTTTTCTAACCCAAGATTCGATACCTCAGTCTGGTTTTATTGAAAAAATAATTGAGGTTTTTGAAGATGAACAGGTTGCATGCGCATATGGTCGACAACTGCCACATTCAAATGCTAATCCTTTAGCAACACATGCACGATATTTTAATTACCCAGAAAAAAATTATGTATGCGGATTGGAAAATATACCTAAAATGGGTTTGAAAACAGTTTTTATGTCGAATTCATTTTCTGCCTATAGGTTATCTGTTTTTAGTAAGCTAGATGGTTTTCCCTCGAATACAATATTATGTGAAGATATGTACTATACCGCAAAGGCAATTCAATCTGGTTATAAGGTTGCATATGTATCAAGTGCGATGGTGCAACATTCCCATAACTATACACCTGTTGAAGAGTTCAAAAGATATTTTGATATTGGTGTATTTCATAGAAATGAGCCATGGATTAGACGTGATTTCGGAGGTGCAGAGGGTGAAGGAAAAAAATTCATTATGTCAGAGTTGCAATTTTTACTTAAAAATGCGCCTTTATGGGTGCCTTTGGCATTTATAAATAATTTTATGAAAATAGTCGGCTATAAATTAGGTCAACAGTATCAAAAGTTACCTGCTAAGTTGGTTAGAAAACTTAGTATGCATAAAAGGTATTGGGATTTTAATTAATATTGTTAATTAGTTATATAAGCGATTTGGACATTTCATTTGTGAAAACATTAAGATAGATTAAAGGACAACATGAAAATTATTGTCACTGGTGCTGACGGGTTTATTGGAACTGCTGTGGTGTGTCATATTATTAATGACACTAAAGACGAGGTGATAGTTCTTGATTGTCTTTCTGATTGGAATAGTGCTTTATAGAAAATAATCACAAAATTGTAAACTAAATTTTGTTATTCGGAAAGTATGTATTAGGTTGCATACTTTCCACTTATGAATAGGCTCGATATTATGTTACTAAAAAAAATTATTGAGAAAATTTACATAAGATATTTACGTAAAAATGACCAAGTGAAATGGGCAAGGAAAATAGGAGTTTCTGTTGGGAATGACTGTAGGTTAATTGATGTTTCCTTTAGCTCAGAACCTTATCTTGTGAGTATAGGTAATCATGTTTCAGCAACTAAAGTACATTTTGAAACACATGATGGTGGACTATGGGTTTTTAGGGATAAACATCCAGACTGGGATATTATAAATAAAATTACGATTGGTGATAATGTCTATCTTGGGTTTGGATGTTTGATCCTCCCTGGAGTTGTTATTGAAAATAATGTGGTTGTAGGGGCTAATTCAGTTATTACTAAAAATTTAGAAGCAAATGCCGTTTATGCGGGTGTCCCTGCACGTAAAATTAAAGATTTAGACGAATATTATTTAAGTTGTAAAGAAAAATCGTTTGACACAAAAAAATATTCTGACGAAGAAAAAAAAACTTACTATCTAAATGCTATCAACAACAAGGTGTCTTGACGTGCGGCGATTTATTAAAAAGATCACTACTGATGGAGAAAAAAGAATAATTTTATCGAATTTTATTTTTCTCTTTCTTTTACAAATAGCAAATTATGTTCTTCCACTTTTAACTGTTCCGTATCTTGTAAGAGTCATCGGAATTGAAAATGTTGGATTATTGGCTTTTGCTACTGCGGTATGCACATATTTACAAATAATTACTGATTTTGGTTTTAATCTCAGTGCTACCCGGCAAGTATCTATAAATAGATATGATAACAATAAGCTAAGTGAGATTTACAGTTGTGTCATTTATATTAAACTATCCTTGTGTGTATTATGCTTGATAGTGTTACTTGGCTTAGTTGAATTAGTTCCACAATTTAAAGAACATAAAATTATATTTGCCTTAACTTATCTTGGTGTTTTTGGACAATCTTTATTCCCTGTCTGGTTCTTCCAAGGAATGGAAAGAATGAGATATATAACATTTATTAACGTTGGTATAAAGTTAATATTTACGATATCGATATTTACAGTAATCAATGCTCAGAATGATTATATTTATATTCCGGCCTTAACTTCTATTTCGATGTTGCTTTCTGGTTTTATTGCAATGCTCGTAGTACATTTTAGTTTTAAAGTTTCTTTAAAATTAGTAAAAATGGAAACTATAAAGATTTATTTTAAAGACGGTTGGCATATTTTTACGTCACGAGTATTTTCCTCGTTATATAAGAATTCCGCAGTTTTGATATTAGGTATTTTTACTACATCTCAAATTACTGGATATTATTCTGTAGCTGAAAAAATAATTCGTAGTTTACAGACCTTACAAAACGTAATTGGGGATGCACTATATCCTCATTTAGTTAAATCTTTCCATGAGGATAAATTTTCTTATGATAAATTCTCAAGAAAATATAAATGGCTAGTTCTTATTTCTTATGGCTGCATGGCTTTAGGGGTATTTATTTTTTCCGACTTTGGAGCCAAAATTTTCGTCGGCGCAGAATTTAACCAAGTGGCCATAAATATAAGAATTATGTCATTGGTTATCTTCTTTGGTGGCCTGAATTATTATTATGGAATATTAGGGCTTGTGGCGCTAAATTATAAAAAGGATTTTTCAAAATATGTGTTAATAACTGGGTTAGTAAGTATTGTATCGATGATTATTTTTTCAATATTATTCAATGACATTGGGGCTTCAATTGTTTCTGTGATGAGCGAGCTTTTTTTATTAATATTGATAGTCAATCGACTGCGAAAAATAAAAGTGTAAGGTAATTAAAATGAATGTTTGTGCTATTATAGTAACTTATGGTAATAGATTTAGTTTAATTGAAAAAGTTGCTAATGCTTGCATTGAAAATGGTGTTCAAACGATATTTGTAGTTGATAATGGTTCGCCTGAGAAAAATAGATTAAAATTATATGATTTTGCACTAAACAATAATGACTATATCCAGCTTATAAGAAATGATCATAATTTAGGTTCTGCAGGTGGTTACTCTATTGGATTGCAGAGAGCTAAAGCGTGTACTGAATTTAATCATTTTCTGCTTTTAGATGATGATAATTTAATGGAGAAAAATTCTTATTTATCACTATTACAATATTGGAATGAAGAGTTGTCTCCCGAAGAGCGAATGAATTCTGCTTTACTTGCATTAAGGGAGGACCGGGAATATTATGTTCGTTTCACAAAAGAACAGAATGATGATGTTTTATTAGGAACATCCAATAGCTTCATGCATTATGATTTTTTTAGTCGCCAAAGAATACAGAGTGTAAAGATTATAGAATCTACGAGAATTAAAACACCGATAGCACCATATGGGGGACTATTAATCCCTAGGTGTTTACTTGATAAGATAGGGCTTCCGCTTGAGGATATGTTTCTTTATATTGACGATATTGAGTTTTCATATCGTATTACTTCAGGTGGTGGGAATATTTTCATAGTACCAGATAGTAAGATTCTAGACATTGATCAGTCTTGGGGAAGTAAGGCAGAAAATCACAAAAAAAAATTATCATCCCCTGTGTTAGAAGAAGGGGAAAGCTTTAGAATTTATTATACATTTCGTAATAGATCCTTTTTTGAATATTTTTATAGAGTTAATAATAAGCCCTTATATTTTTTTAACATGTTTGTTTTGCTTTTAAAACTATCGATAAAAGCTATTGCATTGAAAAAAACAGATAGATTGTCATTAATACTCTTGGCTGTTTATGACGGCATTCGTGGTAAATTAGGCATTACTAAACGGAAGTTATAATATGAAGAAAAAATTTGCTGTATACACCGGTATTTTTGGCAACTATGATTACCTGCTTGACCCTGAGATTGATCAAGATGAGAATGTAGATCTTATATGCTTCACTAATAATCCTAATCTTACATCACATAAATGGAATATAAGATTAATTAGTGATGAAATTATTTCCGATCATATGCTCAATCGAAAGGTTAAAGTTTTACCTCATCTATTTCTGAAAGAATATGAGTTCAGCCTTTATATAGATGGAAATATTATTTTAAAAAATAACATCCTCCCCTTTTTTGAGAAGTACTGTACATCAGATTTTTTAATGTGCTTACCAAAACATTTAGACAGGAATTGTATTTATGATGAGGCGGATATATGTATTTTACAAAAAAAAGACAGAGAGGAAATAATAAGAAGCCAAATGGCATTCTACCATAAACAGAGTTATCCCGAAAAAAATGGTTTGTATGAGAATAACATTTTACTTAGAAAGCATAATGATGAGATTATTAGAAAAGTAATGGAGTCATGGTGGGAGCAGTTGAATAACTGGTCCAAAAGAGATCAGTTAAGTTTATGCTATGTATTCTGGAGTAATAGTTTTTCGCCGCAGATTTTAAAAGAAAGCTCTAGAATTTCTAACGATTTTTTTGACATTGAGCTCCATTCTAACTACAAAAAAATGCCATTTCTAAAACGAATATTTGTATTGATTGATATGAAAAAGCATAAAAATATCGGCTTTAAAATTGGTTATGTACTAATCACACTCCTTAGAAAAATAAAAAATGGGCATAGGTAAAATGAGTGCAAATAATCATAAAAACATCATGCATATTATATTTTTTATGTTTTTTGGGATCGTTTTAATTCTTTGTTCTGGGCTAAGGCCCATCGGAATTGATCCAGATTCCCATATGTATGCTGATTTTGTCCGATATTTTATCGGTTGGTCATCGATTGACTTTATGGATAAAGAACCTGGTTTTTGGTTAATCCTATACATTAATAACTTCATTTTTGGTAATAATATAACTTCATTTTTTTTATTTTATGCAACTCTTTCAATTTCTTTTAAACTTATATTGTTCTATAGGTTATCGCGATACCCCCTAGTTACTCTTTTTCTATACATTTCAACTTACTATTTTCTGCATGATATGACCCAGATAAGAATTGGGTTAGCATGTGTTTTAATTTTATGGTCTCTTGAAGATATACTTAATCGTAATAAAATCGGATTCATATCAAAGATAGCTTTGGCTACTTTTTTTCATTATTCAGCTATTGTTTCAATATTATTTTATTTTTTTTCAGGTGAGGGTATAAATAAGAGATTTTATGCAATATTGCCTATTTTGGGGCTTGTTATATATATTGTATCAAATACCGGCCTTGGTGACATTCAGTCTCTTCTGGTATACTTACCCTCATTCCTTGAGGGAAAAGGAACAACATACATTGACCTGCAATCTCAGGGGGTGTATAGAGAAAACAATTTAATTATAATGAACGTTGGAGGAGTAATCTCCTTTTGCTTCTTACTACTTCTTCTGTGGAAAGGCGATTTAACGGTAAAGCTAAACATAATTCTACTTAAGATATTATCCTTCCAGCTTTTTATTGGTCTTATTCTTTCCTTTAATTCGGAAATATCAAATAGATTTTATACGCTAATTGGTTTTATTACGGTTCCATTATTATTTCCAGCTGTAATTGATTGCTTCAAACCTCGTTGGTTTGGTTATCTCTTAGTGATGCTTTACGCTGCAAGACAATTTTATTCTAGTATTGTCGGTGTTTTCTTATCCTATTGAACAGTGGTGTTACAATGCCTGTTATTCATGCAATAATTATTACTTTTAATCCTGATAAGGATAATGTTCTGTTACTTTCTTCAACATTAAATCAACAAGTTGCTCATACTTGGATAATTGATAATGGAAGTTCTACTGATATCTCAAAATATTTTTTTTCCAGTCCTAATGTAACCTATCTCAAACTAGAGGAGAACGTTGGTATTGCCAAAGCCCAAAATATAGGAATTGTTCATGGAAAAGAGATGAAAGCAGAATATTTCATTTTCTTCGATCAAGATAGTACGATAGGGACAGATTTTGTAACAGGCTTATATTCTTCCTATTCCAAGTTAAGCCGTGATAAAAAAATCGCAGCAATTGGGCCGATATTTGAAGACAGCCGTTTTGGTTTTATGTATCCGCAAATTAAATTAAATAAATTTGGGGTTCGTGAAAGAATAACACCTAAATACGGTTCAGGCCCATTATTATTATCCTTTATAATATCATCAGGCATGTTCACATCAGTATCAGTATTAGATGATATTGGTACAATGAATGAAGATTTTTTTATAGATTATGTAGATACGGAATGGTGCTTAAGAGCATTAGGGCATGGTTATGAAATTTATGCTGATACTAATGTATGTATGAAACATACAATTGGTGATAATAATATAAAATTTCTAGTGTGGAAATTACCTGTTCACTCTGCACTACGCCGTTATTATAGGATGAGAAATATGTATTATCTTTTTGGTATGAAGCACGTCCCATTTTTGATGAAATGTCGAGAGTTTATTACAAATAATATTCACCAACTTTTAATTACTCTGGCTTCAAAACAAAAAAATCATTATATAAAGTACTGGGTCAAAAGTCAGTGTGATGGCGTTAAATATTTTCTTACAAAAAGATTTAAGTAAGTGAATATACTAATTGCTTTTAGTCGCTTAAGTTTTAATAAAATAGCATCATGAAGATATCATCAAACATGATGCTTTTTCTTAACTTAATTGTACAGGATTGCACCTAGATTAGATATAGATAGCAGATCTCCTTCCATTGCATTTGACATATCAAATTCAAACATAATGCTTTGGAAATTTTCGTTGATATAATTTTCATAGTTCATAGGGCTTAATTGATTAGTGTCGCCGGCGAATGCAATGGTTTCACCAAGTCTGTTCGATATTTCACCATTTTCATATAAACCATAAACAGAGATAAGGATGGGGTTCTTTATCTTTATTTTTTCAAATATAATCATCCATGTTAAAAATCTATGTTGAAATGAGTTTGTGATTGGGCAGTAAGTATGGATTTTACATTGTTTTGCTTTTTTATTTTGTGCTAAAAGTTTAATGGTTAAATCGTCACTTTGAATGTTTTTTTCTATTTTTATTTTTCCTGTGGTCTTTGTTGTTAGAAATTTTGGTAAAGGTGTTTGTATTAAACCCTCGGATACAAAAGGTGCTCTTCCTTCAATTCCGCTCATATGCCAATTCCTTACGAATATGCAACCGGTAGAGTTCGTTATTTTAGCGTTTCTAGTCGCAACCAGGCCTTTAACTTCATTTTCAGCCCAGCTAAATCTATTGTCTTCAAGTATTAAGTTATGTTTTCGAGTAGATGTAAATAAATATATTTCATTGCCATCTATTCCAAAATTAACAAAGGTAACGTCTTGGAATTTTGCCTTTCCAATTGAGTTTGGAGTGTCACTATTTATGCAAACAGGTCTTGTTCTTTTTTTGTTTTCTATGTGTCCACCTCTAACGATAATATGGCCACCTTTATTTCTTATTTCACCGCTAGAGTTATAATTCAATGAGCAATTATCTATCAGCAAACCGCCTGTCCATCCATCAATGTCGAATGCTAATTTGCCATTTTGGAATACACATTCTCGAAAACTAATTCGCTCTGAATTATTAATTCCTGAATATAATACAACGGCACGTTTGTAACTGTCGAAACCGCATTCCCAAAAACAAATGCCCCAACCATTATCACCATTACTGTAAATATCATTAAAACCTGTAAAGCGACATTTTAGTATACCTAGCTGAGAAACTGTTTCTGAGACTCCTTTATCATGGTTTAGTGTTGCATAATGCTTGATACAATTTATATTATTAGAATTATTTTTTTCATGTATATATATGTGTGATAATATGTAAACTGTGGTGTTAACATAAGGGATATCTCCCTCGCTACCTCTATTGTTGACGTTTCCGGATATGTATATGGCGTATTTGTTATCGAATAATTCAGATGAGCTATCTATTTGCCATTCTGTTATTCCCGCACTTGGTTCCAGAAAGGCATAAGAAGGATTTAGGTATATGGGACTTGCCGTATTTATTTTAGCAGGGAGTTTTATAGAAACTCGTTTAGCTTTCTTATTTTTGACTAATCTTTCTGCTTCATTTATAGTTTTCTGAAGTGCATTGGATGAGTCTAAATTCAAGTCTATAGAAGCTCCAAACCATGTAGCTTCCAGTTGAGGAATGGAATTATCGATGACTCTCTTCCATCTATCTCCTGAGGCAGTGACGACTATAGTTCCATCATTATCCAAACTCTGAGTATCGAATTTATCAAAAAAGAAAACTCCGCCACCACTGTCAAGATGTGGCGAATGCGCTCTAACTTTTATTTTTTGATTATTATAAATAGGTGTGGTGTTTCTTAAATCACCTAAGGAGTCACAAGTTTTTAATTCTTTATTTGCTTCTGGAGTGATGTTCTCTAATTCCAGACACCTAGATAGATAAAGTACTTCATTTTTACTATTAGCAATTGCAATTGAAATTTCCTTGGCTTCAACTGATATGTGGACATTTTTAATGTTATTGCTGTTTATTTTTAATGGTTGAATGTTATCTGTACTGAAACTGCTAGTGTAATATATTATTTGATTTTCTTTTATAAAAGAATCCGTTCCCTTTCCTCCAATGTAAATATTTAATTCTTCATTTTTAGAAAGATTTAAATTTTTTATTAGACTAAGGATAGGTATTGCATTTAAATTTTCAGGGTTTTTTTTTCTTATATTTGCAATAGCTTCATTTTGATTAATAAAACCGCTTAATGTCGCAATTCCTAAATATTTAAATAAAGTACGTCGCTTCATGTTAACCTTTAGATGTTGAGTGCAAAATTGTTATTTTAGTGGTTTCTTGCTACACTCCAAAAATAATATGTAACATTATATTTAATTTTGAAAGGTGTCCCTGTATTTAAAATATAAAACTATAAGTATAAGCTAGTTTACGTTAGCATATCTGTAACAATCAACTGCGAAAGGTCGCAGTGACCACACCTGACAGGAGTATGTAATGTCCAAGCAACAGATCGGGGTTGTCGGTATGGCAGTGATGGGGCGTAACCTTGCGCTCAACATCGAAAGCCGCGGTTATACCGTCTCCGTTTTCAACCGCTCCCGTGAAAAGACCGAAGAAGTGATTGCCGAGAATCCCGGCAAGAAGCTGGTCCCACATTATACAGTGCAAGAGTTTGTTGAGTCGCTCGAAACTCCACGCCGTATCCTGTTAATGGTGAAGGCGGGCGCAGGCACTGATAATGCCATCGACTCTCTGAAGCCTTACCTGGACAAGGGTGACATCATCATCGATGGTGGTAATACCTTCTTCCAGGATACGATTCGTCGTAATCGTGAGCTTTCTGCTGAAGGTTTTAACTTCATCGGAACCGGCGTGTCCGGCGGTGAAGAAGGCGCGCTTAAAGGCCCCTCAATCATGCCTGGCGGTCAGAAGGAAGCTTATGAACTGGTCGCTCCAATTCTTAAGCAGATTGCTGCTGTCGCTGAAGACGGTGAGCCGTGCGTAACGTATATCGGCGCCGATGGCGCTGGTCATTATGTCAAAATGGTTCACAATGGTATTGAATACGGCGATATGCAGCTTATTGCAGAAGCCTACGCCTTACTGAAAGGCGGTCTCGCGCTTTCTAATGAAGAGCTGGCCCAAACCTTTACCGAATGGAATGAAGGTGAGCTTAGCAGCTATCTCATTGACATCACTAAAGACATCTTCACCAAAAAAGATGAAGAGGGCAAATACCTGGTCGACGTGATCCTCGATGAGGCGGCAAACAAAGGTACCGGTAAATGGACCAGCCAGAGCTCTCTTGACCTCGGTGAACCGCTGTCACTTATCACTGAATCTGTATTCGCTCGCTATATCTCTTCTCTGAAAGATCAGCGTGTGGCAGCTTCGAAAGTTCTAACCGGACCGCAGGCGAAGAGTGCAGGCGATAAAGCGGAGTTCGTCGAGAAAGTTCGCCGCGCTCTGTATCTGGGCAAAATCGTCTCTTACGCTCAAGGCTTCTCCCAGCTGCGCGCGGCTTCTGATGAATACCACTGGGATCTGAACTACGGTGAGATCGCGAAAATCTTCCGCGCCGGCTGTATCATTCGTGCTCAGTTCCTGCAAAAGATTACTGATGCCTATGAGCAGAATGCTGGCATTGCCAACCTGCTGCTGGCGCCTTACTTCAAGCAGATCGCCGATGATTATCAGCAAGCGTTGCGCGATGTAGTTGCATATGCAGTGCAGAATGGTATTCCGGTTCCGACGTTCTCTGCAGCCATCGCATACTACGATAGCTATCGTTCTGCAGTCTTGCCTGCTAATCTGATTCAGGCGCAGCGTGACTATTTTGGTGCGCATACCTATAAGCGTACCGATAAAGAAGGTGTGTTCCACACTGAGTGGATGGAGTAAAGTTTGTAGTGTCATTTGCCCGGGGTATTAACCCGGGCATAAATTTTCCACAAATAGAATTTCTCTCCTGTAATTAGTACTCACTTATCCTAATTTTTTAAAAACGTAATTTGCAAATATTTTTCTAAAGGAAATCATTTAATATGATATTGATATCCTGATGGATATATTTCGAATTTTTTTAGGTTCTGGTAATAAAAGGTAAGTTAAATATGAAGATCCTTGTCACTGGCGGTGCAGGTTTTATTGGTTCTGCAGTCGTTCGTCATATCATTGAAAACACCTCCGACGAAGTACGCGTAATAGATTGTCTCACCTACGCCGGTAATCTTGAGTCCCTGGCGCCGGTTGCTGGTAATGAACGCTACTCGTTTTCTCAGACAGATATCACTGATGCCAAATCTGTGGCAGAGCAGTTCAGCGATTTCCGTCCGGATATTGTGATGCACCTGGCCGCAGAGAGTCACGTGGACCGCTCTATCGATGGGCCTGCTGCTTTTATTCAGACCAACCTGATTGGAACTTTCACCCTGCTGGAAGCTGCCCGCCAGTACTGGTCAGCTCTCGATACGGCCCAGAAGCAGGCTTTCCGCTTCCACCATATTTCGACCGATGAAGTCTACGGCGACCTGCACGGTACCGATGATCTGTTCACCGAAGAGACTCCGTACGCGCCAAGCAGCCCGTACTCTGCCTCCAAGGCCGGCAGCGACCATCTTGTCCGCGCCTGGAACCGCACCTATGGCCTGCCGGTGGTGGTGACCAACTGCTCCAACAACTACGGCCCGTATCACTTCCCGGAAAAACTTATTCCGCTGACCATCCTCAATGCCCTCGCCGGCAAACCGCTGCCGGTCTACGGCAATGGAGAACAGATCCGCGACTGGCTGTACGTGGAAGATCACGCCCGGGCGCTATACAAAGTGGCGACGGAAGGCCGCAGTGGTGAAACGTACAACATCGGCGGTCATAACGAGCGTAAAAATATTGATGTCGTGCGCACCATTTGCGCCATTCTCGATAAAGTGGTTGAACACAAGCCGGGCAATATCAGCCAGTTTGCCGATCTGATTACGTTTGTGAAAGACCGTCCGGGTCATGATCTGCGTTATGCCATTGATGCGGCGAAAATTCAGCGCGATCTGGGCTGGGTGCCCGAAGAGACATTTGAAAGCGGAATTGAAAAAACGGTCCACTGGTACCTGAACAACACGACTTGGTGGCAGCGCGTGCTGGATGGCTCCTATGCCGGTGAACGTCTTGGCCTGAACAACTAAAAAGGAAAGAAGCATGAAAGGTATTGTACTGGCCGGCGGCTCCGGCACGCGTTTATATCCGATCACCCAGGGTGTTTCCAAGCAGCTACTGCCCATTTATGACAAACCGATGATTTACTACCCGGTTTCTGTTCTGATGCTGGCGGGAATCAAGGATATCCTGATTATCACCACGCCGGAGGATATGCCCGCATTTCAGCGTCTGCTGGGTGACGGTTCTCAGTTTGGGGTGAATTTCAGCTATGCGATTCAGCCGTCGCCGGACGGTCTGGCGCAGGCCTTTATCATCGGCGAGAAGTTTATCGGTAATGATGCCTGTGCATTAGTCCTGGGCGATAACATCTATTTTGGTCAGAGCTTTGGCCGGAAACTGGATGCGGCGGCCAGCAAAACATCCGGAGCTACGGTATTCGGCTACCAGGTTCTCGATCCGGAACGTTTCGGTGTGGTGGAGTTTGATGAGAACTTTAAAGCGCTGTCGATTGAAGAGAAGCCGCTGAAGCCGAAATCTGACTGGGCGGTGACCGGACTCTATTTTTATGACACCGATGTGGTGGCAATGGCGAAGGAAGTTAAACCCTCCGCGCGCGGGGAGCTTGAGATTACCACGCTGAACCAGATGTATCTGGATCGGGGTGACCTGCAGGTTGAACTGCTGGGCCGTGGTTTTGCCTGGCTGGATACGGGAACCCACGACAGCCTGATTGAGGCCTCTCAGTTTATCCATACCATCGAGAAGCGTCAGGGGATGAAAGTAGCCTGCCTGGAAGAAATTGCTTATCGCAAGCAGTGGCTGAGCGTGGAAGGGGTGGCGGTACAGGCCGAACGGTTGAAGAAAACCGAGTATGGTGCTTACCTGAAACGTCTGCTGAATGAGCATTAATGGCTGCCGGTCATCATTGGGATATTAACGTATGAAAATTTTACTGATTGGCAAAAATGGCCAGGTGGGCTGGGAGCTGCAGCGTGCGTTGTCCACGCTGGGCGAAGTGGTTGCCGTGGACTTTTTTGATAAAACGCTGTGCGGTGATCTTACCAACCTGGAAGGGATCGCGCAGACGGTCCGTACGGTAAAACCGGATGTAGTGGTGAACGCGGCTGCCCATACTGCGGTGGACAAAGCGGAAAGCGAGCGCGAGCTTTCCGATCTGCTGAACGATCGGGGCGTGGCGGTGCTGGCAGAAGAGTCAGCGAAGCTGGGGGCGCTGATGGTGCACTACTCAACGGACTATGTGTTTGACGGTCAGGGAAGCCACTATCGTCTGGAAGATGAGGCGACCGGGCCGCTGAACGTGTACGGCGAAACCAAACGAGCCGGGGAAATCGCGCTGGAGCAGGCGAATCCGCGCCATCTTATTTTCCGTACCAGTTGGGTATATGCCACCCGCGGGGCAAACTTCGCTAAAACGATGCTGCGTCTGGCAGGTGAGAAAGAGGCGCTGTCGATTATTAACGATCAGCACGGTGCGCCAACCGGCGCAGAGCTGCTGGCGGACTGTACGGCAATCGCCATTCGTGAAGAACAGCGCAACCGTGCTGTAGCCGGGACCTATCATCTGGTGGCCAGCGGGGAAACCAGCTGGGCGGAGTACGCGGAATTTGTTTTTGAGGTGGCGCGGTCGCACGGCGCAGAGCTGGCAATCAAAGCAGTAAGCGGTATCCCCACCACGGCCTACCCAACGCCGGCAAAACGTCCGCTGAACTCACGGCTGTCGAATGAGAAATTCCAGCGTGTATTTGGCGTGACGCTGCCGGACTGGCGCCAGGGCGTGGCGCGCGTGGTAACAGAAGTTCTGGGCAAGTAAACGGGCAGAAATATTATGAATATTATTAAGACAGATATCCCTGAAGTGCTGATTTTTGAGCCTCGTGTTTTCGGCGATGCGCGCGGTTTTTTCTTTGAGAGCTTCAGCAGTAAAGTATTTGATGAAGCAGTAGGGCGGAAAGTGGAGTTTGTTCAGGATAACCACTCTCAGTCGCAGAAAGGCGTGCTGCGCGGATTGCACTATCAGCTTGACCCGCATGCCCAGGGCAAACTGGTTCGCTGCATTGAAGGCGAGGTGTTTGATGTGGCGGTCGATATCCGCCGTTCATCGCCAACGTTTGGTAAATGGGTGGGGGCGGTACTGAGCGCGGAAAACAAGCGTCAGCTGTGGATTCCGGAAGGGTTTGCCCATGGCTTCATGGCGTTGAGCGAAACGGTGCAGTTTGTGTACAAGGCCACGAACTATTATGCGCCGCAGTCTGAGCGGAGCATTATCTGGAACGATCCGGAGATTAATATTCAGTGGCCGGAGATTGCAGACTGTACGCTCTCTTTATCTGATAAGGATTTGCAGGCTCATACCTTAAAGACAGCTGAAGTATATAAATAAGCATAAAATATAGCTTCATTTACTGTATAGGCCCTTTATAGGCCTATACAGTATTTCAGAGACCTTTGGTGTCTTGCTTGACTTACATTGTTCCTGAGAGTAGAAACATCAACAGTTTTGCTTAATTTGCGGCCATCCGCCGCCGTCCAGTTAACTGATTAAAGTGTGATCGAATGAAAATTACTATTTCCGGTACCGGTTATGTTGGTTTATCGAATGGCATCCTGATTGCGCAAAACCACGAAGTGGTAGCGCTGGATATCATTCAATCCAAAGTTGATATGATTAACCAAAAGATTTCTCCGATTGTCGATAAGGAGATCCAGGAATATCTGGCGGAAAAACCGTTGAATTTTCGCGCGACAACTGACAAGCATGATGCCTATCGTGATGCAGATTATGTCATTATCGCTACGCCCACTGACTACGATCCGAAAACGAACTACTTCAATACTTCGACCGTTGAAGCCGTTATTCGTGATGTCACCGAGATTAATCCAGACGCGGTAATGATTATTAAATCCACCATTCCCGTTGGCTTTACGCGTGATATTAAAGAGCGCCTGGGCATTGATAACGTCATTTTCTCTCCTGAGTTTCTGCGTGAAGGCCGCGCGCTTTACGACAACCTGCACCCGTCTCGTATCGTCATTGGCGAACGTTCAGAACGCGCGGAGCGTTTTGCTAATCTGCTGAAAGAAGGTGCGATTAAGCAGGATATCCCGACGCTGTTTACTGACTCTACCGAAGCTGAGGCGATTAAGTTATTCGCCAATACCTACCTGGCGCTGCGCGTAGCCTACTTTAATGAACTGGACAGCTATGCTGAAAGCCAGGGTCTGAACAGTAAACAGATCATCGAAGGCGTGTGTCTCGATCCGCGAATCGGTAATCACTATAACAATCCATCCTTTGGCTATGGCGGCTACTGCCTGCCGAAAGATACCAAGCAGCTGCTGGCAAACTACGAATCTGTGCCGAATAACATCATCGGTGCCATCGTCGATGCTAACCGCACACGTAAAGATTTTGTCGCTGACTCTATCCTGGCGCGCAAGCCTAAAGTCGTTGGTATCTATCGCCTGATCATGAAGAGTGGCTCCGATAACTTCCGCGCTTCCTCAATTCAGGGCATCATGAAGCGTATCAAAGCCAAAGGTATTCCGGTCATTATCTACGAACCGGTTATGCAGGAAGATGAGTTCTTTAATTCCCGCGTGGTTCGTGACCTCGATGCTTTCAAGCAGGAAGCAGACGTGATTGTCTCGAACCGAATGGATGAGGAACTGGCAGATGTAGAAGGAAAAGTTTATACCCGAGATCTGTTTGGTAACGATTAATATTTTATAATTTGGCTGTATATTTTTTCAGCCAAATTTATATTATGTTTATACGATTGAGCTATATTGATTGGCTTTGATGAAGCTGTGTTTAGTGTATTTGTAAAATTGCTTTGCTATTCTGGGTGGTTATGTTGGATGGTGAAGGATATTATAGGCAATAATTGAGTTTTTATTAGGAGTTGACGGTATGAAATATTTGGTTACCGGTGCGGCAGGTTTTATTGGGTTTCATGTAAGTAAACGGCTGCTGAACGATGGGCATCAGGTCGTTGGGATCGATAATATTAATGATTATTATGATGTGAATTTAAAAGTATCCCGTCTGAAAAAATTAGAAGCCCCGAATTTCATTTTTCACAAAATAGATTTGGCAGACAGGGAAGCTATTGCCCGGCTTTTTGCGGAAGAAAAATTTGCACGGGTCATTCATCTTGCCGCGCAGGCAGGAGTTCGCTACTCCCTGGAAAACCCGTTCGCTTATGCTGACGCTAACCTGATCGGTTATCTGAACATTCTTGAAGGCTGCAGACACAATAATGTTGAGCATTTACTCTATGCCTCATCCAGTTCGGTCTATGGCCTGAACCGTAAAATGCCGTTCTCTACGGAGGATTCGGTTGATCATCCGGTTTCGCTGTATGCCGCCACCAAAAAAGCGAATGAACTGATGGCGCATACCTACTCACATCTTTATGGCATTCCAACCACCGGACTGAGATTCTTCACCGTCTACGGCCCGTGGGGCCGTCCGGATATGGCGCTGTTCAAATTTACGAAAGCCATGCTGGAAGGCAAGAGTATTGATGTCTATAACTACGGCAAGATGAAGCGCGACTTCACCTACATTGACGATATCGTGGAAGCGATTATTCGCGTGCAGGATGTTATCCCGCAGGCTAATCCGGAGTGGACCGTTGAAGCGGGTTCACCAGCAGATAGCTCTGCACCATACCGGGTGTATAACATCGGCAACAGCTCACCAGTGGAGTTGATGGATTATATCACTGCTTTGGAGGATGCGTTGGGGATTAAAGCTGAAAAGAATATGATGCCGATCCAACCTGGAGATGTTCTGAATACTAGTGCGGAAACAAAAGCATTGTATGAAACAATAGGCTTTAGACCGGAAACTCCTGTCCAGGAGGGTGTCAAAAAGTTTGTTGACTGGTATAAAGAGTATTACAAATGGAACTAATATACTGCAATTCAATTATCTTGTTGCACATATGAAAATTGAAATAATTTGAACTGTTTTTATCATGACTTAATGTTATCTATATCTGTCGTTTGGAAAAGAATAAACAGTAGTGATTTTTCAATTCTCGCGAGGTTTGTGACTTCGATGCCTTCGGGTAAGAAGGAGTCGTGATTGCTTCAAACTGTATGGCTGAGTAACTTTCAGACATTGCTAATAAAGTCTATACCCGCGGGTTGTTTGGTAACGACTAACACTTTCTGGTCGGTGGCCTTAGCTATCGGCCAGAGTTTCTCTCCTGATATCTCCACTCCTAAATCTTCTACTTATTCATGTTTCATGAAATAAATATTTTTCTAGCTTCTTTCAAGCCTGGTATCTCCTAAAAACGTGGGTTTGACCTCCTCCCGGCATTGGATACAACAATCAAATCGGTAATCACTATAACAATCCATCCTTTGGCTATGGCGGCTACTGCCTGCCGAAAGATACCAAGCAACTGCTGGCAAACTACGAATCTGTACCGAATAACATCATCGGTGCCATCGTCGATGCTAACCGCACGCGTAAAGATTTTATCGCTGACTCTATCCTGGCGCGCAAGCCTAAAGTCGTTGGTATCTATCGCCTGATCATGAAGAGTGGCTCCGATAACTTCCGCGCTTCCTCAATTCAGGGCATCATGAAGCGTATCAAGGCCAAAGGTATCCCGGTCATTATCTACGAACCGGTTATGCAGGAAGATGAGTTCTTTAATTCCCGCGTGGTTCGCGATTTCGACGCGTTCAAACAAGAAGCTGACGTGATTGTCTCAAACCGAATGGCTGAAGAGCTGTCGGATGTCGCTGACAAAGTGTATACCCGCGATTTGTTCGGTAGTGACTAAATCCCCCCTCTGGCCGGCAGATGCGCTGTCGGCCAGAATTTTCCTCTCTTCTGAAGGGGGCAACTATTCGCCTGACGAATCGTATTGCCCCTCTTCCCCGGCCCAACTCCCTAAAAAACGTGACCTCGCTTAAATTCTTCAATCGATCATCTTGTCCCAACCATTGAGGTCGGATATGTTAAATTCACCTTGTGAAGAGCTACCGTCACTGTGATGTAGACGCTGGAGATAAGCGCCGGAAGGTAAAACAGAGCCTGCTTGCAGGCTTTTGTTGTTTCTGGATCCCGGGTTCTCAGGCGTACTGCGTTGCGGTGAGGCGCTGATTGATATTGACACGGGAAGTTGCGGGATCTTTCAAGGGAAGGGCGCAGGCATAGCAAACGCAAGCCATTCATGGCCATGAGAATAGCGTGCTGATGCTAAGGATATAGTATCAGTTTAATATGACATTTTTATTTTAAAAAGATATCCAATGCCAGCTGTAAAGACTATGCGTATCCCCACCGCTGGCAGTGTTTCATTCTTATATTATTATTTCCTATGCCTGTATTATAATTATATTAAGTTTTCTTTTCACCACTTTCGTTTGTTAAAAGTCAGCTTGGTCTTTTTCTGATCTTTGATATAAGAAATCAGAAAATAGACTGAAACAATCAACAGGATGGCAGCAACTGCTAAGAAAATTATGTTTGCCATAATGCGTACCAGAATGAAAGGAATATTATAAATCCGTTTGCCTGCGAACTAATATCTTTGCAAAAGCATGCCTTTGCCTGCTTAACATAGCCTGAATTTAAGAAAATTCCTATATGGTATTTGTGGTTTTTTTTTGAGAAAAGTGGAAAAAACTTTTTCATTGCCGTTACGTTGAACAATAGCGCTGTGGCCGACTTTGCTGGCAGACTGATGAGCTGGGGATTGTTTGCTTTATAAGGTAATGCTCTTCAGTGAGGGTAATGGAAGTGGCTTAGATGAGAGTTTGTTGAAGGTTTTGTTTGCTTCGTGTTAAATCTGCGTTTATGTATTGTGTGGTTTTCAGCGGCAGGTCATGAATAAATGACGTATCTCAACTCGCAGCTGGATGGATAAGTTTATCCAATGACCATTTCCGATATAAAAAGCCGCAGTAGCGTTCTGCTGCGGCTAAATCCACAATGCCTGATATGACTACGCCTTGTAATAGGCTTTATACCAGTCAACGAAGTTCTTCACCCCCTGGCTAACCGTCGTTTGTGGCCTGAATCCCACCGCATCATACAGCGGCCTGGTATCTGCGCTGGTTTCCAGCACATCGCCGGGCTGTATCGGCATCATATTTTTCTCCGCCACCATCCCCAGAGCCTCTTCCAGAGCAGTGATGTAATCCATGAGCTCAACCGGTGAGCTATTCCCGATGTTATACACCCGGTATGGCGCCGAGCTATCCGCTGGTGAACCCGTTTCAACGGTCCATTCCGGATTAGGCTGCGGGATAATGTCCTGCATCCTTACAACCGCCTCAACGATATCGTCAATGTAGGTGAAGTCGCGCTTCATCTTGCCGTAGTTGTAGACATCAATGCTCTTGCCTTCCAGCATGGCTTTCGTAAACTTGAACAGCGCCATATCCGGACGGCCCCACGGGCCGTAGACGGTGAAGAATCTCAGTCCGGTGGTTGGAATGCCATAAAGATGCGAGTAGGTATGCGCCATCAGTTCATTCGCTTTCTTGGTGGCGGCATACAGCGAAACCGGATGATCAACTGAATCCTCCGTAGAGAACGGCATTTTACGGTTCAGGCCATAGACCGAACTGGATGAGGCATAGAGCAAATGCTCAACGTCGTTGTGTCTGCAGCCTTCAAGAATGTTCAGATAACCAATCAGGTTAGCGTCAGCATAAGCGAACGGGTTTTCCAGGGAGTAGCGAACTCCTGCCTGCGCGGCGAGATGGATCACTCGGTTAAATTTCTCGTTAGCAAAAAGCCGGGCAATACCTTCACGATCCGCGAGATCGATTTTGTGAAAACTGAACAGTGGAGATTGCAGTAAATCCAGACGGGCCTGCTTAAGATTGACGTCATAATAATCGTTCATGTTGTCGAGGCCGACAACCTCATGACCCGCCTCCAGAAGGCGCTTGCAGGTATGAAAGCCGATGAATCCTGCGGCTCCAGTTACTAAAAATTTCATATTCATCCTCTGGGGTGACTGTGTCCCGCTATCTATTCGTTGATTTTACACTGGCTTGCCGCGTGGATCACCTGCTTTACCGTTGCTGATTATGTTCATGTGTTCGCTGGGGAAGCGCTGGCGTCCGGATAGTATCGAGAATGTACTGGCGTTCTGTAGTTTCAATGAAATTCATTATCCGTGCTTTATGATTAGCAAGATAATGATTGCGTATGGTTTGATCGCGTACTCAGGATTCCCTGTTCTGCCTGAACGGTTTATGCCCCGGAGAATTAACGCAGATTAAAATTGATTTTATGTTTGAGTTTACAATTATTTCACATTGAAGGCGGCTTTTTAAGATTTTCCTTTTTAAATCAAACGCTTATTTTCATTGCTGTATTTTGTTTAAATTATGTTTACCTCCTGAATCATTTGCAATATGAATTGATTGGCAACGTATTTTCATTTTTATTCCTATAGACCAGCGCTATAATGCTGCTGCTCATTTGCATGACCATTGTGTTGTCAGCTTAATCAGCTATCCTGTGCGCAGCATTAAATATGACACTAAACTGATTGTTGGCGTCATTTCAATCAATATTGGAGCACAGTTTGCGCTGATTCATCAGAAGATGAATGGGTAGATAACGGAGACAGAGCCCTGTGACGCATGAAAAACAGGCTTGTCGGAAGAGCGAATTGAGAAATTCCTGATGGATGAGGCGAAAGCAAACAGCGAGAGTGTGCCCCTGCTTGAATCTTTATCGTTTTCAAGCGAGCAACACCCGGTGTCACGGGCGGCCACTTTTTCGACAGCCGCTGTTTAACCTCAGGACGGCGTTGAGCCAGTGCGCTGTGGTTGTGATAACCGGCGCTGGAGATGTTGACAGACAAGATAGATGAATCATTACGCAGTTTGGTTGCGACAGCCAAGGGCGGTAGCGTGATTTAAAGCTATCTCATAACATTAAGGGGAGGGGGTATCTGACTGTAAAATAGCAGTTTTTACTGTTTGCCATGAAACAGCACATTAACTGGTCATCTCCAGGTCAGCATCTCACTTGTCCCAGTTCGGTATGCAAGATCTACAATGGTCGGCTGCTGCCAATGCATTAAAGCGGAGACAAAACTCGGGAAAATCTTGCTTTAATCTATGTGCTTAGGTTTTCAGCTCGTATGCTCAAGTCACGGTATCTACCGGCAATCTATAAGTTCGGGCGTTAGAGCTATCGCAGCTGACGGGGGTTTAGTCAGCTACAACGCGAAATCTAAAGTGCATAACAAAATGCTTAAAATTTCGTAGAATAATTTATGAGTATAAAAATGAAGTATAATCTAGGGTATTTATTTGACCTGCTTGTTGTTATCACTAATAAAGATCTAAAGGTACGGTATAAAAGTAGCGTGTTTGGTTATTTATGGTCAATTGCCAATCCTTTGCTTTTTGCGATGATCTACTATTTTATTTTCAAACTGATCATGCGTGTTCAGATACCTAATTATACCCTTTTTCTAATAACGGGGCTGTTTCCCTGGCAGTGGTTTGCAAGCTCAGCAACAAATTCACTTTTTTCATTTATTGCTAATGCGCAAATTATTAAAAAAACTGTATTTCCGCGCTCAGTTATCCCGCTCAGTAATGTCATGATGGAAGGGTTACACTTCTTGTGTACCATTCCTGTCATCGTCGCTTTTCTTTTTGTATACGGTATGCGTCCTTCGCTTTCGTGGCTGTGGGGAATACCGCTCATTGCTATCGGGCAGGTGATATTCACCTTTGGCATATCCATAATCTTTTCAACGTTGAATCTATTTTTTAGAGATCTGGAAAGATTTGTGACTCTCGGTATTATGTTAATGTTCTACTGTACGCCCATTTTATACGCATCCGATATGATTCCGGCAAAATATAGCTGGGTTATTGACTATAACCCTCTGGCGAGTATGATTTTAAGCTGGCGCAACTTATTTATGGATGGGGTTTTAAACTATGAGCATATTTCAGTATTATATTTGACGGGTATAGTGCTGACGGTTATCGGTCTGAGTATTTTTAATAAATTAAAATATCGCTTTGCAGAGATCTTGTGATGGAACCAGTAATTGATTTTAATAATGTGACAAAAGAGTATCCACTTTACCATCATATTGGCTCAGGTATTAAAGATTTAATATTTCATCCCAAAAGAGCATTTCAATTACTGAAGGGCCGCAAATATCTTGCTATTCAGGATGTTTCTTTTACGGTCGGTAAAGGAGAGGCCGTTGCGCTCATCGGGCGAAATGGCGCAGGTAAAAGCACATCTTTGGGGCTGGTTGCCGGCGTGATAAAACCCACAAAAGGATCGGTCACCACGCGTGGGCGAGTCGCTTCAATGCTTGAGCTGGGCGGCGGCTTTCATCCAGAATTGACGGGGCGCGAGAACATTTTTCTTAATGCCACACTTCTTGGGTTACGCCGTAAAGAGGTGCAGCAGCGAATGGAGCGCATCATTGAATTTTCCGAATTAGGAGAATTTATCGATGAGCCGATCCGCGTCTATTCTAGCGGTATGCTAGCGAAGCTTGGTTTTTCTGTTATCAGTCAAGTTGAGCCTGATATTTTGATTATCGATGAAGTGCTTGCCGTCGGCGATATTTCTTTTCAGGCCAAATGTATCAAGACGATTAAAGAGTTCAAAAATCGTGGCGTGACAATATTGTTTGTTAGCCACAACATGAGTGATGTGGAAAAGATATGCGATCGGGTTGTCTGGATCGAAAATCACCGTCTGCGGGAAATCGGTTCTGCTGAAAGAATCATCGAACTTTATAAACAAGCAATGGCCTAAATCTGGTAATTAAATGAATAGTATTAAGATCTATACCTGTCATCATAAGCCGAGCGCATTCCTTAATGCATCGATTATCAAACCATTGCATGTAGGTAAAGCCAACTCCTATAATGATATCGGCTGTATTGGCGATGATACAGGTGATAATATTTCGTTTAAAAACCCTTTTTACTGTGAGTTAACAGCACATTATTGGGTTTGGAAAAATGAATCTCTTTCTGATTATGTCGGCTTTATGCATTATCGCCGACATCTGAACTTTTCCTCAGAGCAGAGCTTTCCCGAAGATAATTGGGGCGTCGTTAATTCACCCGTTATTGATGCAGAGTATGAAAAGCAGTTTGGTTTAACCGACACGGCAATCCAGGATTGTATTTCAGGGTTTGACCTGCTGTTACCAAAGAAGTGGTCTGTGACCTCTGCCGGCAGTAAAAATAACCTCGATCATTATGAGAAAGGTGAGTTTTTACATATAAAGGACTATCTGGCTGCCCTGGAGGTTGTCGAAGAGCTTTATCCGGATTATAAAGCGGCTATTCAGCAGTTTAACAATGCCACAGATGGCTATTACACGAACATGTTTGTGATGCACAAAGATATGTTCGTGGATTATTCAGAATGGCTCTTCGCGATTTTGACTAATCTTGAAAGCCGCATCTCTATGAATAATTATAACGCGCAAGAAAAGCGTGTTATTGGACATATTGCTGAGCGTCTTTTTAACATTTATATTATTAAGCAGCAGCAAGACCGGGCCCTGAAAGTTAAAGAACTTCAGCGCACTTTCGTGACGAATGAGACATTCAACGGCAAGCTGGAACCGGTTTTTCCTCACGCTGCGCCGATAGTCATCAGTTTTGATGACAACTATGCCATCAGCGGTGGAGCCTTAATCAACTCCATTGTTCGTCATTCTGATAAAAACACCCATTATGATATTGTTGTGCTGGAAAATAAGGTGAGTAACCTTAACAAGCAGCGCTTACTAAAACTGGTCTCGGCCCATACAAACTTTTCACTGCGTTTCTTTGATGTGAATGCCTTTACTGAATTGAATGGCGTACATACCCGCGCGCACTTTAGCGCATCAACCTATGCTCGCTTGTTTATTCCGCAGCTTTTCCGTGAATATGAGAAGGTCATTTTTATCGATTCCGATACTGTGGTGAAGGCCGATCTTGCGACTTTGCTTAATGTCGACCTCGGCACAAACCTTGTTGCCGCCGTTAAAGATATCGTGATGGAAGGCTTCGTCAAGTTTGGTGCGATGTCGGAGTCGGCAGATGGCGTGATGCCCGCCGGCGAGTATCTGCAAAAAACGCTTAAAATGACCAATCCGGATGAGTATTTCCAGGCGGGAATTATCGTTTTTAACGTTGCCCAGATGGTGCAGGAAGATACCTTCTCAGCGCTGATTAAGACGCTCAAAGAGAAGAAGTACTGGTTCCTCGACCAGGACATCATGAACAAAGTCTTCTATGGCCGGGTTGAGTTTTTACCGCTGGAGTGGAATGTCTATCACGGTAATGGCAATACGGATGACTTTTTCCCCAATCTCCAGTTCGCAACATATATGCGCTTTTTAAAAGCCAGAAAGAACCCGAATATGATTCACTATGCCGGGGAGAATAAACCGTGGAATACGGACAAGGTTGACTTTTATGACGATTTCCTGGAAAACGTCATCAATACGCCATGGGAAAAAGAGACCTATTTCCGTCAGTTATCTCCGGTAAATTCATCAAGTCCTGCGCAAACTGCAGGGCAAACGCCAGTTCTGCTTCAGACTAAGATCAAAAAAGCGTTGATGCCTTTCCTTAATAAATATGCTCCTGTCGGTTCACCGAGGCGAAACACGATAACAAAATACTACTATAAAGTTAGACGCTCAATTCTTGGTTAAGGCTGCTGGAGTTATATTATGAACAGTAAAAATATTCTCATCGTCGGAGCGGGTTTTTCCGGTGTGGTTATCGCACGCCAGCTCGCTGAACAAGGTCATCACATCAGAATTATTGACCAGCGTGACCACATAGGCGGTAACTCCTATGATGCGCGCGATCCGCAAACTGACGTTATGGTTCACGTTTATGGCCCGCATATCTTTCACACCGATAATGAAACAGTGTGGAACTATGTGACTCAGCACGCTGAAATGATGCCGTATGTGAACCGTGTCAAAGCAACGGTTAATGGCCAGGTGTTCTCTCTGCCGATCAACCTGCATACCATCAACCAGTTTTTTGCGAAGACCTGTTCGCCAGATGAGGCCCGGGCGCTGATTGCCGAAAAAGGGGACAGTTCGATCCTGGAACCGAAGACCTTTGAAGAACAGGCTCTGCGTTTTATCGGCAAAGAGCTCTATGAGGCGTTCTTCAAGGGCTATACCATCAAGCAGTGGGGGATGGAGCCTTCGCAGCTTCCTGCGTCGATTCTTAAGCGTCTGCCGGTTCGTTTTAACTACGATGATAATTACTTTAACCACAGATTTCAGGGCATGCCGAAACTGGGTTATACGAAAATGATTGAGTCAATCGCCAATCATGAAAATATTACCATCGAACTTCAGCAATCATTTAACGCTGAAGAGAGAGAACAGTACGATCACGTGTTCTATAGCGGGCCGCTGGATGCTTTTTATTCCTATCAATATGGTCGACTGGGCTATCGTACTCTGGATTTTGAAAAATTCACCTGGCAGGGCGATTATCAGGGCTGCGCGGTAATGAATTACTGCTCGCTGGATGTTCCTTATACCCGTATCACTGAACATAAGTACTTTTCGCCCTGGGAATCCCATGAGGGATCGGTCTGTTACAAGGAATACAGCCGCGAATGTGGCGAAAAGGATATCCCTTATTATCCGATTCGTCAGATGGGGGAGATGGCTTTACTCGATAAATATTTGTCCCTCGCGGAAAATGAAAAGAATATGACGTTTGTTGGCCGCCTTGGAACCTATCGATATCTGGATATGGATGTCACTATCGCTGAAGCATTAAATACAGCCGATAAGTACTTGTCCTCCCTTAGCAGTAATGAGTCTATGCCAGTATTTACGGTTTCTGTGCGATGAATTGCTCCGCATTAATAGTCACGTATAATCGTTTAGAGAAGTTAAAGCTGACTATTGCCAACACGGTGAAATTAAATTTTACAGCGATCGTTGTTGTCAATAACGGGTCCACGGATGGAACCCAGGCCTGGTTAGCCACCCTTAGCGACCCGCGAGTGATTGTTCTTAATCTGCCATCCAACAGCGGTGGCGCGGGTGGCTTTAAGGCCGGGAGTCAATATTTATGCGACAACGTCGATAGCGACTGGGTTTTCTTTTACGATGATGACGCCTGGCCCGAGAGCGATGCGCTGGAAAAATTTGCCCAGCTAGAAAAGGCTAACTGTCGGGTGTTCACCGCTTTGGTCAAGGATCTTCAGGGGCAACCCTGTCCGATGAACATGCCTTTTGCCAAAGTTCCGTCGTCGTTTATGGACACATTACGCTACATCAGAAATCCTGCGGAGTTTCTTCCGTCGGTTTCCCGGGCGTGTGCGGTACAGACGGTTTCCTTTGTCGGTATGATTATTCAACGAGATGTGCTGCAAAAGCGTCTCCACAGTATTCACGACGAGTTATTTTTATATTTTGACGATCTCTATTTTGGCTATCAGCTGACATTAGATGGCGAAGCTATTCGCTATTCTCCCGAGGTCATCTTTACCCATGATGTGAGTATCCAGGGGAAATGTATTGTTCCCGAATGGAAGGTTTATTATCTTTGTCGAAATCTTATTTTGGCGAAGAGAATTTTTCCGCGAGTTGCCATTTTTAGCCGTCTCTCAATCCTTTTACGGTTGATTAAATATGTATCAATATTGCCATGGCAACGCAATAAATTGTTATATTTTAAATGCTTGCGTCGTGGAATTATCCATGGTGTAAAAGGAATCAGCGGTAAGAATCATTAAGTGGATATAGCAATGAAAAAACTGTGTTATTTCATAAACTCGGATTGGTATTTTGATTTGCACTGGATTGATCGTGCGATCGCCGCCCGAGATGCTGGTTATGAGATTCACATCATCAGTCATTTTGTCGACGGTAAAGTGCTGAATAAATTTAAAACATTCGGTTTTAAGTGTCATAATGTTCCACTTGATGCTCAATCATTTAATGCATTAACTTTCTTTCGGGCCTTTTTTGCCTCCCGAAAGCTCATTAAAGAAATTAATCCCGATCTTTTACACTGTATCACTATTAAACCCTGTCTGATCGGTGGGCTCCTGTCCAGGACAAACAACCGTCCCGTCATCGTGAGTTTTGTCGGTCTGGGCCGTGTATTTTCAGGTGATACGGGTTTGCTTAAGCTATTGCGCAATATCACCATCATGGCCTACAAATATATTGCCAGTAATAAGCGCAGTATATTTATGTTTGAGCACGATAAAGATCGTAAAAAACTGGCGGGTTTTGTCGGGATTGACTATCAGCAGACTATTGTCATCGATGGCGCGGGTATCAATCCGGAGATCTATAAATATTCTCTGGAGCAGGAGCGTGACGTTCCGGTTGTGCTGTTTGCCAGCAGAATGCTCTGGAGTAAAGGGCTCGGGGATTTAATTGAAGCCAAGAAAATCCTCGAAGCAAGAAATATTCATTTTACGCTAAACGTCGCCGGGATACTCGTTGAAAACGATAAGGATGCTATATCCCTTGCGGTGATCCAGCAATGGCATAAAGAAGGCCTGATTAACTGGTTGGGTCACAGCTCTAACGTTTGCGACTTGATCGAGGAGTCGAACATTGTGGCATTACCTTCGATCTATTCCGAAGGCGTGCCGCGTATTCTGCTTGAGGCTTCCTCGGTTGGCCGGGCCTGCATTGCCTACGATGTTGGCGGCTGCGATAGCCTGATCATTAATAACGATAACGGCATTATCGTGAAAAGTAACTCTCCGCAGGAGCTGGCCGATAAGCTTGAATTCTTGTTAGCCAATCCCAAAGCACGAGTAGAGATGGGTATCAAAGGACGGCAACGCGTTCAGGATAAGTTTTCTAGCGGTATGATCATTAGCAAGACCTTAAAGACTTATCATGATGTGGTTCAGGGATGATGTAACGCAAGAGATTACAGCTTCATGTAAATCAAACACCTCCGAAGCGGTTACATTTTAAGCTATGTAACTGCTCAGCAAACGCATGATGAGTTTAATGATTGCGTGCCTCTTATTTTGAAGGTGATTGAATGTCTGATGAATCAAGTAACGTTATTGTATCCGTTATTATCCCTGTCCATAACGCCGCGGAGTATATTGCTGAGACGCTTACTACGGTGTTAGCCCAGTCTTTAAAAGAGATTGAGATTATCCTTGTTAACGATAGCTCAACGGATAATACTCTGGATATTGTCACTAAAATAGCCAGTGAAGATTCGCGAGTCCGGGTTATCACCAACCCGAGCAACGTTGGTGGCGGCGAATCGCGAAATATTGGCCTACGTGTAGCGACCGGCGAATACATCATTTTCCTCGACGATGACGATTACGCCGATAAAGAGATGTTAAAGAGAATGTCCGACCGGGCTACGGCCCTGCAAACGGATGTTGTTATCTGCCGGTGCCAGTCAATCGATCTGCAAACCAATACCCGTTCTCCCATGCCTTTGTCGGCGCGTGAGGATTTACTGCCTGAAAAAGAGGTCTTCTCTTCACGGGAAATTGCTGACGATTTTTTCAGAGCCTTTATATGGTGGCCATGGGATAAGCTCTTCAGACGCGAGGCTATCCTGGCAATGGGCCTGGAGTTTCAACCGCTGAGAACCACAAACGACCTGTACTTTGTGAGTTGTTTCATGCTGTTAGCAAATCGCATCTCTCTGGTTGATGAGATCTTAATCTCTCATACTATCCACCGCGCTGAGTCGCTTTCCTCCACCAGAGAAAATTCGTGGCACTGCGCGCTGCAGGCATTAACTTCGCTACGTTTGTTTATGCAAGATCGTGATTTACTGGCGTCCAGAAGTCGTGATTTTAATAATTACGCCGTTGTTTTTCTTGAGTGGCATCTCAATACGATTTCTGGCGGTACGTTTAGCCCGTTGTTTAATGAAGTAAAGTCGTTCATCTTATCTTTAGAAATCGATCGTGATGACTTTTATGATGACTTTATCAAAGCTGCGTATGGCCGGATCGTTAATCAGTCAGCGGAAGAGTATATTTTTTCTCTGAAAGACAGAGCGTTACGCGAGCTTGAACATTCACAAATGATGAACTCAACGCTGCAGGAAGAAATGACTTCTCTTAAACAGTCGACGGTATCTCAGCGAAGTGAAATTGATGTTCTGAAGGCGCAGGTTAGCGATAAAACCACCATTATCCACGAGCTTGAACAGCGGAATACGCGTTTAAAGGAAGAGTATCAAACTCAACAACAGAAATTGCTCAGCATTGAAAATGCGTACCATGAGCTGACTCAGCGCTATACAGATTTAGTCTCATCTTTGTCATGGAAAATGACGAAACCATTGAGGCTAGTTAAAGAAATAACCGCACGAAAAAAGTCATGACGTCGATAAACCGGTGATATCAACCAGCGCGCTGGCGATGTTGATATTGCAAGGGAGGCGTCATGCCGCCTCCCTTTGATCACTTACTTATGCCTGCTCCGCAGGTTTTCCACCACATCCGTTAAATTCAGCCCCTGATCCTGCAGCAGCACCAGCAGGTGATACATCAAATCCGACGCTTCATTCTTCAGTTCGAACTGGTCATGCACCGTCGCGGCCAGCGCGGTCTCAACGCCTTCTTCCCCCACCTTCTGCGCAATACGTTTGGTGCCGCTGGCGTACAGCTTCGCGGTATAGGAGCTCTCCGGATCGGCGTGTTTGCGTTCCGCCAGCAGCTGCTCCAGCTGATATAAGAACAGCCACTGATGGCCGGTTTCGCCAAAGCAGCTTGAGGTGCCTTTATGGCAGGTTGGGCCAATCGGATTAACCAGCGCCAGCAGGGTATCGTTATCGCAATCCGGGGTGATGCTCACCACGTTGAGGAAATTGCCCGACGTTTCCCCCTTGGTCCACAGACGCTGTTTGGTCCGCGAATAAAAGGTCACCTTGCCGGTCTCTTCGGTTTTCGCCAGCGCATCCTGATTCATATAGCCCAGCATCAGCACTTCACCAGAAACGGCGTGCTGCACGATGACCGGCATCAGACCGTCGGTTTTTTGCCAATCCAGCTGTTCACTTAACATATCCTAATCTCCACGCCCTGTGCTGCCAGGTACGTTTTCAGTTCACCAATATTAATAATTTGCTTGTGGAACACCGAGGCGGCCAGCGCGCCGTCGACGTTAGCGTCGCGGAAGGCTTCCAGGAAGTGCTCCATGGTGCCCGCGCCGCCGGATGCAATCAGCGGCACGTGGCACACGGCGCGGACCTTGCTTAACTGCGCCAGATCGTAGCCGTTACGCACGCCGTCCTGGTTCATCATATTGAGGACGATCTCGCCGGCCCCGCGCTTTTGCACTTCCTGCACCCAGTCCAGGGTTTCCCACTGAGTCACCCGCGTCCGGCTCTCATCGCCGGTATACTGGTTGACGTGATACTTACCGCTCGCGGCGTCAAACCAGGTATCGATGCCCACCACAATACACTGCACGCCGAAACGGTCGGCCAGGCGGGTAATCAGCGTCGGATCCGCCAGGGCAGGGGAGTTGATGGAGATTTTATCCGCGCCGAAGGAGAGAATTTGCGCCGCATCGTCCAGCGACTTAATGCCGCCGGCGACGCAGAACGGAATGTCGATCACTTCCGCGACCCGCGACACCCAGCTTTTGTCCACCACGCGGCCGTCGCTGGAGGCGGTGATATCGTAGAACACCAGCTCATCCGCGCCTTCGTCGGCATAGCGTTTTGCCAGCGGGACGATATCACCGATGATTTCGTGATTACGGAACTGCACGCCTTTCACTACCTGGCCGTCGCGAACGTCGAGACAGGGGATTATCCGTTTTGCCAGCATTGAATGGCCTCCGTTACGTTAAATTTACCTTCCAGCAGCGCCCGGCCGACAATCACCCCGCGCACTCCGGTTCCGCGCAGCGCGGCGATATCATGCAGATCGCCAATGCCGCCGGAAGACTGAAACGCGACCTGCGGATAGCGGGCGCAGACTTCTTCATACAGCGAGACGTTAGATCCGGCCAGCGTCCCGTCGCGGGAAATATCGGTGCACAGCACGTGCTGCAGGCCGACGGACTGATAGCTCTCCACCAGCTCCTCCAGGGTTACGCCGGAGTTCTCCTGCCAGCCGCTGACCGCCACCTGCTTGCTGCCTTCCGCGTCAATCCGCACGTCAAGCGCCAGCACCAGATGCTGCGGGCCAAAACGCGTAAACCAGCCTTTCACCACTTCCGGCGACTTCACCGCCGTCGAACCCACCACCACGCGCGCCACGCCTGCATCAAGCAGGGCGGCCACGTCTTCTTCCGTCCGCACGCCGCCGCCAACCTGCACCGGGACGTTCACGCCGGCAACCAGCGTTTTCAGCAGCGGGATCTGGCGCTTCGCCGGATCTTTCGCCCCGGTCAGGTCGACCAGGTGCAGCACTTCGGCCCCCTGGGCGGCATAGGATTGCAGGCGCGGCAGCGGGTCGTTACCGTAGTCGCGCTGCTGAGCGTAATCGCCCTGATGGAGACGGACGACCGTGCCGTCAATTAAATCTAAAGCAGGAATGATCATCACATCTCCAGGAAGTTTTTCAGCAGCTGCGCCCCGGCGCTGCCGGAGCGTTCAGGGTGGAACTGGACGCCAAAGAAGTTATCTTTCTGCACCGCCGCGGTGAAGGCCTCGCCGTAGCTGCACTGGGCGATGGTATTGACGTTGACCGGCATCGCGTAGCTGTGGACGAAGTAAAAATACGCCCCGTCTTCAATGCCGCGAAACAGACGATCGCCCGCTTTGGCATATACCCGGTTCCAGCCCATATGCGGTAGCGGCAGGCCGTGGTCGGTCATTTTCGGCACGTCCTGGTCGATAATGCCCAGCAGGTCAACGCCGTTATTCTCCTCGCTGCGTTTTCCCAGCAGCTGCATGCCGAGGCAAATGCCCAGCACCGGCTGGGTACAGGCTTTAATCAGCTCGATCAAATCGCGCTCGCGCAGCTGGTCCATCGCCGCCTGAGCCGTGCCCACTCCCGGCAGAAACAGTTTATCGGCGCGCAGCACCACATCCGGGTCGCGGCTGACCTGCGGCTCGTAGCCGTGGCGGCTCACCGCGGATTTCACCGAATTGAGGTTGGCGCAGCCGGTATCGAGGATCACCACGTTCATCAGAGTACCCCTTTCGAAGACGGCAGCGTGTCGCCCTGGACGCGAATCGCCTGGCGTAGCGTGCGGCCGAAGGCCTTAAACAGGCTCTCTACGCGGTGGTGGTCGTTTTTGCCCTTGGTTTTCAGGTGCAGAGTGACCGCCATGGTATAGGAGAGCGAGCGGAAGAAGTGTTCCACCATCTCGGTGCTCAGATCGCCAACGCGCTGATAGGTAAAGTCGGCTTTGTATTCGAGGTGCGGACGGCCGGAGATATCCAGCGCGCAGCGGGCCAGGCATTCGTCCATCGGCAGCACAAAGCCGAAACGGCCGATACCGCGCTTGTCGCCGAGGGCCAGCTTCAGCGCTTCGCCCAGCGCGAGCCCGGTATCTTCCACGGTGTGGTGATCGTCGATATAAAGATCGCCGCCGACGTTAATCTCCAGGCGGAAGCCGCCGTGGGTGGCGATTTGGTCAAGCATATGATCGAAGAAGCCGACGCCGGTGGAAATTTTGCTGCCGCCTTCGCGGTCCAGCCACACTTTCACATCCACCTGGGTCTCTTTGGTGATGCGCTCAACGTGGGCGTAGCGGTCGTGGCGGGTTAGCTGTTCGCAAATGGTCGGCCAGTCCAGCTTTTCGCGGTCATAGCGCAGGCCGGTAATGCCCATGTTATCCGCCAGCTGGATATCGGTCGCGCGGTCGCCAATCACGTAGCTGTTGGCGGTGTCCATCAGCCCTTGCTCCAGCCACGGCAGCACCAGTTTGGTTTTCGGCTTGCGGCAGTCGCAGTTATCCGCCGGGAGATGCGGACAAATCAGCACCTCGTCAAAGTTGACGCCCTGCGAGGAGAATATCTGCATCATCAGGTTGTGCGGGCCGTCGAACTCGTCCTGCGGCAGGCTGGCGGTTCCCAGCCCGTCCTGATTGGTGATCATCACCAGCCTGTACCCTTCCTGCTGCAGCTTCAGCAGGGCCGGGATCACCTGCGGCTCGAACGCCAGCTTATCGAAGCGGTCTACCTGAAAATCAACCGGTGGCTCGGAAATCAGCGTACCGTCACGGTCAATAAAGAGAAACTTCTGGGTCATACATTCTCCGCAGTCAAAGCGTCAATGACGCGCTGGCTCTCTGCACGGGTACCGATAGTGATACGCAAACAGCCGCTTAATGAAGGTTGTTTATTCTGGTCACGTAAGATAATGCCCTGATCCCACAAAGATTTAAATACCGCGCTGGAGGCGGTGATCCGCGCCAGAACGTAGTTGCTCTCGGAATCGAACACCTCTTCAACGCAGGCAATGCTGCGCAGCTGGCTGACCAGATAATCGCGTTCGCCGAGGATCTGCGCCACGCGCGCCCGCATGGCGGCAATGCCTTCCGCGCTGAGCGCCTGGGCGGCGATGTCGGCGACCGGCGTCGAGAGCGGATAAGGTGCGATAACCTTCATCAGCACGTTAATCACCTCGGCGTTGGCGAGGGTAAAGCCGCAGCGCAGTCCGGCCAGGGCGAAGGCCTTGGAGAGGGTACGCAGAATCACCAGGTGCGGATACTCGTTGAGCCAGGTCGCCAGCGTGGCCTGCGGGCAGAACTCAATATAGGCCTCATCCGCGACCACGATAGCTTTACCGCGCGCCATCTCCAGCAGGGTGCGAAAATCTTTCGGGTTGATAATCTGCCCGGTCGGGTTATTCGGGCTGCAGACGAACACCACTTTCACGCCGTCAAGATTGGCCGCGATGCCCGGCAGATCCAGCTGCCAGTCGGCGAGGGTGGGCACCGTACGGCAGGTCACGCCGATGGTTTCGGCGCTGACGCTGTACATGCCGTAGGTCGGCGGGCAGTAGAGCACCGCATCCTGGCCCGGCTCGCAGAAGGCGCGGATCAGCAGTTCAATGCCTTCATCGGCGCCGCGGCTGACCAACACCTGCTCCGGCTTGACGCCCGCATACTGCGCGTAGCGTTCAATGACCGCTTTCGGCTGCGGTTCCGGATAGCGGTTCATCGTCTGCTCGGTCAGCTGAAACGCGACCGCGGTCGGGAATTCGTTGGCGTTCAGCCAGACGTCGCCTTTACCGCCCAGACGGCGAGCAGATTGATAAGGCGTCAGCGCGCGGACGTTGGCGCGGGCTAAATCTTCGATGCTCATGCTTGCTCCTTAAGGGCTGCGACGCGCAGCGTAACGGCGTTTTTGTGGGCGTCCAGACGCTCGGCGGCGGCCAGAATCTCAATCGTTGAGGCGAGGGCGGCAAACCCGTCGCGCGACAGCTCCTGCACGGTCATACGTTTCTGAAAATCCGCCAGGCCGAGGCTGGAGCAGGTGGCGGTGTAGCCGTAGGTCGGCAGCACGTGGTTGGTGCCGGAGGCGTAATCGCCGGCGGACTCCGGCGACCAGTCGCCGAGAAATACCGAACCGGCGCTGGTAATGCCGTCGACCAGTTCGCGGGCGTTGCGGGTCTGAATAATCAGGTGCTCCGGACCGTACTGGTTGGAAATCTCCACGCACTGGGCGATATCGCGAGCCACGATGATGCGGCTGGCGGAGAGCGCCCCGCGGGCCGTTTCCGCACGGGACAGCGCGGCCAGCTGGCGCTCAACGGCTTGCGCGACGCGGGTGGCCATCTCGCTATCCGGCGTCAGCAGGATCACCTGCGAATCCGGGCCGTGCTCCGCCTGGGAAAGCAGGTCAGAGGCGACGAAATCCGGGGTGGCACCGCTGTCGGCGATCACCAGCACTTCCGACGGCCCGGCGGGCATATCGATAGCCGCGCCGTCAAGACGCTGGCTGACCTGGCGCTTGGCTTCGGTCACGAAGGCGTTGCCCGGGCCAAAGATTTTATCGACCTTCGCTACCGATTCGGTGCCGAACGCCAGGGCGGCAATCGCCTGCGCGCCGCCGACGTTAAAGATATTGCGCACGCCGCACAGCTGGGCGGCATAGAGGATTTCATCGGCAATCGGCGGCGGCGAGCACAGCACCACCTGCTGGCAGCCCGCGATGCGCGCCGGCGTGGCGAGCATCAGCACCGTGGAGAACAGCGGCGCCGAGCCGCCGGGAATATATAAGCCGACGGAGGCGATAGGGCGGGTCACCTGCTGGCAGCGTACGCCCGGCAGGGTTTCCACATCGACGGCCTGCAGCCGCTGCGCGTTGTGGAAGGTTTCGATATTTTTGACCGCCACGGCCATCGCCTGCTTGAGCTCGTCGCTCAGGCGCGCGCCGGCGGCGGCAATCTCTTCGTCGCTGACCTTCAGCGCCTTGACGTCGGTTTTATCGAACTTCGCGCCGTATTCGCGCAGGGCCGCATCGCCGTTGTCTTTAACGTTATTCAGGATCTCCGACACCGTCTTGCTGATGCTCTCGGAGGCGGAAATGGCCGGGCGCGTTAAGAGCTGTTGCTGTTGTTCTGCGCTACAGCCGTTCCAGTCGATAATTGTGTTGAAGCTCATGGTTGTTTCCCCTGTTTATCCCGTGACCGACCCGCCGGTTTACTCCATCATCTTCTCAATCGGCAGGACCAGAATGGAGCTGGCGCCTAGCGCTTTCAGTTTTTCCATGGTTTCCCAGAACAGGGTTTCGCTGCTCACCATGTGCATCGCCACGCGCTGCTTGTCGCCGGCCAGCGGCAGAATGGTCGGGCGCTCGGCGCCGGGCAGCAGGGCGACCACTTCTTCCAGGCGCTCGGTCGGCGCGTGCATCATGATGTATTTTGATTCGCGGGCCTGAATCACCCCCTGAATACGGGTCAGCAGGCGGTCGATCAGCTGCTGTTTGCTATCGGCCATCTCGCCGTCGCGCTGGATCAGGCAGGCTTTGGAGCGGAACATCACTTCCACTTCGCGCAGGCCGTTCGCTTCGAGAGTCGCGCCGGTTGATACCAGGTCGCAAATCGCGTCGGCCAGACCGGCGCGCGGAGCCACTTCAACCGAGCCGTTCAGCAGGCAGGATTTGAACGAGATCCCTTTCTGGTCAAGGTAGCGCTTCAGCAGGTGCGGGTAGGAGGTGGCGATGCGTTTGCCGTTAAGCGCCGCCGGGCCGTCCCAGGGTTCATCCGCCGGGGTCGCCAGCGACAGGCGGCAGCCGCCGAAGTCGAGACGGCGCAGGGTGAAATAGCGCGGGTCTTCGCCCTGAGCGCGGCGGCTCAGCAGCTCTTCCTCCAGCACGTTTTCGCCGATAATCCCCAAATCGACCACGCCGTCCATGATAAGGCCCGGAATATCGTCATCACGCACGCGCAGAATATCGATGGGCATATTTTCCGCCAGCGCGATCAGGCGCTGGGTGTGCAGATTCACTTTGATGCCGCAGCGGCTGAGTAATTCGCGTGAATCTTCGCTTAAACGCCCTGATTTCTGAATAGCTATGCGTAAACGGCTGTTGTCTAACATTCTTATTTTCCTCTGTAACCCTGTCTGAATCTGTCCGAATTCGGTCCAAAAAAAAGCCCCCGGAAGTGAATCTTCCGGGGGCTCTCTTTGCGTTCATGCACCACTGGAAGATCCAAACGTCTTCCAGCACACATCGCCTGAAAGACTAGTCAGGATGATGGTGATGATGGTGGTTTTTAAATTGAACGCTGTTCATAAAATTCTCTGTGAATGACTATGCATTTGATGCCTTTTAACCTAAACCACTTCACTCGCATAAAGCAAGGGCTTTTTTCTATCATTAATTGATTTCATATTGACCTTAGAAATTGTCAGCTGCCGCCGGCTGGCGTAGCCTTAAGTCAGCACAGCGAAAATTCAGGAGCAAGGGGATGAAAAAGGTCGCAATTGTAGGTTTAGGATGGCTGGGTATGCCGCTTGCGCTGTCGTTGATGTCGCGGGGATGGCAGGTGACCGGCAGTAAGACCACGCAGGATGGCGTCGAGGCGGCGCGGATGTGCGGCATCGATGGCTATCCGCTGCGTCTGGAGCCGCAGCTGGTCTGCGACACCGAAGATCTGGATGCCTTAATGAACGTTGACGCGCTGGTGATTACCTTACCGGCGCGGCGAACCGGACCGGGAGAGGACTTTTATCTTCAGGCGGTACAGGAGATCGTCGATACCGCGCTGGCGCATCACGTGCCGCGCATCATATTCACCAGCTCAACGTCGGTTTACGGCAACGCCAGCGGCACGCTGAAAGAGAACTCGCCCCGTAACCCGCAAACCGCCAGCGGGCGGGTGCTGAAAGAGCTGGAGGACTGGCTGCATAACCTTCCCGGCACCTCGGTGGACATTCTGCGCCTCGCCGGTCTGGTGGGGCCGTCCCGTCATCCGGGGCGCTTTTTTGCCGGAAAATCCGCGCCGGACGGCCAGCACGGCGTCAATCTGGTGCATCTTCAGGATGTGATTGCCGCGATCGAACTGTTACTGCAGGCTCCGAAAGGCGGGCGCATCTATAATATATGTGCGCCTAAGCATCCCGCGCGCGGCGTCTTTTATCCGCAGATGGCCCGCGAGCTTGGGCTTCCCGTCCCCGTATTCTCTGATAACCCGGAGAACGGTAGCGGTAAGATCGTAGATGGCAGCCGTATTTGCAACGAACTGGGGTTTGAGTACCAGTACCCCGACCCGCTGGTCATGCCGATGGAGTAATGCGCCAGCGGTGAATCGCGTACCGTAAGGGGGTAGCGATGAAACCACTGCTGGATGTGCTCGTCATTCTTGATGCCCTCGACAAAGAGGGCAGTTTTGCCGCCGCCTCGGCGAAGCTCTATAAAACGCCGTCGGCGCTGAGCTACACCATTCATAAGCTGGAAAGCGATCTCAATATTCAACTGCTTGACCGCAGCGGCCACCGGGCGCGCTTTACCCGTACCGGGCAGATGCTGCTGGAAAAGGGGCGCGACGTGCTGCACACCGCCCGCGAACTGGAAAAGCAGGCCGTCAGGCTGCAGCAGGGCTGGGAAAATGCGCTGATACTCAACGTCGACGCCACCTTTCCGTTCCCGCTGTTGGCTCCCGCGATCGCGGCGTTTTATCACCAGCATCACGCCACCCGCCTTGAATTCCGCCGCGATATCCCGGGCGCAAACTGGCAGATGCTGATGGAAGGGCGGGCGGATCTTCTGCTCGGCGTGCTGGGCGACCCGCCGGCGCTCAGCGGCTGCGGCTCTGTTCTGCTGGGAGAGGTGGCGCAGGCGTTTGTTGTTGCGCCCCGGCATCCGCTTGCGCAGATTGCCGGCCCGCTGGGCTGGCGGACGTTGCGCCGTCATCGGGCGATTGTGGCCGACAGCGCGTGGCCGCAGATTGACGCTCAGGATAGCCTGGCGGTATTCGATCTTTCCGCCCGGCTGACGCTGCTGTGCGCCGGACTGGGATGGGGCTATTTGCCGCTATTTCAGGTACAGCCTTTCATCGCCCGCGGCGAGCTACAAATATTAAAAACGACGGTGCCTGAACCGGTCAATCGCGCGTGGATAGGCTGGAATGAAGATATTTGCGGGCAGGCGGGCGAGTGGTGGCGAAAGGAGATATTAGCAAATAGTGCTATCCATCAGGTCTATAATACTAAAATCGTATGAATATTAATCTGTTAGAGAATCGCCGTAATTATTAAGCCTTGTAACATCTTGTCATCGTGCCAGCAGTTGTTGCAAAATACGCGTCCTGAAAATCAGAAACTGGCCGACGCTTTTTTAAAGTGTCGGTTATTTTTTTGGTTGAAAGACACATCATTCAATACCAAGAGGCCGGGCTTCGTACCGGATAGATATTTACTAAAAACCGACAGTGGTTGTCGCTGAGGAATACAAAGAAATGGGGCAATTTTTTGCTTACGCGCTGGCGTTCACCGTAAAAGGGGATAACTATGTCGCATAACGCTACTCCAAAAACCTCTCGCGTGGAATTACGTAAAACGCTTACGTTGATTCCGGTTGTCATGATGGGCCTGGCCTATATGCAGCCGATGACGCTGTTCGATACGTTTGGTATCGTCTCTGGATTGACTGATGGTCACGTTGCGACGGCTTACGCCTTCGCGCTGATCGCCATTCTTTTCACGGCGCTGAGCTACGGTAAACTGGTTCGCCGTTTCCCGTCGGCGGGTTCCGCTTATACCTACGCGCAGAAATCCATTAGCCCGGCCGTTGGCTTTATGGTTGGCTGGTCATCGCTGCTGGACTACCTGTTCATGCCGATGATCAACATTCTGCTGGCGAAAATTTACTTTGAAGCGCTGGTGCCTTCTATTCCATCGTGGATCTTCGTTGTCGCGCTGGTGGCCTTTATGACCATCTCCAACCTGCGCAGCATCAAGACCGTGGCGAACTTCAACACCCTGATCGTTATCCTGCAGATGGGCATCGTGGCGGTGATTGTTGGCCTGATTATCTACGGCGTTATGCACGGCGAAGGCGCGGGCACGCTGACCAGCACCCGTCCGTTCTGGTCTGAAGGCGCGCACGTGGTGCCGATGATTACCGGCGCGACCATCCTGTGCTTCTCGTTCCTCGGCTTCGACGGTATCTCTTCGCTGTCTGAAGAGACCAAAGACGCAGAGCGCGTGATCCCGAAGGCTATCTTCCTGACCGCGCTGATTGGCGGCCTGATCTTTATCGGCGCTTCCTACTTCCTGCAGCTGTACTTCCCGGATATCTCGCGCTTTAAGGATCCGGACGCATCGCAGCCTGAAATCATGCTGTACGTGGCGGGCAAAACCTTCCAGTGGGGCGTGCTGATTTTCTCCAGCGTCACCGTACTGGCGTCCGGCATGGCCGCGCACGCGGGCGTTTCCCGTCTGATGTACGTGATGGGCCGCGACGGCGTGTTCCCGACGCGCTTCTTCGGCTACGTGCATCCGAAATGGCGGACTCCGGCGTGGAACGTACTGCTGGTCGGCGCGATTGCGCTGCTGGCGATTAAATTCGACCTCGTCACGGCGACGGCGCTGATTAACTTCGGCGCGCTGGTGGCGTTCACCTTCGTTAACCTGTCGGTGATCTCCCAGTTCTGGATCCGTGAAAAGCGCAACAAAACGCTGAAAGACCACTTCAACTATCTGGTTCTGCCGGTGTGCGGCGCGCTGACCGTTGGCGCACTGTGGATCAATCTGGAAGAGAGCTCCATGGTTCTCGGCCTGATCTGGGGCGGTATTGGTCTGGTCTACCTGGCCTGCGTGACCAAAAGCTTCCGCAACCCGGTACCGCAGTACGAAGACGTTGCCTGATCGCGTTTGGTGATGTGAAAAGCCGGAGGGAGACCTCCGGCTTTTTTGTTTCTGGCGTTCCGCAGGCCGGGCAGGAGCTCGGGTAACCGCTACTCAAAGCAGGCGCTGCGCTCCCGGCACTCGTCGCAGCTTGGCGACCGGCAGATAACTTCCCCCTGCTGGAGCAAACAGCGCTGACGGTAAAAGAACTTTTTCCAGCGCATATTGTGTTCGTTCATCGCCACCAGCTGCGGAAAGCAGTCGATCATCAGCAGGCGCAGTTCGGCGCGCGACGCAAGGCCCAGATCCTGCCAGAGATGGTTAAACGCCAGCGAAACCTCGGCGATAATCTGCGCCATCGGCCCGGCCTCCTGCTGCATCCAGCCCGCCAGCCACGCGCCCAGCTGCTGGCGCTCCTCTTCGCGGGTAGCGTTGAGTTCGCTCATCAGGCGGCGGCGGGTTAGCGCCTCGCCGTCCAGCGGCGTCTCCGCCTCGCCCAGGCGTCGCCGCAGCGCCTGCCAGTCGCGCGGGCTAAGCCCCATGCGCAGCGGAAAGCTGCCTTTCCCCGCGTGGTACAGCAGCCATAAGCGCCGCAGCCAGTCGAGCGGCGGCATCAGGCGACCCCCTTATGCGGCAGCGCGGCAGGCCAGCTCCCCCGGCGCTGCTGCCACCACGCGGGCAGCACTTCGGAGACCGGCCGCCACGCGCCGTCAACGCACGGTTCAATGCCTTCCTGTTCCAGCATTTGCCACGGCGTATGGCCGATACGCACGCAGAATACGGCTTTAACGTCCGCCAGCAGTTCGAGGATCGCCGCGAACCGGGCCGCGTTATCCTGCGGCTCGCACTCTTCGCGCCCCTGACAATATTTAGGCGTAAACCGTTCGTTGACCAGCACCATGCCGGCGGCCGAGAGGCTGTAGATAGAGAACCGGTCGGTGTGGCCAAAGTGGCAATCAATCACGTCCCCGCGGCTTGACGCCACGGCGACCAGGCAGGCGTCATCGGCTTCAGATTCGCCGCGGGTGGCAATGCTGGCGTGCAGCTGCGCGCGCTGGTGGAGGATCGGCAGCCAGGCCGGGAGGCTCTCCGGGGCCGGAAGCTGGGTAAACTGCTGGCTGCGGTCTTCGCCAAGCATCCCGATGGCGTCGGCGCGGCACTGGCGGCAGTGGGTCATCTGCGGCATCACTTCTCCGCACCGGCTGCGGGTGGCGGCGAGCGTCTCTGCGTCCGGCTCCGGCTGGCCGTTGAGGCCAAACACCGTGCCGTGCTCCGGCCTGGCGATCAGCGGCATAATATTATGGATAAACGCGCCGCTGGCCCGCAGCGCGCGGCTCACGTCGGCCATGCCGCTATCGTTGATGCCGGGGATCAGCACCGAATTTATTTTCACCAGCACGCCCTGGGCGGTCAGCCTGCGCACGCCCTCCAGCTGACGAGCAATCAGAATCTCTCCCGCTTCGCGTCCGCTGTAGCGCTCGCCGTCCAGCCATAGCCAGGCGTAGATTTGCGCGGCAATCTCCGCGTCGAGGGTATTAATGGTGACCGTGACGTGGTCAACCCCGACGTCCAGCAGGCGGTCCACCGCGTCGGGCAGCATCAGCCCGTTGGTCGACAGGCATAACTTCAGGTCCGGCAGCTGTTCGCGGATCAGCTCCAGGGTACGGAAGGTGCGGGCGATATTGGCGAGCGGATCGCCGGGGCCGGCGATGCCGACCACCGAAAGCTGCGGGATCGCCTGTGCGACCTGACGCACTTTGACGACCGCCTGTTCAGGCGTGAGCAGCGTTGACGATACGCCGGGGCGGGACTCATTGCTGCAATCGAATTTGCGATTACAGTAATTGCACTGCAAATTGCAGGCGGGCGCGACGGGCAGATGCATCCGCGCGAAACGGTGATGCCCATTACGAGAGTAGCAGGGGTGCGCGGCAGCTTTATCGGCCACAAGCGGCGTCAGGGCGCTGTCATCCGCCGGGCGGCAGGCTGGGCCGCCAGAAAAAGAGGAGCAGGAAGTCATGGTCATACCTTTGTGGTTGGGCGATACCTTCCTGCTGCAAATGCTATACCAGAGGGATTTTTTACAACCCTATGAAAAATAAACGCTTTAACTGACGGCCGGCCAGGTAAAATTGTCGTAATTCCGCCGCGCTGGCGACAATGTCCTGAATCTCACATAACGCTTCACAGCCGCGGCATGGTGATATCCATGATCTGAATACGATACGCCACCTGACGCGGCGTCATCCCGAGCAGCCGCGCCGCTTTGGCCTGCACCCAGCCCGCTTTCTCCAGGGCGGCGATCAGCCGCTGGCGCTCGTCGAGGCTGTTGTCGAGCCAGCCGTCTTCCGTCTGGCCGCCGTTGGGCAGCGCTTTCGGCGGGTTATCGCGATGGTTGAACAGAATCACGTCCCGGTCGATCAGGCCGCTTTCCGACATCACCGCCGAACGTTCGAGACAGTTTTCCAGTTCGCGGACGTTTCCCGGCCAGCTGTACTCCATCAGCAGGCGAATTGCCCCATCGCTGATGCGCAGCGTTCGCCCCTGGCTGTGGGCGATTTTACGTACCAGAAAATGCGCCAGTTCGGCGATATCCTCCTGGCGCTCGCGCAGCGGCGGCAGCGCGATAGGCATTACGTTCAGGCGGTAGTAAAGGTCTTCACGGAAATGCCCCAGCCGCACCTCCTCTTCCAGATGGCGGTTGGTCGCCGCGATGATGCGTACGTTGACGCGCAGGGTTTCATCGCCGCCGACGCGCTCCATCTCTCCTTCTTGCAGAATTCGCAGCAGCTTGGCCTGAAACGAGGCGCTGCTTTCACCGATTTCATCCAGGAATAGGGTGCCGCCGTCCGCCAGCTCAAAGCGGCCTTTCCGCTGGCGCACCGCGCCGGTAAACGCGCCTTTCTCATGGCCGAACAGCTCGCTCTCCAGCAGATTGTCCGGCAGCGCCGCGCAGTTAAATTTGACGAATGCGGAGGCGGCGCGCGGGGAATTATGATGAATGGCGTTGGCGATCAGCTCTTTCCCGGTGCCGCTCTCGCCGCGCACCAGCACCGTGGTATCCCAGCGGGAGACCTGACGGATAATGTCCATAATCTGCCGCATCGCCGGGCTTTTGCCGACCATATTCTCCAGGCCGAAACCGCGTGAAGGGGTACAGGCGCGCGGGCGCTCAACTCGGGGGCTCTGCTGCGGCGGCTGCGCGGCGGAGGTCGGCAGAATCATCAGGCGAATCGTCTGGGCCACCAGATTGGCGACGGTTTCGAGAAAGCGCGTGCAGGCGGGTAGCCGCTCTTCCTGACGCGCCATCGGCTGCGCCGCCAGTACGCCGATGGGCCGGGAATGAGGGCCCATCAGCGGAACGGCGATAAACGGCAGGTCGTAGTCGTACAGGCTCAGACGATCGAGAAAGCGCTGGTCATCGGCGACGCGCGGCAGCACCAGCGACTGGCCCTGCGCCAGCACGGTACCGACCAGTCCTTCCCCCGGCCGGTAGCGAATTTGCGTACTGCCGGGCAGCGTCTGGTTTTCCGTTTGCTGCAGCGCTTCGATGCTCAGGATCTCCTGCTGGCTGTCGTACAGGCAAATCATCCCATGCTGCATAAACGCATCGTTATGTAAAACGCTCAGCACCTCCTGCAGGGTTTTGCTCGCTTCGGTGGCGCGGCTCAGCACCACGCTTATCCGCTGCATGGCGGTAAACTGTTGGGAGAGATCGAAGCGCCTGACGGTGGTGTCCGAATCGGATTTATGGATCATTGCTCACCTCCGGTCAGGGTATCAAAGAGCGGGAAGCGCAGAACCAGGCTGGTGCCTCCCTGCGGGCGCGAAGCCAGTTCAATCGCGCCGCGATGGTAGGCGACCAGCGTTTGGATCAGCCGCAGCTCCATCCCTTTGCCGGGAGAGTTTAAGGCATCGGGTGAGTGGGCGTAGCGCACCTGCAGCAGCGGTACATTGTCGTTGAGATACAGCGAGAGCCAGCCCTCGTCCTCTTCGGCATAAAGCTCGATCTCCAGCGGTACCGAGGGCAGCTCAGCGGCGAGGGCCAGCGTCCGATCGAGCCATAAACTTAAGCAGGCCAGCATCTGGGTACGCTGGCCGAAGCCGACGAGATGCGGCGATGCCATGTCAACCCGCAGCCGCGCGCGGTCGTCAAAGCGGGTGCGGTAGAGGGCGTACAGGTCGTCAAAGAAGGGCTGAAGCGGCCAGACGGCGCTGCTTTCCAGCTCGAGAGAAGGGCGGCAGCGCTGCAGTCGCGCCATGGCCTCTTCGCCTTCACGCCACGCCGCGTCTAGCGCCACGTTGCCGCTGCCTTCGCCGTTCAGCCGACGGGCCGCCGCTAGCATATTGATCGGGCAATTAAGCTGAATCAGCGCCGCGTCCAGCGACTCGCGAATGGCGGCCAGCAGCTTTCCGGCGGTCATCTGCTGCTTCAGACGGTCGAGACGGCCCTGCTCCTGCTGCTGGCGCTGCTGGGTGCAGTCGGCGATCACCACCAGCGTGCGCGCCGGGGCGCTGTCGACAAAATAGCGGCTGGCTTCTTCGCTTACGCCGGGCAGCCCCCAGCACGTCACCGACAGCCAGCGCACCGCGCCGCGAACCACCACCGGCAGGATTTGCTCCGCGCCGGGCCCCATTTTGCGCGGTGAAATCTGGAGCTCGACCAGCAGCTCTTTTCCGCCGCAGTCCGCGCAGTACGTTTTGTAGGCGAGATTATCCATCACCACCCGATCCTGCTCATCCACCACGACCACGGCGGCGGGGATGTTGTTGAGCACCGCCTCCATCAGCGTCATATGATTGCGCAGGCGCTGTTCCAGGGTATAGCTGACGCTGATATCCCGCTGCATCGCCAGATAATGCTCCAGCTCGCCCTGGGGATTCAGCACCGGCGTGATGTCGATATCCACCAGATACAGGCCGCCGTCGCGGCGCTGATTAATCAGCTGGCCGCGCCACGGCTGGCGCTGAAGCAGGGTTTGCCACATCTGCTGGTAGATTTCTCGCGGCGTCTGGCTGCTGGCCAGCAGGCGCGGGTTTTGATTGAGCAATTGCGCCAGCGAATATCCGCTCTGGCGGCAAAACGCCGGGTTGGCGTAGATAATATTCGCCCGGGCGTCGGTGAGGGAAATGGCTACCGATGCCTGTTCGACCATCGTAAAAAATAGCCCCGGATGTTGTTGAGTCAGCGCACCGGCAATCGCCTCGGGTACGGCGTTATCGAGCATCATATTCAGGGTCATCGCAAACTCCTGTGTCGCAGTTATGACAATTTGTCCGACACCGTGACGAGAACGCCGCGGCGTTTGTCGAATTTCGATAACCATGCAAAGCGTGCGCCCTTATCGGCGAGATAAGCAGAAACATTGATCCGGTAGGGGAAAACCCAGCGCTTTTTTCATTTTAAGCGGCCCGCCGGCCCCGCTGCGGGCGGCGGGCGGGCGCGGAAGCGATCGTTTTGGGGCAGGGGTGAGCCGCGATAGTGCAAAGAAACCTGGCACAGCCTTCGCAATACCTCTGCGAGAACGCGTGTTTTCAATCCCCCTTTCCGACAGGAGCGCAATATGGCGAACATTGGTATTTTCTTTGGCACCGATACCGGTAAAACCCGCAAAATCGCGAAAATGATCCACAAACAGCTGGGCGAGCTGGCGGATGCCCCGGTCAACATTAACCGCACGACGCTGGACGACTTTATGGCCTATCCGGTGCTGCTGCTGGGCACGCCGACGCTCGGCGACGGCCAGCTGCCGGGGCTTGAGGCCGGATGCGAAGGCGAATCATGGAGCGAATTCATCAGCGGCCTCGACGACGCCAGCCTGAGCGGGAAAACCGTGGCTCTGTTCGGCCTCGGCGACCAGAAAGGCTACCCGGACAACTTCGTTAGCGGGATGCGTCCGCTGTACGACGCTCTGCGCGCGCGCGGCGCGCAGATAATCGGCAGCTGGCCAAATGAGGGCTATGAATTCAGCGCCTCTGCGGCGCTGGAGGGCGAACGCTTTATTGGGCTGGTACTGGATCAGGATAACCAGTTCGACCAGACCGAAGCGCGTCTGGCGAGCTGGCTTGAGGAGATTAAACGCGCGGTGCTGTAGGCGTTAACGGGTAGCCGCGAGGCTACCCGCACAGGCCCGGCTGACGGGAGATCGTTTGTTCCAGCCACTGGCGCTGATGGCGCTGCTGGCTCTGCTGCCAAAGATAATCGCGCGCACTCTCCAGCGCCTGCTGCGGCTCCATGGGCGCGGCGGGACGAATTGCTTCACACCATAAAAGATGCCACCCCAGCTCGCTGGCGACGGGGAGGCTCAGGGCGTTTTCCGCCAGTGAAAACAGCGCCGTCTCGAGCTGGGGATAGAGCAGCCCGCGGCTAATCCAGCCCAGACGGCCCTCTTCCAGGGCGCTTGGGCAGTGGGAATGGCGGCGAGCCAGCGGAGCAAACGCGTCCCGGGAGGCGTTGATTTGCCGATACAGGCCGAGGATCCGCTGATGTACGGCTTCGCGGTCGCCATCGACCGTCAGCAGCAGGTGGCGGGTCAGACGCTGCTCCGGGCGCATAAACTGCGTCTGGTGGCGCAGGTACCAGGCCTGCACCGTGGAGAGATCCGGCTGCGGCGCCTGGCGGGCGATATCGGTAAAGCCGACCTCCAGTCGGGCGTGATGCAGCACGATGGCTGCGCGCTCCGGCGGCGTAAATTCCCCCTCGTCGAGCCAGACGGCAAGGGAGGCGGCGATATTCTCCAGCAGCGCCGCCGGAATATCGCTTTCCGGGACCCGCGCGACGATCGCCTGCTCCATGCGGCACTGACGTTGCCAGGCCTGTTCAAAAGCCTGCGTATCGTCCGGCTCCAGGGCCGTCGGGTCGCTATTCCAGCGGCTGCGCGCCAGCCGCTGCCGGGCAAAACGTTGCCATGGGTTCATTCTTCTCTCTCCTCTATAAGGGTGATGGCCCGCGCCGGAACCCTGAACCAGCGGCCGCTAAAGTCCACGGTGTAGCTGTCGCCGGTCTCTCCGCGATCGGTCGCCTCGATGCGTCCCCGCTGGCCGACGGCCACGACGACTTCGCCGTTGACCGCGAGCGCCATCTGGCAGGCGACGTTATCACCGTATTGCAAGTTTCCGGCCAGCCACGGCTGGGTGATGGGGATCAGCTCCTGTTCGCGGCAGCCGATGATCCGATCGCTCTCCGGAAAGTGGATCTGGTAGATAATTTGATCCTGCAAAAAAACGCCCCAGTCGCGCACAAAGCCGGTGCTGCCGCGCCTGACCAGCAGCGCGCCGGGGGCGAAGCCCGCCACGGTGCCGTCGTTACGAATCGCGCGTACGACGCGGACCTCTTCGCTAAAGGTGAATTTCGGTCTCATGTTCCGCTCTCCTGAAACTGTTGCTGATAGCTCTCCGCAAGCAGTCGTCGCGCCAGCAGCCAGTGAGCGCGGGCGTTTTCCTCCAGCCGGTTTTGCAGCGGCACCTCGGCGCGCAGTTTGCGGTGAAAGGTTGCCAGCACCGGCAGGCAGCAGCGGCCAAGCAGCTCGGGCTGATAGGGGACGGCGAAAAACTGGAAAAAGGATTCGGCGGAGCGAAGTTCGTCCACGCCGGGAATTTGATAAAACCACTCCATCATTACCCCCTCGCCCGCAGGGCGGATTCACCGCACAGCTCGTCGTAGATAGCCACCAGCTCATAATCTTTCGGGCTGCGCTTCCAGTTCTCGGCGAAGCGGCGGATGGCGGGCAGCAGCTGGTTAATTTGCGCGGCGTTAAGGTGATAGCCCATCTGGTCAAATACGCCGTTGACCGCCTGACGCCCGGAGTGTTTACCCAGCACCAGCCGGTAGCTGCGGCCCATCAGGGAAGGGGCGATCGACTGATAGCTCTCGCTGTCGCGCAGCAGCGCCGCCACGTGGACCCCTGATTCATGGGTAAACACCAGCTCGCCGACCAGCGGCTGCTGCGGGTCGATGGCGCGCTGGGCGGCTTCGGCGACCCTCTGACAGAGCGCGGGCAGCGCTGGAAAATGCACGCCGGTCTTCACGCCGAGGCAGCGCTCCAGGCCCAGCGCGACGGTTTCCAGCGCCGCGTTGCCCGCCCGCTCGCCGAGGCCGAGGATCGTCGTATTCACGCTGGTGGCCCCGGCGCTTACCGCCGCTAGCGTATTGGCGGTGGCCATACCCAGGTCGTTGTGGGCGTGCATTTCGATTTCCCCGGACCAGACTTCGCGCAGGGCCGAGATTTGCGCCGCGGTAGTGAGGGGGTCGAGCAGGCCGACCGTATCGGCATAGCGCAGGCGGGCGGCGCCGCACTGCTGCGCGACCTCGGCGATAGCGCGCAGGGCCTGGACGCCGGCGCGCGAGGCGTCCTCGCAGCCGATGCATACCCGCAGACCGAGCGTATGCGCAAGGCGGATAAACATCGCCAGCCGCTCCAGCAGCACCGTCAGCGGCTCGCGCAGTTTGTACTGCCGCAGCTTATCTGAAGCCGGAATCGAAATATCCACCCAGTCAACGCCCAGATCGGCGCTCTGGCGGATTTCCAGCGCGTTCATCCGGCACCAGGTCATCAGCGTCGCGTCGGGCAGCTGACGACGCACCAGCTGGATCCGCGCGATCTCCTCGTCCCCCATCGCCGGGGTGCCGACCTCCATCGCCGTAATCCCTGCGGCATAAAGCGCCTCGGCAATGGCGACCTTTTCGCTGGTGCGAAAGGCGACGCCGGGGCTCTGTTCGCCGTCGCGCAGGGTGGTATCGTTAATCAGCACGCGTCCCATCAGCCACCTCCGCCTTAGCCGTAAACCGGCGTGAAGACGGCGTCCGCCGGGCGCGGCTTGCCGTTGTGCCAGTAGGGCGACAGCGCGCGCAGCCGGTCGATAATCGGCGGCAGCGCGGTGACGACGTAATCGATCTCTTTCTCCCGGGTGTAGCGCGAGAGGGAAAAGCGGATGGTGCCGTGGGCGGCGGTATAGGGGATATTCATCGCCCGCATCACGTGGGAGGGTTCCAGCGAGCCTGACGTGCAGGCGCTGCCGCTGGAGGCGGCGATCCCGGCCTGGTTGAGCAGCAGCAGAATGGCCTCACCCTCAATAAACTCAAAGGCCAGATTCGCCGTGCCGGGCACCCGCGGCTGGCTACCGCCCATCACCATGACCGACGGTACGCTGGCCAGCAGTCGATGTTCCAGCCTGTCGCGCAGCTGGCCGATATGCGCCATTCCCGGCAGATGAATATTCGCCAGCTCGCAGGCCGCGCCCATGCCGACGATTCCGCAGATATTTTCCGTCCCGGCGCGCCGACCGTACTCCTGATGACCGCCGCGCAGCAGCGGGCGAAAGCGCGTTCCCCGGCGCAGATAGAGGCAGCCTACGCCTTTTGGTCCGTGAAACTTATGCGCCGAGCAGGAGAGCATGTCGATGCGGGTCTCGCCCACGGCAATCGGCATTTTGCCCACCACCTGTACCGCATCGCAGTGAAACAGCGCCCCTTGTTCATGGGCCAGCTCCGCCATTTCGGCGATCGGGAAAAGCACCCCGGTTTCGTTATTCGCCCACATGGCGCTGACCAGCGCGACGCGCGGGCTGAGCGCGGCGCGGAACTGCGCCATGTCCAGCGCTCCCTCGCTATCCACCGCGATGCGATGGATCAGGTAGCCCTGGCGCTCCAGGTGCTCGCAGGCCGCCAGCGTCGCCGGATGTTCGACCGCGCTGGTGATAATTTCGCGCCGCTCCGGCAGCAGGGCGATGGCCGAGGCGATGGCGGTGGCGGTAGCTTCGGTGGCGCAGGAGGTAAAGATGATCTCGCTGGGATACTCCGCGCCCAGCAGCGCCGCGGTCTGTTGATGCGCGCGCTCCAGAGCCGCCTGGGCCGGTATGCCAAAATCGTGTATCGACGAGGGGTTGCCGTAAAAGTCGGTCAAAAAGGGCATCATCGCTTCCAGAACCATCGGGTCCAGACGGGTGGTGGCGTTGTTATCGAGATAAACCTGTTTCATCTTGTCCCCCTAGGGTCAGTTAACCGCGGCTCAGGCCGCCACCACTTCCATATAACAGCCGGTACGTTCCATCAGTTTTTGCTGCAGCCAGGCCAGGGTCATATCTGTCATCATGCAGCCGCTACAGCTGCCGGAGAGGCTGACGGTCACCTGGTGGTTGGCGACGCTGAGCAGCGACATATCGCCGCCGTCGGCCTGAATATGCGGGCGCAGTTCAGCGATGGTCTCGACGACGCTCTGCCAGTGCGGATCTTTGCCGCTGGCCGCGGCGGGCGGCGTCTGCGGCGGCTGCGCGAGGATCTCCGCCAGCGCCAGCTCGATTTTTTCGTGGCAGGCGGTGCAGCCGCCGCCCGCTTTGGTGTAGTTGATCACCTCTTCAAGGGTGGTCAGGCCGTTGTTCTGCACCGCGCGGCGAATGTGTCCTTCATCGACGCCGAAGCATTTGCAGATCAGCTTGCCCTCCTCATGCTCTTCCTCCAGGCTTTCGCCGCGAAAGTTGGCGATGGCCGCGCGCAGGGCCTCCTGGCCCATCACCGAGCAGTGCATTTTCTCCGGCGGTAGCCCGTCGAGATAATCGGCAATCTGCTGATTGGTTATCTGCCCGGCTTCGGCCAGGGTATGGCCGATAATCAGCTCCGTCAGCGCGGAGGAGGAGGCGATGGCGCTGCCGCAGCCGAAGGTCTGGAAGCCCGCTTCCTGGATAATTTCGCTTTGCGGGTCAACGCGCAGCATCAGGCGCAGCGCGTCGCCGCAGCTTAATGACCCCACATCGCCTACCGCGTTGGCGTTGTCCACCACGCGCGCGTTGCGGGGATTAAAAAAATGGTCTTTCACTTTCTCGGAGTAATTCCACATGCTGTCAGCTCCAGGGATGATGACGGAAAACGCCGGGGCGCGGTTCACCGCAGGAGTGCGGTGGCGTTAACGAACTAGCAAATGCGATACCAGAGAATAAAATGCAATATTTTCAATTTGTTATATTTTGCCCTGACAAGATGCGCCCGACAGTGTCGGGATGTTTTGTGGGCTTTGTCACACAAACGACACGGCTAGCGGCGCGGGTCCGGTTCCTCATGCCACTCCTGTTCCTGCAGCAGACGGGTAAAGCGCTCCGGGTCGCGCTGGCGCGCATTTTTGCGCTGCCCTTTGTCGTACCAGTAAAGCTGGATCTCCTGCAGTAAGCCGACGATGGTAGTGTCGGCGGGAACGCGTTCGGCGCGGACGCCGACCTGCAGCAGCTGACGAAAAACCGCGTCGCCAATCGCCACGCAGAACAGCGTGACGCAATCCTCAAGGGCGTGGACCCGCCTGGCGATCTTCTCCGTCTGGTGGCCGTTCTCAACGGAGAAATCAACCACCCGGATCAGGGTGACCCGATCCGCCTTGACGCCGTATACCACCAGCCGCGGCGTGGCGCCAAAATGCTGATCGACATGACGATAGTCGGAACTGGCGAAGGCGACCTTCATAGACCACTCATCGGAGTGGACCATATCAAACTGACGGTTAATCGGCGGCATAGGCGCCTCCTGTGAAGAGTGAAGATTCGGTGTTCTGGCGAAGCGGCGATCGGTAGCGGGCGAGGTGGTGATGGCGCTCGCGCATCAGGTTTGCCAGCTCGAACAGCGTATCGCGCATTCCGCTGTACCCCTGACGCACCCGGCGGAATTCACCGAGCTTGTCAAAGATCGGAAAACCCGCGCGCACCAGCGGCAGCGCAAACTGCTCCGCCAGGTCGCAGGCGTGGGAGTTGGCCACCAGCAGGTCGGCGGGTTGGGCGCACAGCAGCGTTTGCAGATCCTCCAGATCTCCCGGCACCACGCGTTCCACCGGCAGTTGGCGCAGGCTGGGATGGCCGGTAGGAGCCACCAGCGGGCCGGGCTGCATCCCCTGGCTGTTGGCGAAATCACACCACGCCGCCAGCAGATCGCCTTCCGCCGCTATCGCCATGCGCTGGCCCTGAAGCCACATATGACAGTCGATCATCGCATCCTGCAGCTGACCGCGCTGGCGCTCCAGCCACGGGGGAACGGCGCGTCCGGAAATTTTCGCCAGTTGATGAATAAAGGCGTCGCAGCGATCGAGGGTCATCAGGTGCGGCAGGGCGATAACCTCGCCCCGGCAGCGCGGGGCCAGCAGCGATGACGCGCGGTGGAGGGAGACGCCAATGGCGAAGCTGCACAGGCTTTGTCCCATCTGTTCTATCTGGCGCAGCGGCGTCCCGCCCTGGGTCAGCGGCGAGAAATCGCCTTGCGCCAGGTGCCCATCCATCGATTGCGCAAGGTCCGGCAGGATTATCGGCTGCAGACCAAAGGCTTCGACGCATCGGCGCAGCCACTCGATATCGCCCGGCGAGCAGAGGTGGCTGACCAGCAGGTTGACCCGGCGATTGCGCTGAGCGGGGCGCGGCGTCGGCGCAACCCACTGCTCAATGACGCTCTCGAGCACCGCGCTGAAGCCGTTTTCCATGGAACCATAAAAATCCGGCGTGTTAACGGTTAATATCGCCACGCCCTTGTGCCGGGGATACTCTTCGCGAAACTGGCGAACCACGCGGGAAATGTCGCTGCCCTGAGCCTCAGACAGCCCGGTGCTGAGCAGCACGATAGCCTGCGGCGCGTTGCGCTGGCAGAGGGTATCCAGGGCGGTGAAAATATTGCCGTCCGCGCCCATAATCGTCGAGGTGGGGTCCATCGCCGTCGACTGCAGGGGAACCGGGTCGTGGAAGTGTTGAATAAAAAAGACTTTGGCGAAGGCGCTGCATCCCTGCGCGCCGTGGACCAGAGGGATGCTGTGTTCAATCCCGAGGCTGGCGAGGATTGCGCCGAGCGGCTGGCCGGTCTTGATCGGGCTGACCGCCAGCGGTTTATCGGTGCGGAAAATGTCTGCCATGGTGAACTCCTTAGTGCCACGGGGCGCGGGCATGGGTTTGCGGCCAGATGGGACTGTCGATGGTCTGACACAGCTGGCGGGCGAGGGTGACGATCCCCTTGTAGCCGGCGAAGGCATGTTCGCGCTCCTGATTGATATCGAGAAACGGCAGCCTGGCTTTATAGGCGGTGTACATATTGCGTCCGCCGGCAATCATCAGGTCGGCCTGATAGCGATAGACCACATCCAGCAGCGTGCGGGCGTTGCCTTCTTCCAGCATTACCGCCTCTTCGCCCATCAGCTCGCGGATCCGCTGTTTATCCTCTTCGGTGGATTTACGCGTGCCGGTTGCCACCACGGTCATGCCCAAATCCTGAAGCGCCGATACCACCGACCAGGATTTCACCCCGCCGGTATAGAGCAGCGCTTTGCGGCCGCGCAGCCGTTCGCGCCACGGTTGTAGCGCCAGTTCCGCCGCCTGTTCCTCCCGCGCAATCAGCGCTTCGGTGCGCTGGCTAAGGTCGTCATCGCCCAGCAGCGCCGCCAGCTGGCGCAGGGCGTCGGAGGTGGCGCGGATCCCGTAGAAGCTGCCTTCGAACCACGGCGTGCCGTAGCGCTGCTCCAGGGCTCTGGCGACGTTAATTAGCGCCCGCGAGCAGACCAGCATATTGGCCTGCGCCCGATGCATGGTCTGGATCTCGGCGAAACGGCCATCGCCGGAGAGGCTGCCGAGCACGCGGATCCCCAGCTCGTCGAGCAGCGGCTGAATATGCCAGAACTCGCCGGCAATATTGAATTCGCCAATCAGGCCAATATCGTGACGCTGCTCCGGGGCAAAGGGCGTGCTCTCCGGCCAGGGCGCGGGCTCGCGCTGACCGATTACCCGTTTCACCATGACTTCGCCGGCCAGCCGGTTACCGAGATTTTTACTGCCGTAAAAACCGGCGGCGTCAATGGCGATAACCGGTACGCCGGTGGCGGTCTGCGCGGCCTGGCATACCGCTTCCAGGTCATCGCCCTCCATGGCCGGTACGCAGGTGTTGTAGATAAAGACCGCCGCCGGATGATAACGGGTGACGATATGGCGAACGGCGTGAAACAGGCGACGTTCGCCGCGGCCCATAATCACGTCCTGTTCGTTGAGATCGGTGGTGAACCCGAGCCGATTCAGGGTGGGGCCGGAGCTGGCGCTGCCGCGGTTATCCCAGGAGCTTCCGGCGCAGCCGATGGGGCCATGGACCAGATGCGCCACGTCGGCAATGGGCAGCAGGGTTATCTGCGCGCCGTCGAACGCGCAGCCGCCGGCGGTGGCGCCGGGTTTGGGCGCGCTGCAGCCGGATTTTTGTTTATGGTTGTGTTCACAGGCCGGTTCATCCAGCAGCGCCAGAATTTCATTTCCCTTCATAGTGACCTCGTTGACGGTGGGGGATGAGGGGGAAGATGCAATTCGCGCTCCATAAGCGGCGCCTTGATATTTAAAGAAAAAGGGTTGTTGGCTTTGCGACAAAGCCAACAATCGGACAAGGGATGGCGGTAAGTGATGCTTTATGTCCTATCGCACTGGCATGGCTATTTGTTGCTGGAAGGCTGGCAGCGAGGGGGTTAGGCGCATCAAGAAGCCCGGAACAACCGTGAACGGAATATTCCCCTGACCGTAACGTGGGGAACGCGTCCATACGCAAAAAAAAGCCCGCGGGGTCAGCGGGCAACAAGCACAAAACAGGAATTAAAAAACGCGCGCCTCCAGAGGGTTCTCCCGGTTAAGCCGCTTCGCCAGCCACGGCGGCAAACGGCCGGCCAGCAGCGTATTGATCGCCTCGCACTGCGCATGAATCGTCGTCCCGGGCTGCGCTTTCATCGGGTGGATCCGGTGGCGGATCAGCCGGGCGGCGGCGGGCCCGCCGATCTCCTGACAAAACAGCAGCTGGCAGTCTTCAATCAGCCGGGCGCGCACTTCGCTGGCTTCCTGCTGGGTGGGCGCGGAGGGATAGCGGCGCAGATCGTGCAGCCAGCCGCCTTGCTCATCGAACGCGTAGATAAAAAACAGCCGCCCCTGACCGAAATGGCCGTTAATCATCAGGCCATCCTGGGAGCAAAACGCCGCCAGCAGCTGCGGCGTTCGCTGGGCAGGGCGAACGATGCGTAAATGGGCGGGCAGCGCGCCCTGCAGGCTCGCCATCACCCGCGACCAGCGAGCGGGGGACATCACCGCCGTCGCGGAGGGGAAGCTGGCGGCCAGCTGCGGCTGGGTCAGGGTCGCCAGCCGCGCCGGGGTCAGCGTCTCGCCGCACTCCTGCGCCAGCCAGTCGACAATTTGCGCCGGCTGCAGGTCCGGCAGGGACTGAAACAGCGCCAGCATGCGCCAGAAAAGGGTATCGTTGTCGGACATCTCCAGCTCCTTATATCAACGCGCCGCGCGTCGCGCGCAGGCTTATCGGAAAGGCGGGGCGCCCCGGCTGCGGATTGACGTAGTAGCGGCGTCCCCCTTCCAGCGAAATCGCGCCGCCCCAGCGTTCAGCGTCGTTATGCTCAATCTGGAGCACTCGCGCCTCCAGATCCTGTTTCGCGATATAGGCGTACAGGTCCGCGCCGCGTTCACGGAAAATCACGATGGGCATACTCCCTCCTGGCCCCGCATGACGCGGGGCGCCTGATGGTTAACGGACGAGATCGAAACTGTAATCGGTTTTGCCCAGCTGGCTGGTATCGCTATCCAGTTTCTCCAGCACGGCGTTTACCAGCGTCGTCACAATGTTCATCGCCCCTTCATAACCCCAGGTTGTCTGGCGGTGCAGATGGTGGCGGTCGAACAGCGGAAAGCCGAGGCGGATAAGCGGTACTTCAAAGGCTTTGCCCTTCGCCAGGGTGTCGCGCTGGATAAACTTGCCGTAGGAGTTGCCGATCATAAAGTCCGGCTGACGGGTGAACATCAGCGAACGGAAGTGCCACAAATCGCAGTTGATAAACACTTCGCTGTCGCGCCCGTACGGCGAGGCATCAAGCATTTTCTTCATCGCTTTTTGCCAGCGTTTGTTGGCGTTATGGCTCAGGATCACCGTCGGCTCGCAGCCCAGCTCCAGCAGGAAGCGGGTGAGGCCCATCACGAAGTCCGGGTCGCCGTACAGGCCAAATTTCTTGCCGTGCAGCCAGGTGTGGGAATCGAGCATCATGTCAACCAGCCGGCCGCGCTCAAGGGTGAGGGCGTCGGCGATCGGCTTGCCGCTAAGCTGGCTGACGGTCATCAGCAGTTCATCGGTAGCGGCCAGCCCCAGCGGAATCGCGACCTCGGTGGCGGGCTGGTTCCACATCTCCTGCACCACTTTTTTGCTCTTCAGCAGCTGCCACGGCTGCAGAAGCAGCGTATCGATGGCGTCAGGGGCCTCTTTCATCTCCTGCTGCGTGGTGCCGCCGGAATACATCCGATAATGGCCGTCGGCGGGCGTGTCGAGAACTTCTGACGGATCGGAGAGCAGGCTGCACGGCACCGCCATCTGTTCCATCATCCGCTTTAATACGCGGAAGTTGCCGAGATAGGTTTCAAAGCCGGTCACCAGATTGAGCTTCTGCAGTTTGCCCGGTTGCCCCTGGTAGTCCGCGGTGAAGGTTTTGGCGAAGCCTTCAAACATGTTGTCCCAGCCGGTGACGTGGCTGCCGATAAAGCTTGGCGTATGGGCATGGGGCACGGCGATGCTGCTATCGACGAAGCCATCTTTTTTGGCGTTGGCGATAAACGCCTGCAGGTCATCGCCGATGACTTCCGCCATGCAGGTGGTGGAAACCGCGATGATCTCCGGCTTGTACAGGGCGCTGGCGTTCTGCAGACCCAGATTCATGTTGTTGTTGCCGCCGAAGACCGCCGCGTCTTCGGTCATCGAGTCGGAGACGCAGGCGATCGGCTCTTTGAAATGGCGGTTAAAATAGGTGCGAAAGTAGGCCACGCACCCCTGGGAGCCGTGGACGTACGGCAGGGTATTGGCAAATCCCAGCGAGCAAAGCACCGCGCCAAGCGGCTGGCAGGCTTTCGCCGGGTCAACGGTCAGCGCCTCGCGCTGGAAATTCAGCGCTTCATACTCGGCGGTGGTGGTCCAGGCAAAGACCTCCTGCACGCGTTGGGCATCGTGCGCTTCCTCCAGCTGCCGCTTATTGCGGAACAGCTCCTGGTATTCATCCTGTTCGAATAGCGGATAGCAGCTATTAATTTTATCAATCGTTTGGCTCATGGTGTTCTCCTCCCGCGCCACAAATCGGTGAACAGACGGGACAGTGAGTGGGCAATCACGCAGACTTCAGCCACGGCGCGGTGAGTTCGTTCCACGCCGGGTTGTTCAGGGTCATATCCATATCGCGGGCGAAAATGGCGAAACCATCGTAGCCGTGGTACGGGCCGGAATAGTCCCACGAGTGCATCTGGCGGAACGGCACGCCCATTTTCTGGAAGATATATTTTTCCTTGATGCCGGAGCCGATAAGGTCGGGCTTCAGCGCCTTAACGAACGCTTCCAGCTCATAGCTGCTGGCGTCATCGAACAGCAGCGTGCCCTCTTTGAGATCCGGCAGGGTGCGGTCGTAGTCATCGTTATGGGCAAACTCGTACCCGGCGGCGATGATCTCCATGCCGAGATCCTCGTAGGCGCCGATGACGTGGCGTGGCCGCAGGCCGCCCATATAGAGCAGCACCTTACGCCCCTCCAGGCGCGGGCGATATTTGGCGATAATCGCCGCCATCTGCCCCTCATACCGGGCGATCACCGCTTCGGCGTTCGCGCGAATGGTATCGTCAAACTGGTCGGCGATTTTGCGCAGCGATTCGGCGATTTTGGTCGGCCCGAAGAAGTTGTACTCCATCCACGGAATCTGATGTTTCTCCTCCATATGGCGGGCGATATAGTTCATCGAACGGTAGCAGTGAACCAGGTTCAGCTTGACGAATGGGGTGTTCTCCATCTCCACCAGCGTGCCGTCGCCGGACCACTGCGCGACCACCCGTAGCCCCATCTCTTCAAGCAGGATGCGCGAGGCCCAGGCGTCGCCGCCGATGTTGTAGTCGCCGATGATCGCCACATCGTAAGGAGTGGTTTCAAACGGCTGTCCTTCGCGATTGTTGAGGATCCAGTCGCGCACCACGTCGTTGGCGATATGGTGCCCCAGCGACTGCGACACGCCGCGAAAGCCTTCGCAGCGTACCGGGATCACCGGTTTATCCAGCGCTTTGCTGCTGGCGTTGGCCACCGCGCTGATATCATCGCCGATCAGCCCCACCGGGCATTCCGACTGTATGGTGATCCCTTTGGTGAGCGGGAACAGCAGCTCCATCTCTTCAATCAGTTTGCTGAGCTTTTTATCGCCGCCGAAGACGATGTCGCGCTCCTGAAAATCAGAGGTGAAGTTCAGCGTGCCGAAGCTATCGACGCCGCTGACCCCGGTGTAGTAGTTGCGTCGTCCGGCGCGGGAATACTGGCCGCAGCCGACCGGCCCGTGCGAGATGTGGGCCATATCCTTGATTGGCCCGAATACCACCCCTTTCGAGCCGGCGTAGGCGCAGCCGCGCACGGTCATCACGCCGGGTTGTGATTTGCGGTTAGAGATAATGCACTTGCCGACGCTCTCCATTTGCGGATCGCTGACCATCATGTGCTTTCTGCGCTCTTTTCGCGCGGTTTCCGGGAACACCTCCAGGACTTCCTGGATCAGCGCCAGATTACGTTCGCCCGTTGCGTTGGTCATCATTATTGTCCTGTGCTCAGGCCGCGCTTTCTTCGGCGGCGGTTTTACCAATGATGCTGGTGTCTTCTTCTTCCATGATGCCGAACTCCATCAGCAGCGACTCCAGCTCATCCATGGTGCAGGGGGTCGGCACCACTTTCATGGTGTTATTGACGATCTTCTGCGCCAGGGTGCGGTATTCGTTGGCCTGCTGGCAGGCGGGGTCGTACTCGATCACCGTCATTCGGCGGATCTCCGCGCGCTGCACGATATTGTCGCGGGGGACAAAGTGGATCATCTGGGTCCCGAGCTTTTCCGCCAGGGCCATGATCAGTTCGTCTTCACGGTCGGTCTGGCGTGAGTTACAGATCAGGCCGCCGAGGCGCACCTTGCCGGATTTAGCGTATTTAACGATCCCTTTGGAGATATTGTTGGCGGCGTACATCGCCATCATTTCGCCGGAGCAGACGATGTAGATCTCCTGGGCTTTGTTTTCGCGGATAGGCATGGCGAAGCCGCCGCAGACCACGTCGCCGAGCACGTCATAGAAGACAAAATCGAGATCGTCCTCGTAGGCGCCTTCTTCTTCAAGAAAGTTGATCGCCGTGATCACGCCGCGCCCCGCGCAGCCGACGCCTGGCTCCGGGCCGCCGGATTCCGCGCAGCGCACGTCGCCGTAGCCAATTTGCAGCACGTCTTCGAGCTCGAGATCCTCGACCGAGCCGACTTCCGCGGCCATCTCCATAATGGTGTTCTGTGCTTTAGCGTGCAGGATCAGGCGGGTGGAGTCCGCCTTCGGATCGCAGCCGACGATCATTACTTTCTTACCCATCTCCGCCAGCGCGGCGACGAGGTTCTGCGTGGTGGTGGATTTGCCGATACCGCCTTTACCGTAAATAGCGCATTGACGCATGGTCATGGTGACTTCTCCTGTGGTTGAGTGTTTGCCAGCAGAGAAGTGCAGGGAACATACCAGCCGTGCCTTTTTATTTATTTATCTGATTTTTATGGATTTATTAATTCATTGCCGCGCAGGGCGTAAAACAAAACGGCACAATAAGGCCACCAAATGTGGGAAACAGAACAATTCCGCCTGCCGGGGCCATTGTGGCGGTTTGTCGTCTGTTCAACAGCTTGTCGTCCCCTGTGTCTTGTTCCACGCAATCTCTCGGCGCGCTGCGTTGCCTTTATCTTCATAACGCGTTGAATTCGCGCTAACTCTTCGGTCATCCGCGAGCTGGCACAGGCTGTGCTTGAGGCAACAACTGGGTTTGCCGCTTATTTGAGGCGGCGAAGATGCCTCTCACCTTCGAGGATTGAACAATGTCCGGAAAAATGAAAACAATGGATGGCAACGCCGCGGCGGCCTGGATCTCTTATGCCTTTACCGAGGTCGCGGCGATTTACCCCATTACCCCCTCCACGCCGATGGCGGAAAACGTCGACGAGTGGGCGGCGCAGGGGAAAAAGAACCTCTTTGGCCAGCCGGTGCGCTTAATGGAGATGCAGTCGGAAGCCGGCGCGGCAGGCGCGGTACACGGCGCGCTGCAGGCCGGGGCGCTCACCACCACCTATACGGCTTCCCAGGGGCTGCTACTGATGATCCCCAACATGTACAAAATCGCCGGTGAACTGCTGCCGGGCGTCTTTCACGTCAGCGCCCGGGCGCTGGCGACCAATTCGCTGAATATTTTTGGCGATCACCAGGACGTGATGGCGGTTCGCCAGACCGGCTGCGCGATGCTGGCGGAGAACAACGTGCAGCAGGTGATGGATTTGTCGGCGGTGGCGCATCTGGCGGCGATTAAGGGACGCATCCCGTTTGTTAACTTCTTCGATGGTTTCCGCACCTCGCACGAAATTCAAAAAATCGAGGTGCTGGAATATGACCAGCTGGCGACGCTGCTGGACCGGCCCGCGCTCGACAGCTTCCGCCGTAACGCGCTGCATCCGGATCATCCGGTCATCCGCGGAACGGCGCAAAACCCGGATATCTACTTCCAGGAAAGAGAGGCGGGTAACCGTTTTTATCAGGCGCTGCCCGACATTGTCGAAAGCTATATGGCGCAAATCAGCGCGCTCACCGGCCGGGAGTACCATCTGTTTAACTACACCGGCGCGGCGGATGCCGAACGGGTGATTATCGCCATGGGGTCGGTCTGCGACACCGTTCAGGAAGTGGTGGATACGCTGAACGCGGCGGGAGAGAAGGTCGGGCTGCTCAGCGTGCATCTGTTTCGCCCTTTTTCGCTGGCCCACTTTTTCGCTCAGCTGCCGAAAACCGTACAGCGGATTGCCGTGCTTGACCGCACCAAAGAGCCCGGCGCTCAGGCTGAACCGCTGTGCCTGGATGTGAAAAACGCCTTCTACCACCACGACGATGCGCCGCTGATTGTCGGCGGCCGCTACGCGCTTGGCGGTAAGGACGTTCTGCCCAACGATATCGCGGCGGTCTTTGACAACCTCAATAAACCGCTGCCGATGGACGGCTTTACCCTCGGTATTGTCGATGATGTCACCTTTACCTCGTTGCCCCCGCGCCAGCAGACGCTGGCGGTCTCGCATGATGGCATCACCGCCTGTAAATTTTGGGGCATGGGCTCGGACGGCACAGTCGGGGCCAATAAAAGCGCGATTAAAATCATCGGCGACAAAACGCCGCTCTACGCGCAGGCCTACTTTTCCTATGACTCGAAAAAATCCGGCGGCATTACCGTTTCGCATTTGCGCTTCGGCGACCGGCCGATCAATTCGCCCTACCTGATTCATCGGGCCGATTTTATCTCCTGTTCGCAGCAGTCCTACGTGGAGCGCTATGACCTGCTGGATGGGTTAAAGCCGGGCGGGACCTTTTTACTCAACTGCAGCTGGTCCGATGCGGAGCTGGAGCAGCATCTGCCGGTCGGCTTTAAACGCTATCTGGCGCGGGAAAATATCCATTTTTATACCCTGAACGCCGTGGATATCGCCCGTGAGCTCGGGCTGGGCGGGCGCTTTAACATGCTGATGCAGGCGGCGTTCTTTAAGCTGGCGGCAATTATCGACCCGCAGACCGCGGCGGATTACCTCAAGCAGGCGGTTGAAAAAAGCTACGGCAGCAAAGGGGCGGCGGTGATCGAGATGAACCAACGGGCGATCGAGCTGGGCATGGCCTCGCTGCATCAGGTGACCATTCCGGCGCACTGGGCGACGCTGGATGAGCCCGTGGCGCAGGCTTCAGCCATGATGCCGGATTTCATCCGCGATATTCTGCAGCCGATGAACCGCCAGTGCGGCGACCAGTTGCCGGTAAGCGCGTTTGTCGGCATGGAAGACGGCACCTTTCCCTCGGGCACCGCCGCCTGGGAGAAACGCGGGATCGCGCTGGAAGTGCCGGTCTGGCAGCCGGAGGGCTGCACGCAGTGTAACCAGTGCGCCTTTATCTGCCCCCACGCGGCGATCCGCCCGGCGCTGCTCAACGGCGAAGAGCAGGACGCCGCGCCGGCCGGGCTGTTGAGCAAACCCGCTCAGGGAGCGAAGGCGTACCACTACCATCTGGCTATTTCGCCGCTGGATTGCTCCGGCTGCGGCAACTGTGTGGATATCTGTCCTTCGCGCGGCAAGGCGTTAAAAATGCAGTCTCTTGATAGCCAGCGCCAGATGGCGCCGGTCTGGGACTATGCGCTGGCGCTGACGCCGAAGAGCAATCCGTTCCGGAAGACGACGGTCAAAGGCAGCCAGTTTGAAACCCCGCTGCTGGAGTTTTCCGGCGCCTGCGCGGGATGCGGCGAAACGCCTTATGCCCGCCTGATAACCCAGCTGTTTGGCGACCGGATGCTGATCGCTAACGCCACCGGCTGCTCTTCAATCTGGGGAGCCAGCGCGCCGTCGATTCCCTATACCACCAACCACCGCGGCCACGGCCCGGCATGGGCGAACTCGCTGTTTGAGGATAACGCGGAGTTTGGCCTCGGCATGATGCTCGGCGGCCAGGCGGTGCGTCAACAAATCGCCGATGATATGACCGCCGCGCTGGCGCTGCCGGTCAGCGACGAACTCCTCGACGCGATGCGCCAGTGGCTGGCGAAGCAGGATGAAGGCGAGGGTACCCGCGAGCGCGCGGACCGGCTCAGCGAACGGCTGGCGGCGGAAAAAGAGGGCGTGCCGCTGCTGGAGCAGCTATGGCAGAACCGCGACTATTTTGTGCGCCGGTCGCAGTGGATTTTCGGCGGCGATGGCTGGGCCTACGATATCGGCTTCGGCGGTCTCGATCACGTGCTGGCGAGCGGGGAAGACGTGAATATTCTGGTGTTTGATACCGAGGTTTACTCCAATACCGGCGGGCAGTCGTCTAAATCGACCCCGGTGGCGGCCATCGCGAAGTTTGCCGCGCAGGGCAAACGCACGCGGAAAAAAGATCTTGGCATGATGGCGATGAGCTACGGCAATGTGTACGTGGCCCAGGTCGCCATGGGCGCCGATAAAGATCAGACGCTGCGCGCGATCGCCGAGGCTGAAGCCTGGCCGGGACCGTCGCTGGTGATTGCCTACGCCGCCTGCATTAACCACGGGCTGAAAGCCGGTATGCGCTGCAGCCAGCGCGAGGCGAAACGGGCGGTTGAGGCGGGATACTGGCACCTGTGGCGCTATCATCCGCAGCGGGAAGCGGAGGGCAAGACGCCGTTTATGCTCGATTCCGAAGAGCCGGAGGAGAGCTTCCGCGACTTTTTGCTTGGCGAAGTGCGCTACGCCTCGCTGCATAAAACGACGCCGCATCTCGCGGATGCGCTTTTTAGCAGAACCGAGGAGGATGCGCGCGCCCGCTTTGCCCAGTATCGGCGGCTGGCCGGTGAGGAGTAGAGGCCGGCGCGCAGGCCTTTAGTTATCGTGCTGCATGACCTTAAGCAGCGTATCCAGCAGGCCGGGAAAGCGCGCGTCTAAATCTTCCCGGCGCAGCGAAATCAAATTCTCCCGCCCCTGAGGCCGCTGCCAGATCACACCGCTGTCGCGCAGGACGCGCCAGTGGTGGGTCATGGTCGACTTCGCCACATCTTCATGACGCAGGGCGTTACAGCTCTGCTCGCTGCCGTCGGCAAGGATACGGATAATCTCAAGCCGCAGCGGGTTGCCGAGAGCGAAAAGGACATTTTCGAGGCGAATTTGTTCACGTTCGGGGTGATTGGCGATCATAATATTCCTGTGTCGGCGGCGGCGCAGCTCCGTGAGCAGCAGCCCGTATCGGCGGCTGGCCGGTAATATACCGAAACTGCTTTTCTAAAGCCACGCGGGTCGTCGCAGCTTCACCAATAGTAACGATAGCAAAAATAGTTCGAATATACTCGTACAGTTGTACTATGATAGATGCCGTTATATGAACGGCGGCCAATTCCGGCCGCCTGTTAACAGTCACAATGACTAAGGACGCATCATGCCCCGACCCATCCCCCTCGAACGTTATCGCAACATCGGTATCTCCGCGCATATCGATGCCGGCAAAACCACCACCACCGAGCGCATCCTGTTTTATACCGGGATGAGCCACAAGCTGGGGGAAGTACACGATGGCGCGGCAACCACCGACTGGATGGCGCAGGAGCAGGAGCGCGGGATCACCATTACCTCCGCGGCGGTGAGCTGCTTCTGGCCCGGCATGGACCGCAGCTTCGAGCCGCACCGGATTAACATCATCGATACCCCCGGGCACGTGGATTTCACCATCGAAGTGGAACGCTCCATGCGCGTCCTGGACGGCGCGGTGATGGTTTACGACTCCGTCGGCGGCGTGCAGCCGCAGTCGGAAACCGTCTGGCGGCAGGCGAATAAATACCACGTTCCGCGGCTGGCCTTCGTCAACAAGATGGACCGCCCCGGCGCGGATTTTTTCCGCGTGGTGCAGATGATGATCGATCGCCTGAAGGCCAATCCGGTGCCGATTGCGATCCCGGTTGGCGCCGAAGAGCACTTCACCGGGGTGGTGGATCTCATCAAAATGCGCGCCATTTTGTGGGATGACGCCACCCAGGGGATGACCTTCAGCTATGCGCCTGTGCCTGACGACCTCGTAGAAACCGCCCGGCTGTGGCGGGAGAAAATGGTCTCGGCGGCGGCGGAAGCCAGCGACGAACTGATGGACAAATATCTCGAAACCGGTGAGCTGGACGAGGCGGAGATCGTCGCCGGTCTGCGCCAGCGCACGGTGAAGGGGGAAATCCAGGCGGTGCTGTGCGGCAGCGCGTTTAAAAACAAAGGCGTGCAGCGGATGCTCGATGCGGTGGTTGAGCTGATGCCGTCGCCGCTGGATATCCCGGCGATTCAGGGCGTGGATGAGAAAGGGCGGCCCGCTGAACGTCATCCGGGCGACGACGAGCCGTTCTCGGCGCTGGCCTTCAAGCTGATGACCGACCCCTACGTTGGACAGCTGACCTTTATCCGCGTCTATTCCGGGACGTTGAAAAAAGGCGATGCGGTGTGGAATCCGGTGAAAGGTAAGAAAGAGCGCATCGGACGCATCGTGCTGATGCAGGCCAACGATCGCCATGAGGTGGACGAACTGCACGCCGGGGACATTGCCGCCTGCGTCGGCCTGAAGGATGTCACCACCGGCGACACGCTGTGCGACCCGGATGCGGTGATTACCCTCGAACGGATGGAGTTTCCGGAGCCGGTGATTTCGCTGGCGATTGAACCGAAAACCAAAGCCGATCAGGAGAAAATGGGTATCGCGCTGCAGCGGCTGGCGGCGGAAGATCCGTCGTTTCGTCTGCATACTGACGAGGAGTCCGGCCAGACGATCGTTTCCGGGATGGGCGAACTGCATCTGGAGATTATCGTCGACCGCATGAAGCGTGAGTTTGGCGTCGAGGCGAATATCGGGCGTCCGCAGGTGACCTATCGCGAGACGATCCGCAAAACGGTCAAAGAGGTGGAAGGCAAATTTGTCCGCCAGTCCGGCGGTAAAGGGCAGTACGGTCACGTGGTGCTGACCCTTGAACCGCTGGAGCCGGGAAGCGGTTTCGTGTTTGAGGACGCGACCAAAGGCGGCGTGGTGCCGCGCGAGTACATCCCTTCAGTGGAAAAAGGGCTGCGCGAAGCGATGGGCACCGGCGTGCTGGCGGGCTATCCGGTGGTGGATATCAAGGCGACCCTGACGTTTGGTTCGTATCACGACGTCGACTCGTCGGAGATGGCTTTCCGGATGGCGGCGATATTTGGCTTCAAGGAAGGGGCGCGCAGGGCCGACCCGGTTATTCTTGAACCGGTGATGCACGTGGAAGTGGAGACCCCGGAAGAGTACGCCGGGAATATTATGGGCGATCTCTCTTCCCGTCGCGGAATGGTGCAGGGGATGGAGGAGCTGTTCGGCAGCCAGATTATCCGCGCCGACGTGCCGCTGGCCGAGATGTTTGGCTATTCCACCACGCTGCGTTCAATGTCCCAGGGCCGGGCGACCTACAGCATGGAGTTCCACCACTACGCGGAAGCCCCGCGCAACGTGGCTGAGGCGATTATCGCCAGCCGCGCCAAAGGCTAAGCAACGTTCCCGGGTGCGACGCGAGGCGTCTTACCCGGGCTACGAGTCCTGCCATCGTTTGTAGCCCGGGTAAGGCATTAGCCGCAACCCGGGAATTTCTGCCAATCAAACAATATCCTGCGCGTACTGCCACAGCGCCTTCAGCTGCGCCAGCTTCTCTTTATCGTCCGCATACTGCTGGTACAGCGTCTGCAGCTCATCGGCGTAGGCCTGCAAAAACTCAGGCGTAAAGACCTGGCGACGGTGCTCTAACCAACGCTGCTGCTCGGCTTCATCCAGCGTGCCGGGATAGTTGCGCGCGCGATAGTTGAACAGCAGGCGCTCGATACGCTTATCGGCGAAGGTAATATCCAGCGCCGGCAGGTTGCGCGGCTCGGTTTCGAGTACGATTTTCATCGCCGCACGGTCGGCATCGCTGAAAAAGCCGTTATACAGCTGCGTATCGACATTATCGGACGGCACAAACGGCTCCGCTTCGGCAAAAATCGCCACCGCTTTCTCGCGTACCTGCGGATTGGCCCGCAGCAGCTGGGCGTTCTCCAGACAGCGCTGGATATTGATGCCCAGCCGGTCGGCATCCTGCGGACGCAGGGTGTTTTGCTGCGCCAGCACCGGGCATTTATTCAGGTGGACCAGCTTGATCGGCACCGCAGCCAGATCGCCCAGCTCGCTTTTCGGCGTATACAGCCGCTCGCGCAGGGTGTCGGCATCGAGCTCCAGCAGGGGGGCGATGTCTCCGGCCAGGTCGACCATAATCACCGCGTTACGGTTGTCCGGGTGCCACGCCAGCGGGGCGACCAGGCTGGTATTGCCGCGCGCCGCGCCGAACATGCCGGAAACATGCACCAGCGGTTTGATTTGCGGCACGTCAATCAGCGTCGCCAGCTTACGCTTGTTGCGGTGGGCGTAAAGATAATCGAACAGGCGCGGCTGCTGGGTTTTCACCAGTTTCGCCATGGCGATGGTGGCGTAAACGTCGGCCATCGCGTCGTGGGCGTTGCTGTGTTCGATGCCGTTAGCGACGGTCAGATGCTCCAGCCGGAAGCTCGGTAAGCCCTCTTCATTTTCCGGCCAGTTGATCCCTTCGGGGCGCAGCGCATAGCAGGCGCGCATCACGTCCAGCAGATCCCAGCGGGAGTTGTCGTGCTGCCAGCTCCAGGCGTAGGGATCGTAAAAATTACGATAGAGAATGTTGCGCGTCACTTCGTCATCGAAGCGCACGTTGTTATAGCCGACGATGCAGGTTTTCGGCACCGTGAACAGATCGTGAACGCGGCGGGCGAAAGCGGCTTCGTTGTCGCCCTTGGCGTTCGCCTCCTGCGGCGTTATCCCGGTGACCATGACCGCCTGCGGCTGCGGCAGATAGTCATCGGCGAGCCTGCAGTAGAAGACTTCGGGTTCGCCGACGATATTCAGGTCTTCATCGGTGCGAATGGCGGCAAACTGCGACGGTCGGTCGAGCGAGGGACTGGTGCCGAAGGTCTCGTAATCGTGAAATAAAAATCCGGGCTGGCTGGCGCTATCTTGCATAATCTGTTCATTATTCCTGGTGGCGAGCAGCCTTCATGGTAAACGATTTGCCGGGCCATCAGAAGGGTATCCCCTTTGTCCCGCGTCGGTGATGTCATATTTTCTTGCAATTAAACCCTGATTTGAAACGAGAAGTTCCGTAAAAAGGACGGCGAATCTGTCAATTTAGAGGATATGCCGTTGAAAGGCCGTTTTTTTATTGCTGTATCTTTGCTCGCTGCGAGCGTTTCCTGCGCATTTGCCGCCAATGATTTTCCCGTCAACGTGACGCCTCCTTCTATTCAGGCCGGTTCCTGGGTGCTGATGGATTACACCACCGGCCAGATCCTGACCGCCGGTAACGAGCATCAGCAGCGCAATCCCGCCAGCCTGACCAAACTCATGACCGGCTACGTGGTCGATCGCGCTATCGACAGCCAGCGCATCACCTTTGACGACATCGTCACCGTCGGGAAAGACGCCTGGGCGCAGGGTAACCCGGTCTTTAATGGTTCTTCGCTGATGTTCCTTAAGCCCGGCGATCGGGTCAGCGTACGCGATTTAAGCCGCGGGCTGATCGTTGACTCCGGCAACGATGCCTGCGTGGCGCTGGCGGACTACGTCGCCGGCGGCCAGCCGCAGTTCGTCGCGCTGATGAACAGCTACGTGGAAAAACTGCATTTGCAGGATACCCATTTTGAAACCGTCCACGGTCTGGACGCGCCGGGTCAGCACAGTTCGGCCTACGATCTGGCGGTGCTCTCGCGGGCGATTATTCACGGCGAGCCGGACGTCTACCATATGTACAGCCAGAAGAGCCTGACCTGGAACGGCATTACCCAGCAGAACCGCAACGGTCTGCTGTGGGATAAGACCATGAACGTCGATGGTCTGAAGACCGGCCACACCTCGGGCGCCGGCTTCAACCTGATTGCCTCCGCGGTGGACGGCCAGCGCCGGCTGATTGCGGTGGTGATGGGAGCCGACAGCCCGAAAGGGCGTGAACAGCAGGCGGCGAAGCTGCTGCACTGGGGCCAGCAAAACTTCGATACCGTCCAGGTCCTGCAGGACGGCAAGCAGGTCGGCGTTGAGCGTATCTGGTATGGCGATAAAGAGCAGATTAAGCTGGGGACCGATCAGGACTTCTGGCTAGCGCTGCCGAAGTCGGAAGTCTCGCGCATTAAGGCCAAATACGTGCTGGATAACAAAGTGCTGGAAGCGCCGATCGCCGCCCACCAGCGGGTTGGCGAAATCTCCCTTTACGATGGTGATAAAGTGGTGGCCCACTGGCCGCTGGTGACGCTGGAAAGCGTTGGCAAGGGCGGCGTGCTGTCGCGCTTTAGCGATTATCTGCATCAAAAACTGTAACTTCTCCGCCGCTCCGCCCGGAGCGGCATCTCGTAGCTGTTTGATTATTATGCCGCTTCGGTTGGCGCTTCGTTTACTTTCACTCCATTACCTTACCCGGTCACCCTTCAGGAAAAAGCCTGGCGCTTGTGCGCCATAAATGGAGCTGGGAAGATGAAATACTTTGCGCGTAGTGCGCTTTCTCTGGGACTTTTCACCGTTTTTAGCACTTCTGGTTTTGCCTCCGGCCTCGTTCTGGCCGATAACGAATTCCGCAATGATTTAGCCTGGTTATCCGACCGTGGAACCCTCTCGTTGAGCCTGTCGACCTGGCCTCTGAGCGAAGAGGAGATTAAGCGCGCGCTGGCCAATGCCCATCCGACAACGTCCGCAGAGCGGGTGGTACTGGGTCGGGTAAATCAGCGATTAAGCGCGCTGAAAGCTGACGTGCGCGTTACCGGCTACAGCTCCACTGATAAGCCGGGCACGCCGCAGGGGTTCGCCCAGTCTTACCCCGCCGACCAGTCGCTTTCTCTCGCCCTGAACAACAGCGGCGAATGGTGGGATCTGCACCTGCAGGGCAATGTTGAAGGCGACAAGCGCATCAGTAACGGTTCGAGCGTGAACGCCAACGGCGCATACGGCGCGGTTAAGCTGTGGAACCAGTGGCTGGCGTTCGGGCAAATCCCCCAGTGGTGGGGGCCGGGCTATGAAGGTAGCCTGATCCGCTCCGATGCCGCGCGTCCCATGACCGGTTTTCTGCTGCAGCGCGCCGAACAGCGGGCGCCGGAAACCTCATGGCTAAGCTGGATTGGCCCCTGGCAGTACCAGCTTTCCGCCAGCCAGATGAACCAGTACGCAGCCGTACCGCATACCAAAATCTTCGGTGGTCGCCTGACTTTTTCACCGCTCACCTCGCTGGAGCTGGGAGCCTCGCGCGTTATGCAGTGGGGCGGCGAAGGGCGGCCTTCCTCATTCAGCAGCTTCTGGGACGGCCTCACCGGCAATGATAACACCGGCGACTCGGCCGACGATCCCGGCAACCAGCTGGCCGGTTTTGATTTCAAGCTGAAGCTGGCGCCCACCCTCGGCTGGCCGGTGAGCATTTACGGCCAGATGATCGGCGAGGACGAAGCCGGATATTTACCCTCGGCGCACCTCTATCTTGGCGGCGTGGAAGGGCATCACCAGTGGAACAGCAATGCGGTTAACTGGTATCTGGAAGCCCACGATACCCGCTCGAACATGGGCCGTACTAACTACATCTATAACCACTTTATCTATAAAGACGGCTACTACCAGCAGGGCTATCCGCTGGGCGATGCGATGGGCGGCGACGGGCGTTTATATGCCGGTAAGGTGGAGCTGGTAACCGAAGAGAATCAGCGCTGGAGCGCGCGGCTGGTCTACGCTGAGGTCAATCCAAAAAACCAGCGAATCAATAAAGCCTTCCCGCGCGCCGATACGCTGAAGGGCGTACAGCTGGGCTGGAGCGGCGATGTTATGCCAACGGTACGCCTGAATACCTCCCTGTGGTACACCGACGCTAACCACAGCGCCAGCGACGATGTTGGGGCCAGCATCGGCGTTGAGCTACCGTTCAGTTTATAACCGTATGGCGGCGATTTTTTCATCTTCTTGCCGCGCGGATTTGTGAATTGCCGCACATACTGTGGGTGATAGTACTGCTAATTTATGTGTATATACATACAGTATTTTATCAACAGTGGAGGCAGCATGGACTATAACGTTAAATCCGTAGGCAAGAAGAAAATTGCTGGTTTTCATCTGGTCGGTCCCTGGGAGCAGACGGTAAAACAGGGGTTTGAACAGCTGATGATGTGGGTCGATAACAGCCAGGTGCCGGCGCAGGAGTGGGTGGCCGTTTACTACGACAACCCGGACGAAGTCCCGGCGGAAAAGCTGCGCTGCGACACCACCGTCACGGTGGCGGACGACTACCAGATTCCTGAGGGTAGCGAAGGCGTGATGATGACCGAAATCGCCGGCGGGGATTATGCGGTTGCCCGTGCCAGAGTCGAGAATTTTGACTTTGCGACGCCGTGGTACCAGTTCTTCGAGAGCTTGGTGCAAAGCACAACCCATCAGATGGCGATGAAGCCCTGTTTTGAAGTCTATCTTAACGATGGTAACCAGGACGGCTACTGGGATATTGATATGTATATCGCGGTCGAGCCGGCGGTGAAGTAGAACATTGTCCCTTCGTTTGACAAGGTTTATTACATTCGCGTGATGCTTGCGGCGAAAAAGCAGTTACAATTGGCCTTTTCGTTGTGTCGGAGTAGGTTGTGCGCGCGGATAAATCACTTAAGCCATTTGAAATTCGGCTGTATCGCCATTACCGCATCGTCCATGGCGTGCGAATAGCATTGGCCTTTGTGCTCACCTTTGTGCTGGTGCGCCTGCTTAACGTTCCTGAAGGCACCTGGCCCCTCATCACCCTGGTGGTAGTGATGGGGCCTATCTCCTTCTGGGGAAATGTCGTACCGCGCGCGTTTGAACGTATCGGCGGCACGATCCTCGGCTCGGCGCTCGGGCTGGTAGCGCTCAAGCTGGAGCTTATCTCTCTGCCCATTATGCTGCTGTGGTGCGCGGTTGCGATGTTCCTCTGCGGCTGGCTGGCGCTGGGCAAAAAGCCCTACCAGGCGCTGCTGATCGGCATCACCCTGGCGGTAGTGGTCGGCGCGCCGCCGGGCGACATGACCACCGCGCTGTGGCGAAGCGGCGACGTGATCTTCGGCTCCCTGCTGGCGATGCTGTTTACCGGTATCTGGCCGCAGCGGGCTTTCCTGCACTGGCGCATCCAGATGGCCAGCTACGTCACCGCCTTCAACCGTTTGTATCAGGCGGGCTTCTCGCCGAACCTCGTTGAGCGTCCGCGTCTGGAAAAGCATATGCAGAAGGTGCTTAACGACGTGGTGAAAATGCGCGGATTAATTACCCCCGCCAGCAAAGAGACGCATATCCAGAAGGCCATCTTTGAGGCGATCCAGACCGTCAGCCGTAACCTGGTGTGCATGCTGGAGCTGCAAATCAACGCCTACTGGGCGTCGCGTCCCGGCCACTTCGTGATGCTTAACGCCCATACGCTGCGCGAAACCCAGCAAATGACCCAGCAAACATTGCTGACTATCGCCCACGCATTGTATGAGGGCAATCCGCAGCCGATTCTTGCCAACAATGAAAAGCTCAACGAAATTGTGGCCGAACTGCGCCAGCTCATCAAAGAGCAGCAGGACGACAATTTCTCCGAAACGCCCATTCACGGTTATGTCTGGTTAACTATCGAGCTGGCGCGCCAGCTCGAACTGCTGTCGCATTTAATCTGCCGTGCGTTGCGTAAATAAAGACCAGACTCACGTGGTTTTTCCATCGCTTGCTTCGATTCAGCAGCGTTTAGGGTTATGATAACGGCAAAGGAAAAAACATTGTCATCAGCGGCTGCTAACAGTTATGTTAGCCCTATGTAGCAGTCGCTTTAGCGAATCCGAATCTCAAATATTAGGGGTATAAAAATGGAAACAACTAAGCCTTCTTTCCAGGACGTACTGGAGTTTGTTCGCCTGTACCGTCGTAAGAACAAACTGCAGCGTGAAATTCAGGACGTTGAGAAAAAGATCCGTGATAACCAGAAGCGCGTACTGCTGCTGGACAACCTGAGCGACTACATCAAGCCGGGCATGAGCGTTGAAGCTATTCAGGGCATCATCGCCAGCATGAAGAGCGATTACGAAGATCGCGTTGACGATTACATCATCAAAAACGCCGAGATCTCCAAAGAACGTCGCGATATCTCTAAAAAGCTGAAAGCGATGGGCGAAGCGAAAGTCGAAGATAAATCTGCCGAGTAAGCCCCGTTAATGCGCTCCGGCGGCGCTCGCTGCCGGAGTTCCTCTTCTTCCTCTTGCGTGACCTCACAGTTCCTTAGCAAAAACGCCCGTGCGACGCTGAACCTTTACCCAGGAATTTGGTATACTTCCGCCGTAAACATATTGATATCGGAAGGGTTTATCTCATGCTGTCCCTGCAACAGGTGCCGCCGCGATGATACTGATGACCGGCGACGCGCTTAGCGGCCAACGCCGTGACGCCGAATCTTTACTCAACTCTTTCGTTTCGGCGATCTTCATCGCTACCTCCCGGCTCTCCGACAACCAAATGGCCGCGCGCATTCAACACCACCGTGATACCCGGCTTGCCCACTGGCGGCTGGAAGAACGCGGGCAGGCTTTCTCCGCGCGGCAGCCGCGCGGATAAGTCAGGTCACGGTCGGTGGCGGGCGTGAATAACCGCTGCCGCGGGGTTTATCGACAGGAGTCATCACTCAATGATTAAGTCTTTTTTTGCCGCATTATCATTTATCAGCCGCCTGCCGGTCCCGGCGCGTTTATCCCAGGGGCTGGAAATTGAACAATATCAACGCAGTATCATTACATTTCCCCTGGTGGGGCTGCTGCTGGGGGCGATTGCTGGCGCCGTTGTGATGCTGCTGCAGCCGTGGTGCGGCGGCCCGCTCGCCGCGCTGCTCGGCGTGCTGGCGCTGGCGCTGTTGACCGGCGGGTTCCATCTTGATGGGCTGGCGGATACCTGCGATGGCATCTTTTCCGCCCGCCGCCGCGAGCGGATGCTGGAAATCATGCGCGACAGTCGGCTGGGCACTCACGGCGGGCTGGCGCTGATTTTTGTGCTGGTTGCCAAAGTGCTGGTGGTCAGCGAAGTGGCGCTGCGCGGCACGTCGGCGCTTGCCGTGCTGGCTGCCGCCTGCGCCGTCGGCCGCGGTATGGCGGTGCTGCTGATGTATCGTCAGCGCTACGCCCGGGAAGAGGGGCTGGGCAACTTATTTATCGGCAAAATCACGCTGCGGCAGATGCTGATTACCATGGGGATCGCGCTGGCGCTGGCGACGCTGCTGCTCGGGGTCAACGGTCTGCGGGCGGCGCTTATCACTCTGGTGCTGGTTTGGGCGCTGGGTCAGGCGCTGAAGCGTACCCTGGGCGGGCAAACCGGTGACACATTAGGCGCGGCGATTGAGCTGGGCGAAGTCATATTTCTGCTGGCCCTGCTGTAGGCATTGATTTATTCCCGGTGGCGCTGCGCTGACCGGGCTACCAGTCCACCGCTGTCTGCGGGCCGG